>NZ_SMKI01000475.1 GCF_004348415.1 Streptomyces hainanensis
CACCGGCTCCGGACGCCTCACCGGCGGCCTGGGCGTACACCGCGGCGGTGTCGGCCATGTCGTCGGGCGCGATCTCGGAGGAGAAGTCACGCTGCCTCGTCCATGGGCGCCGCTGGGCCTTCGCCTCCCGCCGGCGTCGACGTGTCCCGACGCGTGCGGTGGGCCCCCTCCGTCCGCCCGTCGACGGCCGCCCCAGGTGCCGCCGGAGGGCCGGTTCCCCGTGCCCGCGTCCCGTACCTCCGCATGTTTCCGCACGCTCGCCGTCCCCCGAAGGAGACCGCATGTCCGGATCCACCGCCATCGTCGCCCAGGTGATCCGGGACGACGCCGAGGCGCTGCGGGTCGCCGCCGAACTCGCCGACGGCTTCCGCGCGGGCGCCGCCGGCCGGGACGCCCGGCGGGAGCCGCCGCGCGAGGAGGTGGACCGGCTGTCGGCCAGCGGCCTGCTCGCCGTCACCGTCCCCGCCGAGTACGGCGGGGCCGACGTCGGCGCCGGCACGCTCGCCGAGATCTTCCGGCTGCTGGCGACGGCCGACGCCAGCCTGGCGCAGATCCCGCAGAGCCACTTCGTCTACGTCAACGTGCTGCGGCGGCAGGGCACCGCCGCGCAGCGGGAGTTCTTCTTCGGCGAGGTGCTGGCCGGCCGGCGGTTCGGCAACGCCCAGTCCGAGGCCGGCACCCGGCACGTACAGGACTTCCGCACCCGGCTCGAACCCGAGCCGGACGGCGACGGATACGTGCTGACGGGCGTCAAGAACTACGCCACCGGTGCCCTGTTCGCCGACTGGATCCCGGTGCTCGCCCGTGCCGCCCACGACGGCGACCGGCTGCACGTCGCGTATGTGCCGTGGGACGAGCCGGGGTTGACCGTGGTCGACGACTGGGACGGCATGGGGCAGCGCACCACGGCCAGCGGCACGGTGCGCCTCGACCGGGTCCGGGTGGAGCCGGACCGGATCGTGCCCCACCACCTCACCTTCGACGGCCCCCAACTGCACGGCGCGACTGCCCAGTTGCTCCACGCGGCGATCGACGTCGGGATCGCCGGCGGGGCGCTGGCCGAGGCCGCCGAGTTCGTGCGGACGAAGAGCCGCCCCTGGTTCGAGAGCGGTCTCGTGGCGGCCGCCGACGACCCGCTGCTGATCCAACGCTTCGGCGAACTCGCCATCCGGGTACGGGCCGCCGAGGCGCTGCTCGTCGCCGCGGCCCGATCCGTGGACGCCGCGGCCGGCGGGCTCACCGACGAGAGCGCCGCCGAGGCGTCCGTGGCCGTGGCCGCCGCCAAGGCGTTCGCCGGCGCCGCGGCCGTCGAGGTCTCCTCGGCGCTCTTCGAGGTCGCCGGCACCCGGGCCGCGGCCGACGGCCTCAACCTGCACCGCCACTGGCGCGACGCCCGCACCCACACCCTGCACGATCCGGCCCGCTGGAAGGTGCAGCACATCGGCCGCCATCTGCTCAACGGCACGCCGCCGCCCCGGCACGGCCTGCTGTGACCAGCCTCGCGAACGAGACCAGCCTCGCGAAAGAACGGAGAGTTCCCGTGTCCCTCACCTTCCACTGGTTCCTGCCCACCAACGGCGACAGCCGGCACGTCGTGGGCGGTGGCCACGGCGCCGCCGTCACGGCCTCCGGCCGCGACCGGCCGCCGACGGTCGGCTACCTCGGCCAGATCGCCCGCGCCGCCGAGCAGTTGGGCTTCGTCGGCGCGCTGACCCCGACCGGTGCCTGGTGCGAGGACGCGTGGCTCACCACCGCGATGATCAGCCAGCACACCGAACGCCTCAAGTTCCTCGTCGCGTTCCGGCCCGGGTTCGTCTCGCCCACGCTCGCCGCCCAGATGGCGAGCACCTACCAACGGCAGACCGGCGGCCGGCTGTTGCTCAACATCGTCACCGGCGGCGAGGGCGCCGAGCAGCGCGCCTACGGCGACTTCCTCGACAAGGACGCGCGCTACGCGCGGACCGGCGAGTTCCTGCACGTCGTCCGGGGGCTGTGGGAGGGGAAGACGGTGGACCTGGCCGGCGAGCGGCTGAGCGTCGAGGGCGCCCGCCTCACCCGGCTGCCGGAACCGGTCCCCGAGATCTACTTCGGCGGCTCGTCCCCGGCCGCCCTCGACGTGGCCGCCCGCCACGTCGACGTCTATCTGACGTGGGGCGAGCCCCCGACCCAGGTGGCCGAGAAGATCGCCCGGGTGCGGGAGTCGGCCGCCGAACACGGCCGCTCCCCGCGGTTCGGCATCCGGCTGCACGTGATCAACCGCGACACCTCGGACGAGGCGTGGGCCGAGGCGCGCCGGCTGCTCGACGGCTTCGACCCCGCGACCGTGGCCGCCGTCCAGGAGGGCCTGGGGCACAGCGAGTCCGAGGGGCAGCGCCGGATGCTGGCGCTGCACGGCGGCCGTCGGGACGGCCTGGAGATCCATCCCAACCTGTGGGCCGGCATCGGCCTGGTGCGCGGTGGCGCCGGCACCGCGCTGGTCGGCAGCCACCAGGAGGTCGCCGACCGGATCCTGGAGTACCACGCGCTGGGCATCGAGGAGTTCGTGCTCTCCGGGTATCCCCACCTGGAGGCGGCCTACTGGTTCGGCGAGGGGGTGCTGCCGCTCCTCGAACGGCGCGGACTGTGGCACCACCCGTCCCGGGCCGATCGCCAACCCACCGCTCCCCAGGTCCCGTTCGCCGGCGCCCGCTCCTGACCACACCCCGGAGGCAGAACCCATGGCCGTCGTCCTCTCGATATCCGGAAGCCCCTCGCCCGTCTCCCGCACCGCCGGCCTCCTCAACCACCTGGGCGCCCGGCTGGCGCGCCAGGGCCACGACGTGGTCCCCCTGGACGTCCGCACCCTGCCGCCCGAGGCGCTGTTCGGCGCCGACCTCGCCCATCCGGCGATCACCGAGGCCGGCCGGTTGCTCGGCGAGGCCGACGGGGTGCTGGTGGGCACCCCCGTCTACAAGGCCGCCTACTCCGGGCTGCTCAAGGCGCTCCTCGACCTGCTGCCGCAGTACGCGCTGGCCGGCAGGACCGTGCTGCCGCTGGCCACCGGCGGCAGCACCGCCCACGTGCTGGCCATCGACTACGCGCTGCGGCCCGTCCTCTCCTCGATGGGGGCCACCCACATCACCCCCGGCTGGTTCGTCCTCGACCGCCACATCCTGGTGGCCGAGGACGGCTCGGTGACCCTCGACCCCACGGCCGCCGAACCGCTGGAACAGCTCGTCGACCAGTTCTCGGCCCACCTCGGGGCCCGACGGCTGCGCAGCGTGTCCTGACCCGCGCCCGGGCCGGCGGCAGGCACCGATCCGCTCATCGGTTTGCCGCCGGCCCACCCGGTCGGATAGGAAGCACGCATGCTCAGGGGTACGAAGGTCGGGCTCAGGGCCCGGCACGAGGACGACATACCGATCCTGGAGGCCGAGCTCGCCACCGACGTGGTCACCGCCTCGCGGGCCACAGGCGACCCGTGGCGGCCGATCACGCCCGGCTCGAAGGGGTCGCAGTTCGCGGTGGACGACACGGCGCAGGGGCTCGCCCAGTTCTCCGTGGTGGAGCTGGCGGGCGGCACGCTGGTCGGCACCGCGACGCTGTGGGGCATCGACACCCACAACCGGTGCGCGCACATCGGTCTCGGGCTGCTGCCGGCCTCCCGCGGCAACGGCTACGGCACCGACGTGGTCGCGGTGCTGTGCCACTACGGGTTCGTCGTGCGCGGCCTGCACCGGCTGCAGATCGAGACGCTGGCGGACAACCACGCGATGCTGCGCTCCGCCGAGCGCAACGGCTTCGTCCGCGAGGGCGTGCTGCGCTCCTCGTCCTGGGTGATGGGCGAGTTCCTCGACGAGGTGCTGCTCGGGCTCCTGGCCCAGGACTGGAAGCCGGCCCCGAACCACTGACCGCGACCCGCCGCTCAGCCCCAGCGCAGCTTGACCCGCGCTTCCGCGAGGCCGAGGACGGCGTCGCTCGCCTTGCCGAGGAGGGCGAGCAGCACGATGGTCAGCACGAGCACGTCGGTGCGACCGGTGTTCTGGCTGTCGATCAGCAGGTAGCCGAGGCCCATCGTGGAGGCGATCAGCTCGGCGGCGACCAGGAAGAGCCAGCTCTGGGCCAGGCCGAGCCGGACCCCGGAGAGGACGGCGGGGGCGGCGGCCGGGAGCAGCACCTGGGCGAGCAGGGCCGGCCCCGAGCGACCGTAGGCGTGGCCGAGCTCGACCAGCCGGCGGTCGGCGTGGTCCAGCGCCGAGGAGACCGTGGTGTAGACGGGGAAGAAGGCGCCGACCGCCACCAGCGTGAGCTTCGGCGTCTCGCCGATGCCCAGCCAGAGCAGTAGCAGCGGCACCCAGGCCAGCGAGGGCACGGCGCGCAACGCGCCCACCGTCGGGGCCAGCAGCGCGCGGGCCGGGCCGGAGAGGCCGACGAGCGCGCCGAGCAGCAGGCCGGCGGCGGTGCCGGCGGCGAAGCCGAGCAGCACGCGTTGGACGCTGATCGCGACGTGGTGCCCCAGGTCGCCGTGGGCCGCCAGGTCGCCGAGCGCCCGCCAGACGTCGGCGGGCGGCGGAAGCTGGGCGCGCGTGTAGACGCCGGAGTGGGCGGCCAGCTGCCAGGCGAGCAGCAGGAGCGCGGGGAGCAGCAGACCGGCCGCGACGCGCGCGAGCCGTCGCGCCAACGGTCCGCGTGTCGACGGTCCACGCGCCAACGGTCCGCGTGTCAACGGTCCGCGTGTCAACGGTCCGCCGCCGCGGTGGCGAACTCCGGCGCGAAGAGCGTGTCGAGGGCCTCGGCGACCGTCTCCTCGTCGGCCACCTGCCGTTCGGCCACCAGCAGGGGCGCCACCCGTTCCAGCACCACGCGCTGCTCGTCGCCCGGCACCGGGGAGATGTCGAGGCGCGTGCGGTCGAGGAGTTGGCGCTCCGCGACCTCGGTGGAGATCCCCGCCGCCTCGGCGAGGATGCCGACCGCCTCCGTCGGGTGGTCCAGGATCCAGGCGCGGGCCCGCTCGTAGGTGTCGACGACGGTCTGCACCAGGTCGGGGTGGGCGTCGAGGAAGTCCTCCGCGACGTTGAGGAAGCCGTAGGAGTTGAAGTCCAGGTTGCGGTAGAGCAGCCGGGAGCCCGCCTCCAGCTCGGTCTGCGCGGTGTAGGGGTCGAGGCCGGCCCAGGCGTCGACCTGGCCGCGCTCCAACGCGGTCTTCCCGTCCGGGTGTTGCAGGTTGACGATGGAGACGTCCGAGGCGTCGAGTCCGGCCTCGCGCAGCGCCTGGAGCAGGAAGAAGTACGGGTCGGTGCCCTTGGTGGCGGCGATCTGGCGGCCGGCGAGGTCGGCGACCGAGGCGATGTCGGAGCCGGCCGGCACCACGAGCGCCGACCACTCGGGCTGGCTGTAGACGCTGACGGTGCGCAGCTCGGTGCCGTTGGCGCGGGCGAGCAGCGCGGGGGTGCCGGCCGTCGAGCCGAAGTCGACGGCGCCGGCGCGCAGGTTCTCGTTGGCCTTGTTGCTGCCGAGCGACTGCAGCCAGCTGACGGTCACGTCCTGGTCGGCCAACTCCTCCTCCAGCCAGCCCTGTTCCCTGATGACCAGCGACTCGGGGTTGTAGTAGGCCCAGTCCAGGCGGAGCGGGACCGAGCCGTCCCCGCCGCCGGCGCCGCCGTCGGTGCCCTCGCCGGAGACGCAGGCGGTCAGGGCGAGCGCCAGGACGGCGGAGACGGCGGTGGCGGGGGCGCGGT
>NZ_SMKI01000476.1 GCF_004348415.1 Streptomyces hainanensis
GCTGTCCGACACCGTCGAGATCGGCATCAGCGGCTACAACGACTTCCGCGACCAGATCGAGGCCGGCAACCTGCGGGCGCTCGCCGTCTCGGCCGAGCAGCCGGTGCCCGGCATCGACACCCCGACCGCACCCGGGCCGTGGTGGACGAGATGAACCGGCTGGCGTACGTCGCCGACCTGCGGATGTTCGAACGGCTCCAGACGCGGCCGCCGGCCGAGGACGGCTGGGCGGACGCGTTCCCGTACTCGCGCGGCACGATCCGGCTGACGCCTGACGAGCTGCGGGAGTTCTTCGAGGCGTACATCGCGCTGCTCAACCGCTACAAGCGCCCCGACGGCGAGACGCCGCCGGAGGCGCGGACGGTGCTCACGCGGCTGCTCGCGTTCCCCGCGCCGGGCGACGATCACACGGAAGGAACGACGGAATGAGTGACGGGCCGGCGCTGCGGTTGGACGGCGTCAGCAAGGTGTACGGGCGGAACGGCTCGGCCGTCCGGGCCCTGGACGGGGTGAGCGTCGCGATACCGCGCGGCAGCTTCACCGCCGTGATGGGCCCCTCGGGGTCGGGCAAGAGCACGTTCCTGCACTGTGCGGCGGGACTCGACCGGGCGACGTCCGGGACGGCGTGGCTCGGTTCCACCGAGGTGTCGGGGCTGAGCGAGCGGCGGGCCACCGAACTGCGGCGGGAGCGCGTCGGGTTCGTGTTCCAGGCGTTCAACCTGGTGCCCGCGCTGACCGTGCGGCACAACGTGGAGCTGCCGCTGCGGCTGGCCGGGCGGCGGATCGACCGGCGGCGCGTCGACGAGGTGTTGGCGCGGGTGGGGCTGTTGGAGAAGCGGGACGTCAGGCCGGCGCAGCTGTCCGGCGGACAGCAGCAACGGGTGGCCGTGGCACGGGCGTTGATCACCCGCCCGGACGTGATCTTCGGCGACGAGCCGACCGGGGCGTTGGACACGATGACGGCGAAGTCGGTGTTGGAGCTGTTGCGCGGCATCGTCGGGGACGGCGGGCAGACGGTGGTGATGGTCACCCACGATCCGGTGGCGGCCTCGTACGCCGACACCGTGCTGTTCCTCGCCGACGGGCGGCTGGTCGGGGAGTTGGCCGAGCCGACCGCGGAGCGGGTGGCGGACCGGATGACGCGGCTCGGGGCGTGGGCCTGATGTTGCGCTACGCGTTGTGGACGCTGCGGGCCCGCCGGGCCGGGTTCGTCGGGGCCTTCCTCGCGCTGTGCTGCGCCGCCGCGCTGGTGACGGCCTGCGGCGGGCTGCTGGAGACGGGGCTGCGCGGCGAGATCCGCACCGAGCGGTACGGGGCAGCGCCGGTCGTGGTGGCGGCCGACCAGAACGTGCACCACGAGCAGCGGAAGGGCGACAAGGTCAAGCACAAGGCCAAGCCGGTGGCCGAGCGCGCCTGGCTCCCGCCCGGCACCGCGGAGACGATCGCGGCCGTGGACGGCGTCGGCGCCGTGCTGCCCGAGGTGACGTTCCCCGCGGCGCTCGTCGGCGTCGGCGGTGGGCCCGAGTCGCTTGGTCACGCCTGGAGTTCGGCCGCGCTGACGCCGTTCGTGATCGGCGAGGGCCGGGCGCCGGAGGCCCGCGGCGAGATCGTGGTGGACGGCGGGCTGGCGCGGCGCGGCGGGATCGGCGTCGGAGACGTGGTGACGGTGCAGGCCACGGACGCGCCGGCCGAGTACACCGTGGTCGGCGTGGCCGAGGGCGCGGTCACCGAGCAGGCGGCGGTGTTCTTCGCCGAGGACGAGGCGCGGCGGCTGGCCGGGCACGACGGCCGGGACACGGTCGTCGGCGTCGTCCCGGTGGACGGCGTCCCGGCCGAGGAACTGGCCGGCCGGCTCGGCGAGGCGCTGGCGGGGACGACCGCCCTGGTGCACACCGGCGGGGAGCGCGGCGAGGTCGAGTTCCTCGACGCGGCGCAGGCCCGCGTCCGGCTGGTCAGCATGGGCGGGGCGATCGGCGGCACCGGGCTGCTGGTCGCGGTGCTCGTGGTGGTCGGCACCCTGGCGCTCGCCACCCGGCAGCGCCACCGCGAGTTGGCGCTGCTGCGCGCCGTCGCGGCGACGCCGCGCCAGGTGCGGCGGCTGATCGGCCGCGAGGCGCTGGTCGTCGGCGCGGTGGCCGGGGTGCTCGGGGCCTTCGCGGGGCAGCCGCTCGGCGGCCTGATCCACCGGCGGTTCACCGAACTCGGCGCGGTGCCCGAGACGTTGGCGCCGGTGCGGAGCGTGTTCCCGGCGGTGGCCGCCGTGGTGGCGACGCTGCTCGCCGCCTGGCTCGCGGCCCGGCTCGCCGCTCGGCGGGCCGCGCGGATCAGGCCGGTGGAGGCGCTGGCCGAGTCGGCGGCCGACGTGCGCGGCCCCGCGCCGGGGCGGCTGCTCGCCGGCGGTCTCGTGCTGGTGGGCGGGGTGGTGCTGCTCGTGGTGCTGTCGGCGTTGCGCACCGAGCCGGCGGCGACCCCCGTCACCTACCTCGCGGTGCTGGTGCTGTGCGTGGCGGTGGCGCTGCTCGGCCCGGTGCTGGCCAGGGTCGCGTTCGCGGCGCTGGGCGCGCCGTTGCGGCTCTCCCGGGTGTCCGGGCACCTCGCCGCGCACCACGCGTCGGCCGGGGCGACCCGGCTGGCGGCCGTGATCACGCCGCTGACCCTGCTGGTCGCGATGGCCGCGGTGATCGTGTTCGGGCAGACGACGCTGGGCGCGGCGGCCGAACGGGAGGCCAGGGACGGGGTGGTGGCCGACGCGGTGGTCACCTCGACGGGCCTCGGCGTGCCGGGCGCGGCGGCCGACCGGCTGCGCGCGGAGCCGGGCGTGGCCGGCGTCACCGAGGTGCTGCGGACCCAGGTGCGCACCCCGGGGCTCGACAGGTACCGGGCCGAGGGCGTCACCCCGGGTCCCGGGCTGGCCGGGACCCTGGATCTCGGCGTCACGGCCGGGTCGATGGCGGAGCTGGACGAGGGAAGCGTGGCGGTCGGCGAGTTGGTGGCCGACCACCACGGGCTGCGGCCGGGCGACACGTTCCCGCTGGTGCTCGGCGACAACACCCCGGTCGAGTTGACCGTGGTGGCGGTCTACGAGCGGCGGCTCGGCTTCGGCGAACTGATCCTGGACCAGGGCCTGGTGGCGGCACACGTGGACAACCCGCTGGCCGAGGCCGTGCTGGTGTCCGGCGTCGACCACGACCGACTCACCGCCGCGGTGGGGGAGTTCCCCGGGCTGACGGTCGGGGACGGCGGCGCGTTCGCGGACCGGGTGGCGGCCGGCCGGCGGGCCGACGCCGAGGTGGCGTTCCTCGGCATGGGTCTGGTGCTGGCCTTCACCACCATCGCCGCCGTGAACACCCTGGCGATGGCGACCGCCGACCGGGCCCGCGAGTTCGCGCTGCTGCGGCTGATCGGCACCAGCCGGCGGCAGGTGCTGCGGATGCTGCGCCTGGAGTCGCTGACGGTGGCGGCCACGGCGGTGCTGCTCGGCACGGGCATCGCGCTGGCCACGCTGGCCGCGCTCAGCGCCGGGATGACGGGCCGGGTCGCCCCCGCCGTCGCGCCGACCGGCTACGCGCTGCTGGTGGCGGCGGTCGTCGGCCTGACGCTGCTGGCCACGGCGATCCCGGCCCGGATGGCGCTGCGGGCGGTGACGACGGGCGTCAACTGACCCTGGTACGACCGATGTAGACGTTGCGGGCCCGGTAGTAGGTGTCGGAGGTCGGGCCCGAGTTCCCGGAGGAGCCCTCCATCTGGAGGTTGTAGATCAGCCACAGCGGCTTGCCGACGAAGCCGGCGCCGCGGTGCACGGCCTTCCAGGTGTCGTCCAGGTAGTAGTGGATGTCCACGTCGGTGTTGTTGACCTTGGTGATCCACGCCCGGTAGGCGTGCCAGCCGCCGGGCGACGAGACCGGGACGATGGTGCTGGAGACGTCCGAGGAGGTGCGGAAGGTGTTGAACCAGTTGCGGTTGTCGCCCTTGAACTCCAGGATGTCGCTCTCCGGCGGCCAGCTGTTGACCCCGGTCAGCCAGAACGCCGGCCAGGTGCCGGGCGCGCTGGGCGCCTGGAACTCGCCCTTCACCTCGTAGTTGGGGAACTGGTTGGTGACCGTGATCTGGTGCTTGGCGTGGATCGCGCCCGAGTGGTAGCGGATCGGCAGGTGGGGGTCGGCGCCGCTGGTGCCCTCGTCCCAGGTGATGCGGGTGGCGAGCAGCGTCAGCACGCCACCGCCGGAGAGGAAGACGTGGTTGTGGTCGGTGGCGCTGGCGTACATGCGGGCGCTGCCGTTGTGGTCCGAGCCCCAGGGGTAGCGGTAGTTCCAGTTCGCCTCCAGGGACTGGTAGCTGGCGAACGAGTCCGTGTTGAGCACGGTCTCCCAGGTCTCGGCGGCGTGGGCCTCTCCTGCCGTGCCGAGGCTGCCGGCGGCCGTCGCGGCGGCGACGGTCGCGGCCCCGGTGAGCAGCCGGCGGCGGCTTAACGCAGTGTGTTCGGTCATCGTTGACCTCCAGGCGGATGACGGCGGTGGGTGAACAGAAGCGAACAACACCTCCCAGCTTTCACCATCGTTGAGTCGTGACGAGCCCATGTCAATACGGCTGCGTCCGCTCCGTCGCCGCCAGCAGCAGGAGGTCGAGCAGCCGGTCCAGATCGCGCTCCGTCGGCTCGCGGCCGGTCGCCGCGCCGATCGCCGTCAGCGCGGTGAGCAACTGGTCGTCGTCGCCCGGGAGTTCCGCGACGACGGCGCGGGCGCGCGGTGTCGCGAGCAGTCGGCGGGCCGCCGCGGCGTGGGCGTCGTCCGCTCCGGCGCCGGAGCGCTCGGCCCCGTCCCCATCCCCGGCCTCGGCCTCGGCCTCGGTGAGCGTGACGGCGAGCCGCGCGCCGAGCGCCTCGGCCAGCCGGGTCAGCGCGGCCAGCGTCGGGTTGCCACGCCCGTTCTCCAGGTTGGCGATGTAGGGCACCGAGAGCCCGGCGTCCGCCGCCACCGAGGCGATCGTCCGCCCGGCCGCCTTCCGGCGTGCCCGCAGCTCCCGGCCCAGCTCCGCGCCCTCCATCTGACCTCCTGAAATATCTTCACCGAAAATTATTGCCGCGAACTATCCTGTGAGGATAGTTTCTGTCGGGTGAGGACCACCGTGCTGCGTGACCCCGCCTACCGACTGCTGCTCACCGGCTCCGTCGTCGCCGGCCTGGGAAGCTGGCTCCTGCTCGTCGCCGTGCCCGTGTACGTCTACCAGCTCACCGGATCCGCCACGGCCACCGGCCTCGCCGTCGCCGTCGAGGCGACGCCCGGGCTGCTGATCGGCCCCTGGGCCGGGGTGCTGCTCGACCGGGTGCGACTGACCCGCGCCCTGTGGCTGGCCCAACTGGCCTGCGCCGCCGCCGTCTCGCTGCTCCTCCTGGTCGACGACGCGTCCGACGTCTGGCTGATCTATCTGGCGGTGTTCGGCGAGAACGTCGCCGCCACCGTGCAGCGACCCGCCGTCCGCGCCCTCGTCCCCGCCGTCGTCGGCACCGGGCAGCGCGAGTTGGCCGCCGCCAACTCCCTGGACTCGCTGGCCGGCAGCCTGCTCCGGCTCGGCGCCCCGCCGCTCGGCGCCCTGCTGCTCGCCGGCCCCGGAATCGGCGCCGTGCTCGCCATTGACATCGCCGGCTACCTCCTCTCGGCCCTGCTCTTCGCCGTCCTCGGCCGCCGGACCGCCTCCCCCGC
>NZ_SMKI01000477.1 GCF_004348415.1 Streptomyces hainanensis
GAGTGGGCCGACCAGCTGTTGCGGGAGTTGGGGCGACAGGCGGTGCTCGGTGCCGGGCCCGACGTGGGCGGGGCGCTGGAGTGGTTGGGGCGCCGGATCGGGGCCGAGGTCGCGCTGATCGGCCCGGACGGGGCCGTGGAGGCGGCGACCGGCGGATTCCCGCCGGGGCTGCCCGAGGCGCTCGGGCCGCTGCTCGGCCGGCTGGCCGGGGGCGAGATGGCCGCGGCGGCCACCGAGGTCGGCGGGTGGCGGCTGCGGTGTGAGGCACTGGGCCAGGGGGTGCCGCGCCGGGTGCTCGTGGTGGCGGGGGCGGAGGCGCCCGACCCCGAGGCCGGCCGGCTGATCTCGCGGACGGGCGGTATGGTCACGCTGTTGCAGGGCCTCACCGAGGCGCGGGCGGCGGCCCGCGCGTACCACCGGAAGGCGGCGCAGGTGCGACTGGCCGTCTTCATGGCGCTGATGGCGGGCGATCCGACGCTCGCCCGGCGGGTGACGGCCGGCGCGATGCCGGCGCTGCTGCGCGCCGCGTCGCTGCGGGTGCTGCTGCTGCGCTGCGAGCCGGACGAGCGGGACCGGCTGGCCCAGCGGTACCAGGACCCGGCCGGCTTCCACGGCCCCGGGCTGCTGGTGCGGTGCCCGGTCTACGAGGAGCACCTGATCTGTCTCATCCCTGAGGGGACGGCGGAGGGCGACGAACTCACCGCGCGGCTCGCCGCGTTGGTGCGCGAACACCCCGGATACGCGCTGGGCGTCAGCGCGGCGCTGCCCCAGCGGGCCACGGCCGAGGCGTACGACCAGGCCAGGCACGCACTGGCGGTGGCCCGCAACTCCCGGGAGCGGGTGGTGGGTTACCAGGGCCAGGACCCGCTGGAGGCGCTGCTGCCGAGCGAGCAGGCCCAGGCGTGGGCGCGGTCGTTCCTGCGGCCGTTGGGCGTGGTCCCGAAGCTGACGGTCGACGTGACCCGGCTGGCGCTGACCTTCCCCCGGGCCGGCGTGGCACGGCTGTTGGGCATCAGCCGCAACACGGTCACCGCGCATCTCAGGGACGTCGAGCGGGCCCTCGGGCTCGACCTGCGGGACGTCGGGTCGCGGGCCTCGCTCGCGCTGGCGTTGGCCGTCGCCGTCCCCCGGGCGGACGACGAGTCCGAGCCGCCCCGCACGCTGGAGGAGTTGCTGCGGACCCCGGCCGCGGTCGCCTGGGCCCGGGCCCTGCTCGATCCGCTCCGGCACTCGGGACACCCCGAGCTGCGCGCCACGTTGAGCGCCTGGATCGACGCCAACGCCGACGCGCAGCGGACCGCGCACCGCCTCGGGATCAGCCGGAACACGGTGCGGTCGCGGCTCCGGGCGGCGGAACGGCTCCTCGGCCGCGACCTGTTGAGCACCGGGGCCGGCGTGCACGACCTGGTGCACGCCCTCCGCGCCACCGCGCCGTCCTGACCGGACGGTGCGCCGTGCCCAACGCCGGGGACGAATTGGGCGGCGTGCACGGTGGTCGCGCCCTTTCCGCCCTTCTAGTTTTGTGGTGCGGCCGCGGCCCAGCCCAGGCGAGACACCTCGGGGGAGGGTTGGGCATCGGCCAGGGGGAAGCGGCCCGGGCGCCTAGGGAGCGCCCGGGCCCTCGTGCGCGCCCGGCGCGCGGTGGCCACGACGCGCCACCGCGGCGCGTCAGCGCCACCGCGCTCACACGAGTACACGTCCGTGGGCGGGGTTATCCATTCCCGGTGACGAAGCGACCACGGCCCCTCGATCCGCGCCGGCGATCCGGGGCCGGTCGTGGGCCGCCGCCGGCCGATGGGCCGAGGAAGGCTGCCGACGTGCGCGTTCTCTCCACCGTGGTGGGTTCCCCCTCCCACGCCCGGGCCCAACTGCCCCTGCTGCGGTCCCTGCTCACGGCCGGCCACCAGGTCCGGCTGGTCTGCTCGGCGCGGCTCTCCCCGGTCTTCGCGGACGACGACATCCCGATCCTCGCCACGTTCCCGCTGCCGAGCGAGCTCTTCGACGGGCGGGTCAGGTACCTCGCCGACATCGCCCGGCCGCGTGCCATGGCGGCGCTGCTCGGCGGCGCCCGGCTACCGGGCGCGTTCGCCGTGGTGAGCGCCGTGGCCCGGGAGTTCAGGCCGCACCTGATCATCAGGGACGGCGTCGACGTGTGCGGCCTGCTGGTCGCCGAGGAGCTGGGGGTGCCGCACCTGTCGGGTCCCTCGGGGTGGAGCAACGTCCTCGACCCGGCGGTGATGCTGCCGGCGCTCAACGCGATGCGGGAGCAGGTGGGGCTGCCGACCGGGGACGACCCGCTCGCCCTCGTCAGGTTCGGGCGGGTGGACTGCGTCCCCGAGGAGTTCTCCTTCGCCGCGCACCTGCCCACCAGCCACCGCTACCGGCAGTCGGCCACCGTGGAGCGCGGTCCCGCGCTGCCGGCGTGGCTCGGCCGGCTGCGCACCGACCGTCCCATCGTCTACGCGGCGATCGGGACGGCTCTGCCGATGTTCCTGGAGGCCGACGCCGGCGGGACCGGCGCCGTCCCCATCCCCGGGGTGGCGGATCCGGCGGCCACGCTGCGGGCCATCGTGGACGGCCTGGCCGAGGTCGACTGCACGGCGGTGGTGTCCACCGGCGGCGTTCCGCTGGGCGAGCTCCGGCCGGCGCCCCACGTGCACCTCGTCGAACGGGTGCCGCAGCCCCTGCTGTTGGAGGAGGCGGACCTGTTCGTCACCCACGGCGGATACAACAGCCTCCGGGAGTCGATCCGCACCGGCACTCCGGTGGCCGTGCTGCCGCAGTTCGGGGACCAGCCGCACAACGCGCGGCGGGCCGTGGAACTCGGCCTCGGGGCCCGGGTGGAGGCCCCGGCTCCCGACACGATCGCGGACCACTGCCGGCGGCTGCTGGCCGATCCCGACGTCCGGCGGCGGGCCAGGCGGGCGCGGCTCGCGTCGCTGGCCCTGCCCCCGGTCGAGTCCGCCGCCGACGACCTGGCCGAGCTGGTGGCCGGCGCGGCCGGGTGACGGGCCGGCGGCCCCCCTTGGCTCAGGCCGCCAGTTCGGCGACCGCGTCGACGAGCCGGGTGAGGTGCTCCTCGGGGGTGCCGGCGCCGAAGCTGACGCGGAGGGCCTGGAGGGGCCCGTCGCAGTCCTCGGCGGAGTCGGCGGAGGCGCCGAGCAGCTTGCGGACCAGCGGCTGGGCGCAGAACATCCCGGAGCGGACGCCGATGCCGTGGCGCTCGGAGAGTTGCACGGCGAGCTGCCCGTTGTCGCGGCCGGCGACGGTGAAGGAGGCGACGGCGACGCGGTCGGCGGCGGGCCCGAAGAGGGAGAGTTCGGTGACGCCCGGCACGGCGGCCAGGCCGTCGCGCAGCCGGGCGAGGAGCCGCTGTTCGTGGTCGACCAGGGTCTGGTGACCGGCCTCGGTGAGCGCCCGGCAGGCGGCGGCGATGGCGAAGGCACCGATGACGTTGGGGGAACCGGCCTCGTGCCGGGCCTCGTCGGTGGCCCACCGGACACTCACGCCGCCGTCGGCGAGCCGGTTGACGACCCGGGTGGCGCCGCCGCCGGCCAGGTAGGGCTCGCCGTCGGCCAGCCAGTCGGCGCGGCCGGCCAACACGCCGGCGCCGAAGGGCGCGTAGAGCTTGTGGCCGGAGAACGCGACCCAGTCCACGTCGAGTTCGCGGACGCTGACCGGGCGGTGCGGCGCGAGCTGGGCGGCGTCGAGCACGATCCGGGCGCCGTGCCGGTGGGCGGCGGCGGCGAGTTCGGCGATCGGCCAGATCTCCCCCGTGACGTTGGAGGCACCGGTGACGCAGAGCAGCGCGGGACCGCCCCGGAGCGTCGCCAGGGCCGACTCGGCGAGGGCGACGGCGTGTTCCGGCGAGTCGGGGGCGTCGAGGTAGGTGACGTGGTGGCCGTGGTGGGCCCAGGGCAGCAGCGCGGCGTGGTGTTCGGTCTCGAAGACGAACACCCGGCTGCCGGCCGGCAGCGCGGCGGCCAGCAGGTTGAGCGAGTCGGTGGTGGAGCGGGTGAAGACCACCTGGTCGGCGGGGCGGCAGTCGAGGAACCGGGCCACGGTCTCGCGGCTGCGCTCGAACAGCTCGGTGGAGAGCCGGGAGAGGTGCCCGGTGCCCCGGTGCACGCTGCCGTAGTAGGGCGCGTACTCGGCGACCTCCTCCCAGACCCGGCGCAGTACGGGGGCGCTGGCCGCGTAGTCGAGCGCCGCGTACTCGATGTCGCCGCCGGTGGCGAGCGGGGCGCGCACGCCGGCGCTGAGCACGTCGAGGGTGGTGGGGGTGGCGGGGGCACAGCTGGTGGTCATGACGACGTCTCCCTGGGCAGGCGCGGCCGTGGGCCGGGCGGGCGGCCGGCGTGGTGTGCAACGTCGGCCCGGTCGGGCCGAGTTCGACCCTCATCCGGGGTGTCCTCGGGAGTCGAGCGACGCCACGGCCTCGCCGAAGCGGTCGGCGATCAGGTGGGCCTCGGCGGGCGTGAGGACCAGTGGGGGCCGCAGCTCGATCACGTTGCCCTCGCCGTGTTCCGAGACCCGGGTGAGCAGGCCGCGGGCGTGCAGGGCGCGGTGCAGGGCGTGGGTCCTGGCGACCGCCCGGCCGCCGTCCGGTTCGACCAGCTCGACGCCGAGCATCAGGCCGAGGCCGCGGGCCTCGCCGATGACGGGGTGGTCGGCGCGGAGCGCGTTGAGCCGGTCGAGGAGGATGGTGCCGCAGGCCCGGACGTTCGCCAGGAAGCCGGTCCTTTGGATGATCTCCAGGGTCTTGACGGCCGCGGCGGCGGAGAGGGTGTGGCCGCCGTAGGTGAAGCCGTGCAGGGAGCGGTCCCAGCCGGCCATGCGTTCCTCGGTGAGGATGGCGGCGAGCGGCAGGCCGCTGCCGGTCATGCCCTTGGATAGCGTCATCAGGTGCGGGCTGACGCCGAACTGTTCGGCCGCGAACATGGTGCCGGTGCGGCCGAAGCCGGTCTGCGCCTCGTCGAAGATCAGCACGATGCCTCGTTCGTCGCAGAAGCGGCGGAGCTCGGCGAAGTAGCCGGGCGGCGGCACGATGTTGCCGCCGACGCCGCTGATCGGCTCGATGAGCACGCAGGCGACGCTGCCCGAGCTGGCGTGGGTGATGAAGTCGTCGATCCGTTCCACGCACCACATGCCGCAGGTGGTGGGCTCCTGGCGGTAGAAGCAGCGGTAGCAGTAGGGGTCGGGGACGTGCAGGGCGCCGGGGAGTACCAGGGGGAACGGGGCGCGCATCCGGCTGTGCCCGGCGAGGCTGGCGGCGGCCATGGTCTGCCCGACCTGGCCGCGGAAGGGCACGATGACGTCGCGGCGCCCGGTGTGGTGCTGGGCGATCTTGATGGCGCCCTCGTTGGCGGTCGAGCCGCCGGAGCTGCGCAGGTTGACGCGGGTGAGCTCGGGCGGGGCGAGCCTGACCAGTTCGGTCATCACGTCGTTGGTCGGGCCGGTCTGGAAGGAGGAGCTGGCGAAGACCAGTTCCTCGGTCTGGGCGCGGACGGCAGCCATCACCTCGGGGTGGTTGTGGCCGAGGATGAGGTTGAAGGTGCCGGAGACGCAGTCCAGGTACTCGCGGCCGGTGCTGTCCCAGCAGCGCACGCCCTCGCCACGGACCAGCACGGCGTCGCCGAGCTGGTACTGGGCGACCTGGGTGGGGTCGGCGAGGGGTTCGGTGAGCGGGTC
>NZ_SMKI01000478.1 GCF_004348415.1 Streptomyces hainanensis
GGTGGGCGACGAGGCTGCGGACGCCGAAGCGGGCGAGGCGGTTGATCGTGGTGTCGAGGTGGGCGCCGTCCACGCTGAGGTGGATCTTGCCGTCCTCGACGCGGAGGTCGTGGACGCCCGGCAGCTCGTCGAGGCCGGTGGCGGGGTCGCTGGTCTCGGCCTCGATGGTGGTGCGGGTGAGGTGCCGCATGTCGCTGAGCGAGCCGGACTGCACGACGCGGCCGAGCCTGATGATGCTGACCCGGTCGCAGAGCTTCTCGACCTGGGCCAGGATGTGGCTGGAGAGCAGGACGGTCGTGCCGGCGTTCTTGGCCTCGGCGATGACGTCCTGGAAGACGACCTCCATCAGCGGGTCGAGTCCCGCGGTGGGCTCGTCGAGCAGCAGCAGGTCGGCGTGGGAGGCCAGCGCGGCGACGATGGCGACCTTCTGCCGGTTGCCCTTGGAGTAGGTGCGGCCCTTCTTGGTGGGGTCGAGGTCGAAGCGCTCGATCAGCTCGGCGGAGCGCGCCTGGTCCAGGCCGCCGCGCAGCCGGCCGAGCAGTCCGATGGCCTCGCCGCCGGTGAGGTTCGGCCAGAGCTCGACGTCGCCCGGCACGTAGGCGAGATGGCGGTGCAGCTCGACCGCGTCGTGCCAGGGGTCGCCGCCGAGCAGCTGGACGGCGCCCGCGTCCTGGCGCAGCAGCCCGAGCAGCACCCGGATGGTGGTGGACTTGCCCGCGCCGTTGGGGCCGAGGAAGCCGTGGACCTCGCCCCTGGCGACCTCCAGGTCGAGGCCGTCGAGGGCGCGGGTCCGACCGAAGGTCTTCACGAGCCCGGAGACGGTGATGGCGTTGCTTGCCGTGTTCATGGTTTTGAATCTACGGTAACTTCAGAAATGTGTGAAGTTAAGGCCCTGTCAAAGCGGCCACGTTCGGTGGGATGCGAGGATGGCCAGGTGATCGAGCAGGGTACAACGAGGCGGGACGGCGCATACGCGGACGCCGTGGCCGCCTTCGTGGAGCGGTTCGCGGCCGATCTCATCCAGGCGGGGATGCCGCGCATGCCCTCCCGGGTGTTCGCCTGCCTGATGGCCTCCCCGGAGGCCACCCTCAGCTCGGCCGAGCTGAGCGACCGGCTGCGGATCTCGCCGGCCGCCGTCTCCGGCGCGGTCCGCTATCTGGACCAGGTGCACCTGGTCAGCAGGGAGCGCGAGCCCGGCTCCCGGCGTGAGCGTTTCCGGGTGCTGCACAGCTCCTGGTACGAGGCCCTGGTCAACCGTGACGCGGTCCTGCGGCGCTGGATCGAGACCATGCGGGCCGGCCTTGACGTGGTCGGTTCCGGCACCGTGGCGGGCGACCGGCTCGCGGAGATGGCCGAGTTCATCGAGTTCCTCGACGGGCAGCTGAAGGGCATGCTGGACCGCTGGAACGAGCTGCGCGCGGCCCAGGCTATGTCGGCCGACCGCCCGTCAGGCGCTCCAGAGCCGAGGTGACGGCGGCCTCGGCCCGCGCCTTGGTCAGCCCGAGCCCGGACAGCGGTCCTGTGCCGTCCTCGTGTTCCAGCAGCGCCAGCAGCAGGTGCTCGGTGCCGATGTAGTTGTGGCCGAGCCGCAGCGCCTCGCGGAAGGTCAGCTCCAGCGCCTTCCGGCCGCCCGCGTCGAACGGGATCAGGTCGGGCGCCTGCTCGACGGCCGGCGGCAGGGTCGCGGTGGCGGCCTCGGTGACCGCGTCCAGTGTCACGCCGCCGCCCGTGATCACCTTGGCGGCCAGGCTGTCCTCGTCGCTCGCCAGGGCGATCACCAGGTGCCCGGCGGTGATCTCGGTCCTGCGGCCCTCGCGTGCCAGGGTCTGCGCGGTGACCAGGGTGTTCCTGGCCCGGGGCGTGTAGCGCTCGAAGCCCTGGTTCAGGTCGGCGGAGTCCTTGGGGACGAAGCGCTTCTGCGCCGCCTGCCGCGTCACGCCCATGCTGCGGCCGATGTCGGTCCAGGAGGCGCCGGAGCGCCTGGCCTGGTCGACGAAGTGGCCGATGAGGTGGTCGGCCACCTCGCCGAGGTGGTCGGCGGCGATCACCGCGTCGGAGAGCTGGTCGAGCGGCTCGGGGTGGACCTTCTTGATGGCCCCGATCAGCTCGTCGAGGCTGATCCGCGGGGCCGCAGGGGTGCTTTCGGAGGTGCCTGCGGAGGTGCCTGCGGAGGTGCCTTCAAGGGTGGGTTCGGTCATGCGTCAACCGTAGGTTGACACCTCCGGGCTGTCAACCCAAGGTTGCGCTTCGAGGCTTCGGTACCGTCAGCCGCAGCGCGCCCGGCCGCACCGTCCACGTCCGCGTCCTGGTCGGCCCCAGGTCCAACGCGTTCGCCCGGTAGCTGAACGCCGCCCCCGGCGTGCCGGAGACCGTCACCGAGGTGGCCCGCGCGCTGGTGTCCGAGCCGTCGGGGCAGTGCCGCACCACCACCTCGGCCAGGCCGTTCGCCGCCCGCACCGACACCTCCGACACCGGCCGGTCCACGTCGGCGAGCAGCCGGCCGTCCGCCTCCACCCGTAGCCGCTGCCGCACCGGATGCTTCGCCCGCCACCACAGTGCCGCCCCCGGGCCGCGCCGCGGCGCCGGGATGCCGAGGGCGCCTAACACCACGTCCCCGGCGTCGTCCGTCAGCACGTCGAGCCGCCGGTCCGCGCCGGACAACACCGCCCGGGAGGCCGCCACCGCGTCCGTCGGGACTCCGAGTGCCCGCGCCACCGCCACCGAGGGCCCCGGCCCCACCGGCACCACCCCCAGCGGGCTCGCCGCCAGCTCACCGCGACTGTGCAGCACCCCCACCGCGCGCAGCAGGGCGCGATCGTCCCCGACGATCACCACCCGCCGGTCGCCGCGCTTGAGCAGGGCGTGCGTCATGCCCTGCGACCGGTCGAGCACACACACCTTGGCCCCGCTCGCGCCCGCGCACAGCACGTCCCTGGCGATCCGCACCGATTCCCCATCCGTCTGGCGGGCCGTCGGGTCGATGACGATGAGCACCTGACTGTTCGCCTCCCGGCTGCGTCTCCCGTAAGCTCTCTGTGCAAGAGCCCCTGTCGCGATTGCGCCAGGGGTTTCGTCGATCCGGGGCAGCCTTTGCGTAGATGCCCCGCTCGGAAGGGGTGTACGCCTGTGCCCGCACTTGTGCTGCTTGGTGCTCAGTGGGGTGACGAAGGCAAAGGCAAGGCCACCGATCTGCTCGGCGGTTCGGTGGACTACGTCGTGCGCTACCAGGGTGGCAACAACGCCGGCCACACCGTCGTGGTGGACGACCAGAAGTACGCCCTTCACCTGCTGCCATCCGGGATCCTCTCCCCTGGCTGCGTTCCGGTCATCGGCAACGGGGTCGTGGTCGACCCCAAGGTGCTGCTCGACGAGCTGGGAGGTCTCGCCGCGCGCGGCGTCGACACGTCCCGCCTGCTGATCAGCGGCAACGCCCATTTGATCACGCCGTACCACACCACTCTCGACAAGGTCTCGGAACGCTTCCTCG
The DNA here is from genome assembly GCF_004348415.1 of Streptomyces hainanensis. GTDB lineage: Bacteria > Actinomycetota > Actinomycetes > Streptomycetales > Streptomycetaceae > Streptomyces > Streptomyces hainanensis. The sequence continues at coordinate 3,488 of NZ_SMKI01000478.1, forward strand.
GCAAGCGGAAGATCGGCACCACCGGGCGCGGCATCGGCCCCACCTACGCGGACAAGATCAACCGGCAGGGCATCCGGGTTCAGGACCTGTTCGATGAATCGATCCTGCAGCAGAAGGTGGAGGCGGCGCTGGACCAGAAGAACCAGCTGCTCGCCAAGTTGTACAACCGCCGCGCCATCGCCGTGGACCAGGTCGTCGACGAACTCCTCGGCTACGCGGACCGGCTGCGGCCCTATGTGTGCGACACCGTGCTGCTGCTCAACCAGGCCATCGACGACGGCCGGGTGGTGCTCTTCGAGGGCGGCCAGGGCACCCTGCTCGACGTCGACCACGGCACCTATCCGTTCGTCACCTCCTCCAACCCCACCGCCGGCGGCGCCTGCACCGGTGCCGGGGTCGGGCCGACGAAGATCAGTCGGGTCATCGGCATCCTGAAGGCGTACACCACCCGGGTCGGTGCCGGCCCCTTCCCCACCGAGCTGTTGGACGACGACGGGGAGGCGCTGCGCCGCATCGGCGGCGAGTTCGGCGTCACCACCGGGCGCAACCGGCGTTGCGGCTGGTTCGACGCGGTGATCGCCCGCTATGCCACCCGGGTCAACGGCCTCACCGACTTCTTCCTCACCAAGCTGGACGTGCTCACCGGCTGGGAGCGCATCCCGGTCTGCGTGGCCTACGAGATCGACGGCCGGCGGGTCGAGGAACTCCCCTACAACCAGACCGACTTCCACCACGCCAAGCCGGTCTACGAGTACCTGCCGGGCTGGAGCGAGGACATCACCAAGGCCCGCTCCCTGGAGGACCTGCCGGCCAACGCCCGTGGCTACGTGCGGGCCCTGGAGGAGATGTCGGGTGCCCCGATCTCGGCGATCGGCGTCGGCCCGGGGCGCGACGAGACGATCCAGATCAACCCGTTCCTGTAGGCCGTCACCTGGCGGGGAACGCCGAAGGGCCGGGTGGTGATCCGATCGGATCACCACCCGGCCCTTCGGCTCGTCGGGGTCACCCCCGACGAGTCCTGACGTCTCAGCCGTTGTCGTTCTGCGCCGTGAACTCCGCGCTGTCCGAGCCGAGTCGGAAGAACTGGATCTGCGAGGGCTTGCCGCCGTTCGTCTCGGGCCAGCTGATCCGGTAGGACGGCAGCGCGTCGCAGTCGCCCGAGAGCACCGAGCCGGGGCCGACGTAGATCGTGGTCTCCTGGAGGCCGCCGTTCATCATCGGCTGGGACCAGGAGCAGCTGTTGTCGGCGTTGGTGACCGTCAGCGCCAGGTCACCCGGGTACGAGGTCGTCTCCGGGTCGAACCGCAGGTCGCTGCTGCTGAAGGTCTCGGTGAAGATCGCGTACGGCATGCCGTCCGAGCCCACGTCCTGCTGCGACGGGGACAGATCCGCCGACCACCGGCCGCTCTCCCAGTGCAGGGTGGTGCCCTGCATCGTGATCGTCTGCTCGCCGAACGGGTTGCAGGTGGCGCCGGTCGGGAAGGTGGACGTGACGCCCGAGCCGGTGACCTGCATGCCGTTGTTGGACGACACCAGCGTGGAGCCCTCCACGCACATCACCGAGTCGAGCAGGCTGTACTCCGTGACGACCGCCTGGCCGGCGGTGCCGTCCTCGATCTCGAGCCGCAGCATGAACGCGCCGTCGTCGCCGGTCACCTCGCCCACCCAGGCGCCCGCGTAGCCGGGCGGCACCGTCGCGTTGGGGTCGGGCGCCGTGGAGTCGGACTCGCTGCCCTCCCTGGTGGGCTCGGTGGTCGGCTGCGACTGGTCGTCCTCGGTCGAGTTGTTCCCGCCGTTGCCCCCGCCGCCGTCGCTGTTGCCGTCGGCCTGGTTGTTGTTGTCGTCGTCGCCGCTCCCGACGGCGAAGATGGCGATGCCGGCGGCCAGGGCGACGGCGACGATCGCGGCGACCACGATCCACACCGTGTTGTTGTTGCGCTTGCCGGGACCGCCCGGGCCGACCGGGTAGCCGGTGCCGTAGGGACCCTGCGGGCCGCCCATGTCGTGCTGTTGCGGATAGCCGTAGCCGGGCGCGGCCTGCTGCGGGTAGCCGTACGGCGGGGCGCCGGGGGGCTGCTGGCCGGGCGGCTGGTTGAAGCCGGGCGGCGGCACGGCCGACGTCATGGTCGCCATCGCGTTCACGTTCCCGCCGTTCGGCGGCAGCGGGCTGGGCGGCGGGGTGGCCGGCGCGAACGTGGTG
>NZ_SMKI01000479.1 GCF_004348415.1 Streptomyces hainanensis
ACCTACCGGATCGCCCCCCGCCCCGACAGGGCCTAGCCGCCCGACGCCGCCGCCCCGACCAGGGGCTCCTCCCGGAGCCTCCTCGTGTCGGGGCGTCCGCGGACGCTGGCAACGCGACGTCACTTACTGCCAATATGGCACTCGGTGTGTCGGCGTGAGGGAAGGCGGTGGTGACCAGCGTGGAGACGTCCAAGCGCGCCAGGGGCGGGATGAGCGAACAGCGGCGCCGTCGGCTGCGGCTGGAGATCTCCCGGGAGGCGTCCCGGCTGTTCTGGGAGCAGGGCGTGGACGCGACCAGCGGCGACCAGATCGCGGAGGCGGTGGGCCTGTCGACGCGCACCATCTGGCGCCACTTCCGCAGCAAGGAGAGCTGCGCCGAGCCGATCGTGGCGCGCGGCGTGGAGTGGGAGATGGCCGCCCTGCGCGGCTGGCCTCCCGAGCGTTCCCTGGAGGAGCACTTCGCCGCGGAGAGCGAGCGGTTCGGCCGGGAGGCCACGGACGTGGAGCGGGCCGACGCGGTGCTCGCGGTGAAGATGATCCGGCTGGCCGACGACGAGCCGGCGATCAGGACGGCCTGGCTCATGGCCTGTGACCAACTGGAGCGCGAGATGGCGGAGATCGTCGCCGGGCGGCTCGCCCTTCCGGTCGACGACCTCCGGGTGCGCCTGCACGCCGCGGCGGCGGCGGGCGCTCTGCGGGTCCTCAACGAGCACGTCGGCGCCACCCTCCTGGCGGGCGCCGACCCCCGGCGGTTCGCCGACGCCGCCGAGCGCGTCGCGAGCGCCGTCCGCGGCGCGACCGGGGGAGCCGTGGGGGACCCGATCGCCTCCTGACCGCCGCCTCGGCCGTCCGGCGCACGGGGGGAGGTCGACTCCATGCGACTTTCCCGCGAGGAAAACACCTGCTACTTTCCTCATAGGAAAACACCCCAGGCGCTCCGGAGAGGGAGACGGCTCCATGCACCCCGACGACGCACGACACGCACTGGACGACATCCGGCACCGCGGTGACCAGGCCCGCGCCGCGCACCTCCGGTTCGGCCACTCCCGCACCGCGCTCCTGCTGTCGGCGCTTGCCCTCTTCCTGCCCCTCGCCTCCTACGACCTGCCGAACCCGTGGGGAGGGGCGATGCTGCTGCCGGTGGTGGGGCTGCTGGCCGCGATGCTGGTGGGATACCTGTGCCGTTCCCCGGTGCGCCGCTCGCTCACCGTGCGCGAGGCGGCACTGGGCGCCGCCGCCGGGACAGTCCTCGTGGCCGCCTTCAGGGGACTGGCGGCCGCGGCGCGGACAAGCGGCGTCCCGGCCCCGCACACGGCCGCCGCCCTCGTGCTCTGCGTGGCCGGAGTGGCCGGCCTGGCCCTCGCCGGCCGCCGGTGGGCGTGATGGACGCCGACTTCGACGAGTTCCTCCACGTTCCGGCGCGACTGTCGATCGTCGCGCTGCTCGCGCCGGTGAGCTGGGCCGACTTCGCCTTCGTCCGGGACGCGGTCGACACCAGCGACTCGGCGCTCTCCAAGCAGCTCTCCGCCCTCGCCGCCAAGGGGTACGTCGAGGTCCGCAGACAGAAGTCCCTCCGCGGGCAGCGCACCCTCGCCCGCCTCACCGCCCAGGGCCGCGAGGCGTTCCGACGGCACGCCGCGAGCCTCGAACGCATCGCCGCCACGGCCCGCGCGCCGGAACCGCACCCCGCCGACCCGGCGACCTGACCCCCGGGCGGCTCAGATCAGCATCGCGGACTGGGCCCAGCGGCGCGTGGCGTAGGGCAACCAGCAGACCCGGTCGCCGAGCCGCCAGACGAGCCGCTCGTCCTCGAACGCGGCCAGCACGGGCGCGGGCACCGCGTCGGCCCGGGCGCCAGGCACCAACGTCTCGACCGCCGCCCGGTAACCGCCGTCGGTGAGGGTGAACCGCCGCAGGTCGCCCCACCGCCGGTCCCGCAGCTGGAAGAACCCGGGACCGCGCCGCCACTGGCACTTGCCCAGGTAGTGCCCCGCACGCCAGCCGGCCAGCGCGGCCTCGCCGTCCGGAACGCCCTCCAGGACCGCCGGCGGCTGGAGGTGCCCCAACGGCCGCCAGTCCTCCGTGCCGTCCGGCAGCCGCAGCCGCCACTGCGTGTAGATCGCCTGGGCGGTCAGGTCGCGGACCAGACACAGCAGCCGCACCGTCCCCGCCACGTCGGCCGGCGCCGCCAGGTCGACCCGGCCGGCCAACTCCACCCGGCGGGCGCCCAGTTCCCACAACAGGTCGACGGCCTCGTCGGACCGGCCGGTCAGTTCGTGTTCGCCCAGGTACATGCCGGGCGCGTCCAGCGACCCGGCGTCGTAGTCGCGCCAGGCCCGGACGGTCAGCGGAGTGCTCACGTTCGTCGCTCCTCGCGGTTCAGGCCGGCAACGGGGCCGGTTTCCGGTCGGTCGGGCGCGGATCCGGGCTCGGCGCGTCCGCGCCGCCCGGCCCGGCGGGGGCGGTGACGACGTTGCGCATGAAGCCCAGCCGCAGCATCTCGTCGTTGACGGGCGCCGGCGCCACGTGCACGTACTGCCCGGCGTCCGCGTACAGCAGGCCCAGCCCACACCACGCCTCCAACAACTCCGGCACCGCCCCCTCGACGTCCGCGTCGGGGAACAGCTCGCCCAGCCGGCGCGTCAACGCCTTCGGCGAACGCGGCTGTTCGAGCAACCGGAACGCCGCGAGCTCCAGCGGGTCGTCGACGACCAGCGTCGTCCAGGCGAACGACCGGCGCCGGTTCAGCAGCACGATCCGGTCGCCCAGGTCGTGCTGCACCAGCCGGCTCGTCGCGTACCCGTCCATCCAGGCGGTCAGTGCCTCGTTCAGACGACGGGCGGTCCGCGCCCCGATCCCTCGGCTCGGCGCGTCGAAGATGTAGGCCAGGTCGTACAGTTCGGCCTCCGGCAGGTCGTACGTCAGCCAGTAGGGCTGGGCCGCGCGCAGCTCGCCGAACCCCAGCTCCGGCCGGTCGAAGTACGGGCTGAAGCGCTCGATCGCGATCCGCGCCGACAGACCGGTGGGCGGGTTGAGGTGTTCCAGCGCCGGGAGTTGGGCGATCACCGGCTCGTAGTCGGCGTCGGTCTCCTCCGGAAAGCCGTACAGGTAGTTCCAGGACACCGAGAGCCCCGTGCTCGCCCCGTCACGCAGCATCCGCACGTTCTGGCAGCCGCTGACCCCCTTGTCCATCAGCCCCAGCACCCGGCTGTTGAGGCTCTCGATCCCCGGCTGGACGAACACCAGGCCGGCGTCCGCCAGGGTCCGCAGCTGCTCCCGGCGCATGTTGGCCTTGATCTCCACGTGCATCCGCAGGTCGTAGCCGGTCGCGACGAGCCGGGGGAGCAGCGTCGTGACGTAGCCCATGTCGAGGATGTTGTCGACCACGTACATGTCCAGGACCCGGTACTCGCGGGCCATGCCCACGATCTCCTCGAAGAAGGCGTCCGGCGACTTGCTCCTGAACTGCATGAACGAGCCGTTCAGGCCGCAGAACGTGCAGTGGTGCTTCTCGCCCCACCAGCAGCCGCGCGCCCCCTCGATCACCAGCTTGGGCTCGATCATGTGCCGGGCCCGGGAGGCGGACAGCCGGTCGAGGTAGCCCCGGTAGTCGGGCGAGACGATCGCGGCGGGCGGCAGCGGCGCGGTGGCCATCGGGTTCGCGTGGGACCGGCCCTCGTCGCGCCAGCAGAGACCGGGGATGCGGGACAGGTCGCCGCCCGACCGGAGCGCGTTCAGCAGGGCGGGGAACGCCACCTCGCCCTCGCCGCGGATCACGTGGTCGACGAACGGGAAGTTGCGGTGCACCGCCTCGCCCTGCGCGCTGTCGCAGTTGGCGCCGCCCAGCACGGTCACCGTGTCGGGGGCCAGCCGCTTGATCATCCGGGCGGCGGCCAGCGCCGCGGTGTTCTGCTGGAACGTCGAGGTGAAGCCGACGACGTCGGGCCGCTCGGCCACCACCCGCTCGGCCAACTCCCGCACGAACTCGCCGGCCAGGCGGTGCAGCGCGATCGTGCGGTCCAACCGCTCCCGGCTCAGCGGCCGACGCATCGCCTCCGCGAACTCCGCGACCCGCCACTCCGGATCCTCGTAGAGCGCCGCCGAGAACACCCAGTCCCCGCACCCCAGGAAGTAGGACGACAGGGCGTAGTAGGCGTAGTCCTCCGCCGTGAAGTCGGCGAACCCGGGCCGCGCGGTGAGCCAGTCGAAGAAGTCGAGGTTGCCGTGCACCACCGTCGCCTCCGCGCCCGGCACCTTCTCGTTCACGCTGCGCGTGAGGATGCCGAGGGCGAGGGACGGCAGGTCGATGGGGGACCACGGCATGTTGATCAGAAGCACCCGCACGGCTGCTCCCTCCTGGAATCCGTCAGGGGCGGCCGGCCCGTGGCCGGGCCGGCCGCGGTTGGTCAGACGAGGTCCTCGTCCTCGGGCATCATGAGCGGAACCGTGATGGTCACGGTGACGGACGGTGCGCGGCCTTCGGCCTCGTGCTCCAGCGGGTCGTTCTGGATGACGTCCTTCTCCATGGGAGTCACCTCCTCTCGGGGGCTCGGGGATGGGGCGTCCCGGTCCGCGCCGCGCGCAACTCGCGGGCCAGGAAGTGGAGACCGTGCCGCAGCACCCGCACGTGGTCGGCGCCGTCGTGCCCGTCGTGGCCGGAGTCCAGCCACACCTCGCGGCACACGGAACCGCCCGCCGCCCGCAGCGCCGCCAGATAGCCCCGGACCTGTTCCGGCGGGCACTTGGCGTCGTGGGTGGCGGCGACCACCAACACGGGGGCGCGCACGGCGCGCACATAGGTCGCGGGGGAGGAGCGGGCGTACCGCTCCGGCACCTCGTCGGGCGTGCCGCCGAACAGGGCGGTGTCCAGCGCCCGCAGCGCCGGGGTGCCGAGCGCCCACGCCGCGGCGTAGTCCGCCAGCGGCTTGACGGCCACCCCGGCCCGCCACAGCGCGGGCTGCCGGCCCAGCGCGAGCAGCACCAGGTAGCCGCCCCAGGACGTGCCCCACAACGAGACGGCGTCCGGGTCGGCCACGCCGCGGCGCACCAGGTCGGCCCGGACCGCGGCCAGGTCCGCGATCTGGGTGAGCCCCACGCCGTCCCGCCACGCCGCGCGCCAGCGGGGCCCGTAGCCCGTGGAGCCGCGGTAGTTGACGCGGGCCACCACGAGGCCCGAGGCGACCAGCGAGTGCACCGTCGGGTCGTAGGCGTCCTGGTCGTGCGCGGCCGGGCCGCCGTGCACCAGGAACACCACGGGCCGGGGGCCGGGCCGGCCGGCGGGCGAGGTGAGCAGTGTGTGCACCGGGCCGTCGGGCCCCTCCGTCCACAGGTCCCGCACCTCGGCGTCCATCGGCGGCGGCTCCGGCGGGCCGGGCGGCAGCCGGCGGGCCGACGGGCCGAGCGTCAGGATCCGGGCGGGGGTGCGGGTGTCCGTCCACAGACAGCGCACGGTGCCGTGCCCGTCGGCCGCCGCGTCCAGCACGGTGCCTTCCGGCACCGGCAGCCGTACCCGGCCCCGCGACGCCAGCTCGACGACGGTCAGCAGGCCGCGGCCGTGCCGCTCCTGACGGACCAGCACCCGGCGGCTCCCGGGCAGCCAGCGCGCCGTGATCTCGGTGTCGAACACGCACCAGGGGTGCGCGACCGCGCCGCCCTCCCCGGTCCAGGTCACCAACTGGTAGCCC
>NZ_SMKI01000047.1 GCF_004348415.1 Streptomyces hainanensis
ACCAGCGCGTAGATCTGCTCGTAGGCCGGGATGGCGCGGTAGTCGTCGCCGAACTCCGAGGCGAACAGCTTGTGTTCGCGGTCGCCGGTGACGTCGATGCCGTGGTACCAGTACACGACGTCGGCGTTGGCGTCCGCGAGGGCGGAGAACCGTTCGGCCGTGGGGGTGGCCTCCAGGGCCCAGAACATCAACTCCGTGGTGCGGGCGACGCCGTAGGGGGTGCCGAACTCGGGCTCGTAGTCCTCGTAGGTGATCTCCAGGCCCTCCAGCTGTTCGGGGTAGGTGTCCTGGCCGAGGCCGTCGTGGTAGAAGCGCAGGTCCATCGCGTCGGCTCGCGGGGACCACATCCACACCGTGGCCTGCGCGGTGTCGGTGGCGGCGCCGGTGATCTCCAGTTCGGTGGGGTGCAGTTGCCAGAAGTTCCGCATCCCGAAGGCCAGGCCGCCGGTGGGTGACCCGACGTAGGCCAGGCCCCTGGCGCGTTGTCCGCCGTCGACCCGGAGCCAGGAGTGTCCGGCCTTGGTCCGCTTGTGGATCTCGAAGCCGTTGGCGGTGAGCTGGCTCAGGCGGTAGTCGCCGAAGGGCGGGATGTACTGGAGGCGGGTGGTGACGCGCTGGTCCCAGGTGGCGGGGTCCGGGGTGGCCTGCCCGGCCACCTGGGCCTGCCGCACCGCCTCGCCGGGGTCGCGGCGCAGGCCGGTGATGCCGCGCACCGCCTCCGCCAGGACGCCCTCGTCCTGGCCGGCGAAGCGGATGTGCCGGTTGTGCGGCTCGTCGCGCATCGGGACGTCGAAGCGGACCCCGAGGCCGTTGACGAAGTCCCGCTCGGCGTCCCCGTCGTAGACGAACGTGTGCACCACCCGGATCGCGTCCGACCCGGCGTAGAGGTAGAACCGCACGGTGAACGGCAGCCAGGATCGCCGGTCCTTGCGGTGTTTTCCCTCCACCTTCACCACCGCCCGTACCGGCCCGTCCTGTTCGACGGTGACCTCGTCGATCGCGCTGGCGAAGGACTGGCTCCGGATGGTCTCGGCACCGTCGGTACTGGGTCTGTCCTGCCGTGAGGCGATCAACCGGCCCTTCTCGGCGATGACCGTCTCGCCGCGCCGGATCCACTCCACCAGGTCCTCGCCGTTGCGCCGGAAGGCGACGGTGATCACGCCGGTGTCCACGGTGACGCGGCGACCACTGCTGCTGACGGACAGGGACGTCTCGGGCCCGGCGGCCTCGCCGGGGCCCAGCCGGTAGTTCTCGGCGCGGGGGTCGGCGCCGCTGACGGCGTGCGCCGTCCACTTCACGGACCCGTCCGGCCACCACCCGGTGGGCCAGGACTGCACGGGGACGGCCGTTCCCGAGTCCGACACCAGCGAGAACTCCTGGTCGGGGGCGAACGCGCCACGCGGCCAGGGCACCCCGAAGGTCGATCCCGCCGCCAGCTCGGCAGGCGTGCCACCCTCCAACCACCGCACGGCCACCGGATCGTGGCCGGTCAACTCCAGGGGGCGTGAGGTCTGTTCGGTGCCGGGTGCGGCGGCCGCCGCGGTGCGTGCGGTGAGCAGGGCGGTGGCGCCGGCGGCGGCCGCCGAGGCCAGGACGTTGCGTCGACTGATGTGAACCACGTTGTTCAGCTCCTTGGACGAGCACGATGCGAGGGCGCAGGAGGTGGTGGTTGCGGGAAACGCCACGGTCGGGTGGCAGCGCCCCAGGGGACGGAATCCGGATCGCGGTTCCTTGGAAGCGGCGCGTCCCGCACTTTGACGCAACTTCAGTCATGAGTCAATAAGTTCGATCGCAATCTTGCAGATTGATCTATGAGTGCCGTGCGTCGCGAGGCTGCTGCGACGGCGTCCGGGCGGGGGATCCACGGGCACTGACCGGCCGGTTCCGGCACGGCGCGGTGCGTGCGCTGGTGCGTGAAGGTGCAATGGCCTGGCGTGAGTGGGAGGTTCATGCCGTGGCGTGTCGCGAATATTGACATGCTGAACGTTTCGCAGGAGGGTGCGTCTGCGTCCGCGTCATCGAGCGGGTGGTCGGCCGCTCACCGTCGGGGAGCCACGGCGCGCGATCCGGCGTCCGTGGGGCTGGCAGCGAGGAGGGCGTTGTCCATGCACCCCTCGGTGGGCCGACACCCGCTACGCGTGGCGGTGGGCCGCCGCTCCGCACGAGGCACGGACGACGAGCCGGGGCTGCAACACCAGCTGCCGTACGGCGGGCGGTTCTGGCGCGTCGAGTCGGTCGAGCAGCAACCGGGTGGCCTGCTCGCCGAGTTCGTGCTTCGGCGGGGCCACCGCCGTCAGCGGTACCTCGGCGAGCGAGGCGATCTCGTCGTCGTACGCGATCAGCGCCAGGTCGTCGGGTGTGCGCAGCCCGTGCACCCGGAGACGCCGGGTCAGCTCGATCGCGTCGTGGTCCGAGTGCACCAGCGCCGCCCGGACCCCCCCGGCCAGGCACCTCTCGATGAACCCGTCGTAGTGCTGGATGGCCTCCGCGGAGCCGAGGCGCGGGCGGCCGCCGTCCACGACAGGTGCCGACGGGTCGAGGCCCAGGGACCGCACGGCCGCCGCGTGGCCCTCCTGGATCAGCGGGGCCGTGGGGCTGCCGTTGACGTAGAGGGCCACGCGGTCGTGTCCGAGCGCGACGAAGTGCCGGACCGCCGCGTAGGCGCCCTGCCGGTGATCGGAGACGACGAACTCGCACGGCTCGAAGGGGTCCCGCGGCTGCCGCTCGGCGAGGACGAACGGCAGCCCGGTGGCGCGGAGCCTGTCGAGCGTCCCGGTGGGCGTGTGGTGTCCCTCGGCCGTGGTGATCAGCAGGCCGGCGACCCCGGAGGCGACCAGATCGTCGATCTGGTCCAGGTCGCTCGGCTCCGCGTAGTCGGTGAGGCCGATGACGACACGGGCACCCCGCCGGGCGGCGACGCTCCGCACCCCGGTGACCAGTTGGGGGTAGTAGTAGTTCATCGAGGGGACGAGCAGTCCCAGCACCGGGCCGTCCTCGTCCCGGGCCCCCGTCGCGGGAGCCGGCAGGCTCGCGTCCGCCCACTGCCGGACGTGCGCCTGGTCGGGGCCGCCCCGGCGCGTCACCAGCATGGCGCCGCCCCGGACCCGGGCGACCCTCCCCGCCTCCGCCAGCTCCGCGAGGTCGCGGCGGATCGTGGCGCTCGACACCCGCAGGCGGGCGGCGAGTTCGACGATCTTCAGGGCGCCGTGCGCCTTGAGCTCCCTGAGCAGCAGCTCGTGGCGTTGTGCGACGAGCATGTCGGGCATCAGACCTCCGGTGAGCATTGGTTAAGCATCCTAGACGAACATTTCTGATCAGGTCGAAAGTGATGCGTCATGGTGGTTGGCGACGCATGTCGACGCAAACGCTGGTCGCTTGTCGAGGCGGGCCGCCCCGTTTCCCCCCGACCGGGGTCGTGGGCGCCGGAGTTCGCGCCGAACGAGCAAACGGCGTGGCCCGCGGCGGGATCTCCCACCGCCGGCACGGACTCAGGATTCGCCGAGCGTGTAGACGATCAACCGGACGCCGTCGGGCCGCGTGATCCCGTCGATCGCGCTCTCCACGTCGGGCCAGGCCAAACCGCCGTGTCCCGCGGCGATCTTCGGGAGCGCGATCCGCCGGACGCCGTGCTGGTGGGCGTGTTCGAGCATCGTGCCGACGGCCGAGGTGACGGCGGCCAGGGTGGCCGGGGTGCGCCAGTGCGCCTGGGTGCCGAGGTTGTAGACCATCAGCCCGTCGGGGGCCCGCCAGGGAAACAGGCCGCCCTCGGTGAGCCGGCCGTCCAGACACCTCGCCCGGTACTCGCGGTACATGTCCGGCCAGCGACGCCTGAATTCGACGGCGATGCCGCGGCCCATCGCTCCCGCGCAGTTACAGCCGTGGGCCAGCGCGTCCACGTCGTCGGCGGTGAAGAGGTCGCCGGTGCGATGTTCCATTCCCAAGCCACCCGTTCCGTCAGGACGATTCGACGGCTCTCCGCCACACCGCGTCGAATTCCCGCTCCGTGATGACGAGGGCGGAGAACTCGGGTTGTTCCCGTACCTCCTCGATGTCACCGAACTCGGTGTACGCGAGCGAGGTGCCGCCGTGCTCCCGGTCCTGGTCGGCCCACCCGAGGCGCCCGTCGCCGAACTCCTCGACCCGACGCGTCTCGTAGTCGTCGGGGCCGATCTCGCTGTAGATGGCGATCGGCTCCTCGGCGAATTCGTGGTGCCAGCGAACCTTCCAGTACCTCATGTGTCGGCGGTGCTCCTGCCGTGGTTGATGATCCGCTCGCCGACGTCGAGGTTACCTTGGTTGGGGATCACGAACACGTCGGGTCGGCCGGGGGCCTGCACCACATTGAGGCCGCGCACGTCGATCTCCAGGTAGTGGGTGAATCTGCGGCCGGCCCAGGGCATGCGGAGAAACGCGTAGGAGAGCTGCCCGAGCGTTCTCGTCTGCGGCGCGATGTCCGTCAGGTACTGGCCGTCGCCGTAGCGGGCGTCCTTCGGATTCAGCGCCTTGAGGGAGGGGAATATGGTGCGGCTTCGCAGAATTCCGTTGAGACCCGCCAGATTGGTGTAGTGGAACAGTCGGCAGGGGCCGAGGCCGAGCGCGTCCATCCAGGCCGTGGGATTCCGCACGTAGCCGTAGGGATTGGGCGCCGGGGTGAGGCCGAGTGGGTCGGGGGCGGTGTAGCGCGCGATCTCCGGGTCGTAGTGACGGAACAGGCTGTAGTGCCAGCCCGTCTCCTGGTCGCGGTACTGGCCGGGGAAGCCGAGCGGGGTGCCGGTGACCGCGGGTCCCGGTCCGTCGGCGGTGGCCACCGGCGCCCCCCAGACCGAGGTCGCGCCGCTCCGGACGGCGTCGCCGTTCCGGTCGACCAGCAGGATCGGGGTGCCCACCAGGTCGGTGACGATGGCGTGGAAGCGGCGGTCGTACGCCCCCTGGTCGGCCCTCTCGGTCTGCGTCAGCGGCTCGTGCTCCAGGTAGTCCCAGGTGAGCGTCGTGGTCCCGGGACGGTCCCCGGCGCCGGGGGTCGAGGTCTGCTCGACCAGGGTGGTGCCCGACCAGGTGAAGCGGGTCTCCTCGGCGACGCCGTCGTCCGCGCCGAGCCGCCGCTTGGCGCTGCGGCGGCCGAACGCGTCGTACAGGTAGCGCCAGCGCGCGCCGTCCGGCGTGGTGACGCCGGTCAGCCGGTCCTCGGCGTCCCAGGTGTAGCGCCAGGTCTCCGGCTTGCCCGAGGAACGGGACCGCTGCCTGACGACGACGCGTCCCGCCTCGTCGTACGTGTACCGCGTCCCACCGGCGCGGGCGACGCGGTGCCCCGCGTACGCCCGCCGGCCGGTCGTGCCCTCCGGCTGCTGTCCGGTCGTCGGCCACCGGGCGTCGAGCTGGTTCCCGAGGGGGTCGTAGGCGTAGCTCTCGGCGTGCCCCGGGGCGGTGACGCCGGTGATCCGACCGACCGGGTCGAGCGTGAACTCGGTGCTCCCCGCGGCGCGGTCGCCGAGGGCCGCGAGGTAGCCGTCGGCCCGGTAGCGGTAGCTCTGTTCGAGCACCGTCTGTTCGCGCACGGTGCCGCCGCCCCGGGTCAGGACCTGTCCGACCAGTGCGCCGGCGGGGTCCCAGACGCGGGAGAGGGCGGGGGAGTCCCCGAGGCGCCGGCGTGTCTCGCGTCCCGCGGCGTCGTGCTCGAAGCCGAGGACGCCACCGGGGGTCGCGAGGACCAGGGGCCGGCCGAGCGCGTCGTAGGTCCAGGTGCTGGTGTGCCCGGCGGGGGTGGCGCGCTCCGTCAGGCGGCCGAGGGCGTCGTACCCGTTGGTCAGGACGCGGCCGTCGACGTTCTCCGCGGTGATCCGGCCGGCGGCGTCGCGGGTCAGTGTCGTCGTGGACCCGTCGGGTCCCACCCCGCCGACGAGTCGGCCGGCCGCGTCGTTGACGTAGACCGTGACCTGCCCGTCGACGTGCTTCTCCGTGACCGTGCCGAGCGCGTCGCGGGTGTAGTGGACCGCCTGCCCCACGGCGTTGGTGCGGGAGACGAGCGCTCCCGCCGCGTCGACGGCGTATGCGACGACCCGGCCGTCGAAGTCGCGTTCGGAGACCAGCCGGCCGGCGGGATCGTAGTGGTAGGTCCAGGCGTGGCCCCACGGGTCGGTCACCTCGGTGAGCCGGAGTTCGGCGTCCCTGCGGAACTCGTGCCGCACGCCCGCGGGGTCGGTCTGGGCGCTGACCACGTCGAACGGGCCGTACTCCAGGTGCGTGGTGCCCCCGTTCTCGTCCGTGTGGGTCAGGCAGTTCCCCTCGCCGTCCCAACTCCAGCTCCGCGCGCGCCCCAGGGGGTCGACCCGGCGCAACGGCCAGCCCTCGGGGGAGTAGGCGTGCCGGGTGACGGCTCCCAACGGGTCGGTCACGGTCACGATCCGGCCCCACGCGTCACGGGCGCACTCGGTGACCGCGCCGAGCGGATCGACGACGGCGACCGCCAGCCCGGCCCCGTTGACCCGGATGCGCGTCACCTGGCCGAGTGCGTCCACGATCTCCGTGAGGGCGCCGCGTTCGTCGTAGCCGTAGCCCGTCCTGGCACCGTCGGGGTCGATGGACGCGACGCGGTTGCCGGCCGCGTCGAAGACCTGCCGCCAGCGCGCCCCGTCGGCCTCCGTCACCGCGATCGGGCGCTCCGCCTCGTCGTACTCGACATGCAGCCGGCTGCCGTCCGGCCGGGTGACGAGGAGCCGCGCGCCGTCGTCGTCGTAGGTGTAGGTGGTGGTGCGGCCGAGGGGGTCGGTGACGCTGCGCAGGCGGTCGTAGCGGTCGTGGGTGCGGTGGGTGTGGTGGCCGAGGGGGTCGGTTTCGGTGACGAGTTGGTAGCTGTCGTTGAACTGGTAGACGGTGGTGTTGCCCAGGGCGTCGGTGAACAGGGTGCGGTGGGTGTCGGTGTCGTAGGCGATCCGGCTGGCGAGGTAGCCGTCGGTGCCGTCGGTGGCGACGCAGCGACCCTGGTCGTCGTAGGTGTACCGGTACCAGGTGCCGTTGCGGTCCTCCCAGCCGGTGATCCGCCGCTCCTCGTCGTAGCTCAACGTCAACGGCAGCGCCGAGGAGTTGAAGACCTCCGCGAGGTTGCCGTGCTCGTCGTAGCCGTAGCGGACGACGACGATCGGCCCATCCGGGGCGTTCAACAGCCGCAGCGCGGTGACCCGCCCGCCCGCGGTGGTGACGCCGAGGTGGTAACCGCCCTGGTGGATCAGGCCGGTGGGGGCGCCGGTGGCGTCGTAGCGCAGGTCGACGCGGTTGCCGTTGTCGTCGGTGATCGCGGTGAGGGGCAGCTCACCGCCCCTGCGTCCCGGGACGGGAGCGAAGTGCAGGGTGAGGCCGCTCTCGCGCTGATGGACGGTGAGGGGCGTGCCGGCGGTGCCGTCCCAGGACAGGCCCCAGCGTGGGCCCTCCACGGGGAGGACGGGCTCGTCGGCGACGGGGCGTGGGTAGTCGAGGATCATGCCGTCGGCGGTGACGAACCGCAGGCCGGTCTCGTCCAGGACCAGCCGCTGGTCGAGCGTCGAGGCCCAGGAGGGGCCGAACCAGGTGCCCTCCCGCAGACTGCTGCGGTGGTGCCGCCGGACGACCAGCGGCAGCACGCCGGGGAGTTCGACATCGGTGGCGTCCATGACCATCTCGCCGGTGGCCATGTCGATCGGGTCCGTCCGGCAGACCAGGCCGTCGCCGATCCGCCCCATCCGCCGGATGCTCTGCCCGAGCCCCCGCACGCCCTGCCACAGGCCCCGCAGTCCCGTCGTCGCCAACGACCGCACCCCGCGTGCCAGACCACCCAGCGTCGTCAGGCCGCGCATGCCGGGGATGCAGTCGAGGGCGGCGAAGGCGACGTCGAGGAGCGTCCCTTCGCCGTTGGCGTATTTGACGAGGGTGTCGGCGAGGACGACGACCGCCGCCGCGAGGACGATCAGGGCGAGGGGGCCGCCGATGATCATGGCGATGACGCCGAGGACGGCGACCACGATCTTGCAGATGGCGACGAGCGTGTCCCAGGCGTCGGAGAGCCAGCGGACCAGATTTTCCCACCAACTGCGGTTCTGGATACCGGCGTCGGACGCCTCGTCGATGTCGGAGGCACAGATCCTGGCGGCCTCCTCACGCATCTCCCGCGCCTGACGGGCCAGTTCACGGGCGGCGGACAGCGCCTCCTCGGCCGAGTCCACCTGCCCCTGCGCCGAGGACGCCGCCTGACCGGCGGCCGACGCGTCACGCGTCGCCGCCCGCACCTCCGCCTCCGACGGCGGCTCCACATCCTCCCGCTCGCCCTCGCGCTCCAACCGGTCCGCCTCGTCACCGGCCCGCGACACCCAGTCCTGCGCGTCCGACAACGCGCCCTGCGCCGAGGACAGATCGGCCTGCGCCGCGATCGCCCGGTCCAACGCCCGGTCCGCCATGCCCTGCGCCGTCTCCAGCTTCGGCCAGTACGTCCCCAGTGCCTGGGCGGCCAGCGCGTAGGACGTCTGGAGCATCTCCAGGTTGCCCGGCACCCCGTCGAACTCGGAGCGGAAGGCGTCTGCCGACAACCCGGCCCAGTCCATCACCGCCCGGTCGTCCGCCATCCCCCGCACCCGGCCCAGCGCCTCGCCCACGTCGTCGGCGAACGTCTGTAACTCCTCGGAGAGTTCACGGACCTCCGCCGGATCGCCCGGTGTCGGATCCGAGTCCATGTCGACCGGACTCCAGTCAGAAGGACGCGCCATACCCCGGCCCCCACGTGTGGAGAGAAGACGTACTGCGCGTGATACCCAGCGCCCTGACGGGATATGACGACGACGGCGTCTTCGGGACACCGAAGGGCCGGAAGGCGCTCACCACGGTCGCGGCGGCCGGGTCCCGCCCCCGGGGCCCGGCCGCTGGCCCGTTCACCTGCCCGCGTGCTCCTCGCCCCGGCCGTCGGGCCGCGCCCCGACGGCGGTGAAGGAGTAGTCCACCTCGAACGATCCGTGGCCGTACGACACCGTGATCCGGTCGCCGTGGCGTACGTCCAACATGGCCAGATCCAGGGTGCCTCGGAAAGTCGTCGCGTTCTGGCCGGCCTGGGTGACGGTGAGGGGCGCGGCGGCGCGGTCGTTCACCCGCACTTCCACGGTGCCCTGGTCGAGCTCGCCGGCGGCCAGGTTCAGCGGCGCGGCCAGCTGGACCGTCACCCTCGCGTCACGCGGCACCGCCCGCGCCGGGGCGCCGCCGCGGGCGCGCACCTCCAGACTCGTCTGGTCGGCGGCGCGCCAGGCGAGGGACTGGTTCCACGCGGTGTTGAACGCGACCCAACCCTCGGTGTGGCCGATGTTCTCCACGTCCGGGTTGAAGGGGTAGTGGCCGTTCTTCGGGCTGCCGTCGAGCACGCCTGGCAGGTCCTCGAGCAGGCCGGCGCCGCCGCGGTACTCGGAGAACCAGCCGCGCTCCACGCCCTCGAACCCGAACTGCTCGCTCGGCGCGTCGTACGAGGCGTGCCGCCCCGTGGGATTGCGGCCGAAGATGTTGTCGACGTGTGCCGTGGCGATCTCGCGCAGACGGTCGGCCAGCGGGTCGTCGCCGAGCAGCCGGGCCGCGGCGAGCGCCGGCGCGGCGAAGCCGGCCACGTTGCCGGTCTCGTTGGGGTCCTCGGCGCCGCCGCCGGTGAAGGCCGGGATGGTCCATCGGTTGTCGGAGTAGCGGCGGAAGTCCCAGAGGTTGTCCGAGCGGTGGGTGACGATCCGGGCCCAGTCGCGGACGAAGTCCTCGATCCCGTCCGGAGCCTGCTCCGGGTGCGCCTCGGCGAACCGGGTCAGCCCGGTGATCAGCACGTACTCGCTCTGCCGCTGCCCCTTGGTGACCAGAGGATCGTCCAGGTCGAGGTTGCCGACCAGCCACGCGGCCTGGTCCCGAGCGGCGCTCAGGTACCGCTCGGCGTCGTCGCGGCCCTCGCGCAGCGCGACCTCGTACATCATCACGTTCGGCCACACGGAGTGGCCGGGCGCGAGCTCGCCCTTGCCGGTGCCCACCTGGGTGTACGTCTGGAACAGGTCCCCGGTGTGGGGCGTGAACGCCTGCCAGTAGTAGCGATCGCCCGCGGCGTCGCCCCAGGTCGCGAAGAGGTGGTCGCGGGCACGCTCGTACACCTCGACCGGTATGTACGCGGAGAGATACGGATAGGCGTAGACGAACGACGCCAACTGCTCCTTGAGCTGCGGGTCGTTGACGTCGGCGTCCAGCAGCAGCTCGACTCCCCAGTGGATGAGCCGTACGATCTCCGGGGTGTCCTCCGGCAGCGTCACCGGAAGCCCCTCGTAGACCGCGTCGTCCACGGTGATCTGCTCGAACGCGCTCGGGTTGGCCAGATACATGTCGACGAGGGTGTCGATCTCGTGCGAGTACTGCGCCCCGTCGCGCCAGGTCACCGCCTTCATGCACAGGCGGTGGCCGTACTCGTCGCTGGCCAGCCCCGGCCCCTCCGCCATGCGGGTGTAGTCGCCCAGGTAGCAGCGGCTGCCCGACATGAACTCGATGGCGCGCCGGTAGGACACGCGGTCGATCCAGTAGGCGCCGATGCCGAATGGCACGGAGGTGCCGATCCCGGCCGCACCGTCGACGGTGACCACGAAGTCCCCGGTGTCGGGCGGGTCGAACGCGGTGAAGTCGCCCACACCGGAGGTGACCGTGCCCCGGAACCTGACCGCGCCGGACCCGTCGGTGACGGTGAAGGCCGCGCCGTCCTCGGCCAGCGGGGCGGTGAAGCGCTTGGGCTCGCCGATGCCGAAGCCGCTCTGGTTCAGCAGCACCGGCTGTGCGGCGCGGGGGTCCCCCGGAGCCGCGTCGCCGGCGGAGACCGGCCCGGCGGTCGCGGGGGCGGCCCCCAGAAGGGCGCCGATGACCAACGCGCCCACGGTGGTGAGCACTCGTACCTTCATTCGCCAACTCCCGACCTCGCTACGGAAACGCGACTGAGTCCCTGAGCCCCTGAGTCCTTGTCCCGGAGGAAGCAGGGACGTTCACCTCTTGCTGTTTCGTATCAGCAACTCATCAGCAGGCACGATGGGTTGGGTGCTGATTCGATGCAGCGACCGTAGGGATGCCGGCTGTACGCGTCAAGAGAGCGGACCGAACGCAGTCCTGGCCAGCCGTCGGGTTCGGCCCGCTCCGGGACGGCCGCCGCGCCAGCGCACCCGGGAGGCACGGGCAGTGAACACGGCGGTCGCCGCCGTCAGCCGGTGGGCCGGGGCCGGTCGGCGTCCAGGTCGTCGCCCTGGCGGGTGTCCTCCCCCTCCTCCCGGCCGTGGGCGCGCGGCTGGCGCGTCGGGCGCAGCCGGTGGACGACGCCCACCAGGACGAGGGTCAGCACCAGGAGCCCGGTCCAGATGACCCACTGCTCCGGCCAGGGCCCGGCCGAATGGCCGTGGTCCGAACGGCCGCCGTCGGCCCCCGAGACGATGACGACCGCCAGGCCGCCGACGGTGGCCAGGACGGCGAGCCGTCCGGCCAGCCGCGCGGTCAGTGGCAGGGGGCGCGACTCCCGGCGCGGCCCGCGCAGCCGCAGCCGCTCGCTGGGTCGGGCCGGTGCCAGCAGCCGGAGCAACAGCAGCCCGGCGAGCGGCATCTGGAGCGCCCACACCAGGGTGCGGAAGGAGCCCTCGAACCAGACGTTGGTGCCGTAGAGCAGGGTGTGCCAGGCGCTGAGCACGTACACGACGATGATGAAGCGGTGCAGGGCCCGCCACAGGCGGGAGCCGGTGGTCTGGCGCACGTAGAAGGCGAGCCCGAGGACGATCGCCAGATAGAAGGCGAGCAGGCCGAGGAGGATGGCGATCCGGCCCGTGCCGGTGGCGTACCCGCCGGGGACGAACACCTTGACCAGGGTCACCCGCACCAGCTCGCCCATCGGCTGGTTCTCGAAGTTCGTCTGGAGCTCGGCGCCGAAGAACGTCGCCATGTGCAGGAACATCAGCCCGATCGTGGTCAGGCTCGTCGTGCGGTGCCACTTCTCCACCCGGGCCGCCGCCATCCAGCGCCAGGGCGGGCGCGATCCCGACCTGAGCAGCCCGAAGACGACCGTGACGTACGCCCACAACAGCGCCGACCAGCCGAACGCCTGGCACAGCCAGTACCACCAGTACTCGGACGCGTCCTCGAAGGGCGGCATCATCTGGATGCTGGGCGAGGAACCGTTCTCGATCCGGGCCCACAACCACCAGAAGACGAGGCCGGTGATCACCAGCGCCAGGCTGGCGTCGGGCACCGCGGCACGAGCGTCCGCCCCCAACCCGCGCCAGTCGAAGCGCCGCGCGCCTCTCGGCCGGGCGGGGGAGGGCGCGGGCGATCTCGCGGCGTCTGTCATCGGAACCCACCGTTCTGTGCGCGGTTTCGTGGTGTTCCAGCCCCCGGTGACGACCCCCCACCTGTGCCGTGGACGGGGCGGGGCGCGACGTGGGCGGAACACGCGTGCGGGGAGGGACGATCCCTCCGCATCGGTAGTCGGCCCGGTTCACCCCCGGGTTCCCGCCCGCTGCCGCACCCCTGTTCGGGCACGCGCCGGGTGCCAATCGGACAAGTTCCCGAAAAAAACTCCCGCGCACTCCGTTGACCCCAACTCCGGGCGTGCGTACCTTCCATGCTCATACGTAGAAGCAGTGCAATACGGCAGGAGGCGAGCCTCTTGCTCATACGTATGAGCACCCCTGCCACCGCTTTGCCTCGTGCGCGAGGAGCAAGGAGAGCACAGCCATGCCAGACAGGAGAACCGTGCTGCGTGGTGCGGCCGGCATCGCCGTCGCGTTCGCGGCGAGCGCGTGCGGTGCCGGTACCCGGCCGGCGGGATCGAGCGGCGCCGACACGCTGGTGTTGGGGAAGACCGACGGTGGGACGACCTTCATCCGCAACTACAACCTGTACGGCCCCTCGACGCAGAAGGCGCCCGACGCCGGCCTGGTCTACGAGAACCTGGCCAGGATCGACTACAGCGACGGCGCCGCGGTCACACCGTGGCTGGCGGAGGCCCTGACCTTCGACGAGGCCGGCACCACCCTGACGATCACCCTCCGCGACGACGTCACCTTCTCCGACGGCACCCCGATGACCGCGGACGACGTCGTGTTCTCGCTCCGACTGCCGCTGAGCGACCCCTCCTTCAACATCGGCGGCGTCACCTACACCGCGGTCGAGAAGGTCGACGACCGCACGGTGGAGGTCGCCTTCGACGCCCCCGCCTTCAGCGAGCTCAACCAGTTCGCCGGGTCCGGCACGTTCATCGTGCCGGCGCACCTCTGGGCCGACCAGGACCTGAACTCCTGGACCAACCCGGACCCGATAGGCACCGGACCCTTCACCCTCGAACGGTTCTCCGCGCAGCAGGTCACCCTCGCCGCGCGCACCGACTACTGGGGCGGCCGGTTCGAGCTGAAGCAGCTCAAGATCATCCCCACCAACGGGGACGCCGTGAAGGCCCAGCTGCTGCGCGGCGACGTCGACTGGGCACCCATCGCCTGGGCCGACGCCGAGAACGAGTACGTCGCCGAGGACCCGCGGAACCACCTCTACCAGCAGTACGCCACCGGCGGCGCGTACTCGATGTTCTACAACACCGCCAGGGCCCCCTTCGACAACGTCAACCTGCGGCGGGCGCTGGCCATGACGATCCCGCGGACCGAGATCGTGGCCACCCTCCAGCGCCCCGGCACCGAGGCCGGGCCGACCGGGCTCGTCGACGAGATCTACCGCGACGTGCTCCTGCCGGAGTACCAGGGCCAGGTGCAGCAGGTCGACGCGGCCGGCGCCCTGGAGGAACTCGCCGCGAGCGGCTTCACCGTCAGCGACGGCAAGCTCGTCAAGGACGGTCAGACCTACGTCCCCACCCTGTCGTTCAACCAGGACTACGGCTGGGACGCCTACGCCAACATCATGATCAGAAGCTGGCAGGACACGCTCGGCCTGACCGTCGAGCCGGTCGGCGCGCCCGGCGCGAACCTCTGGGAACAGCAGCAGCGCGGCGACTTCGACCTCACCATCAGCACCACCGGCGGCGCCGGCCCCGCCGGGGTCTACCGCGCGCTCGCCAGCCAGGCCGCCCAACCCCTCGGCGAGAAGGCCGCCACCAACTTCGGCCGCTGGACCGACGAGGAGACCGACGAGCTGGTCGCCCAGCTCACCCGCTCCGACGACGCCGAGACGCTGCTGGCCGCCACCCAGGGGATGCAGCGGGTCGTCGCCGAGCAGGTGCCGTACTCGCCGATCTACAGCAGCTACTGGTTCGTGGCCATCAACGCCTCGCGCTGGAGCGGTTGGCCCACGCCGGAGGAGTTCACGGCGGTGCCGACCACCGCGCTCGGCCCCGACTTCGCCCTCGTCGCGCGCGACCTGAAGCGGGCCCGGAGTTGAGCGCGGCAACGACCGCCGTCGAACCGAGCCCCGCGGTCGACAAGGGGGGCCGGGCGCGGACGGCCGCGCGCTCGGCGTCCCGCTGGACCTTCCTGGCCCGGCGGACCGGCTTCTACCTGGCCGCCGCGTGGGCGGCGATCACGCTGAACTTCTTCCTGCCGCGCCTGATGCCGGGAGACCCCTCGGCGGCGGTCGTGGCGCAGTTGCAGCAGGTCAGCGGCCAGCAGGTGGACCAGCACCAACTCGCGGCCATCCAGCGACTGTTCGGCGACCCGAGCGCCAACATCGGCCAGCAGTACCTCGACTACCTGCGGCAGCTCGCCAACTTCGACCTCGGCACCTCGGTCACCTACTTCCCCACCCCGGTCGGCGACCTGCTCTGGCAGGGGCTGCCCTGGACGCTGCTGCTGGTCGGCACCACCACGGTGATCGCGTTCGTGCTCGGCACCGGCCTCGGCGCGGTCGCCGGCTGGCGGGCCGGCACCCGGTTCGACACCATCGTCTCCCCGCTGACCACCTTCGTCTCGGCCATCCCCTACTTCTGGATGGCGCTGCTCGGCCTGTGGGTCTTCAGCTTCCTGCTCGGCTGGTTCCCGCTGTCCGGCGGCTACGACCCCGACCTGGCCATCGGCCCCAACCTGCCGTTCCTGCTCAGCGTGCTGCAGTACGGCGCGCTGCCCGCCGCGACCATCGTCTTCTCGGCGTTCGGCGGCTGGCTGCTCGGCATGCGGAACATGACGGTGACCACGGTCCGCGAGGACTACGTCCTGCTGGCGCACGCCAAGGGACTCTCCACCCGGCGGGTGCTGCTGCGCTACGCCGCCCGCAACGCGCTGCTGCCGAACTTCACCGGCTTCGCCCTCGCCC
This sequence comes from Streptomyces hainanensis, assembly GCF_004348415.1. Lineage (GTDB taxonomy): Bacteria > Actinomycetota > Actinomycetes > Streptomycetales > Streptomycetaceae > Streptomyces > Streptomyces hainanensis. Next base: position 15,244 of record NZ_SMKI01000047.1, read on the forward strand.
TCGGGCACGTCGTCGGCGGCGCGCTGCTCACCGAGATCGTCTTCAGCTATCCAGGCATCGGCTACCTCATGTACTCCGCGCTCCAACAACGCGACTACCCGGTGATGCAGGGCGTGTTCTTCATGATCACCCTCACCGTGCTGCTGGCCAACCTGCTGGCGGACACCGTCTACGTCCTGCTCGACCCGCGCATCAGGGACCAGGGGTGAGACGCCGTGCGGCTTGAGTTCCTCCGCAGTTGGAAGGTCATCACCGGCCTGGCCCTGCTCGCCTTCTTCGCCCTGCTGGCGCTCTTCGGGCCCTGGTTCGTCCGGCACGTCCTCGGCATCGACCCGCTGGCGAACGACATCTCCGCCATCGCCCAACCACCCAGCGGCGCCCACCTGCTGGGCACCAACCAGTTCGGGCAGGACGTGCTCGGCCAGGTGATCGAGGGCACCCGTGCCTCTATGTCGGTCGGCCTGCTGGCCGCCACCATCGGCACCGCGCTCGCGGTCCTGGTCGGGGTGCCCGCCGGCTACTTCGGCGGCCGGATCGACACCGCGCTGAACTTCGTCACCAACCTCTTCCTGGTGATGCCGGTGCTGCCACTCATCCTGATCGTCGCCGGCTACCTGCGCGGCACGGGTCTGTGGGTGATCGCCCTGGTCATCGGGGTGTTCGGCTGGTCGGGCGCGGCCCGCACGCTGCGCGCCCAGGCGCTGAGCGTGAGCAGCCGGGACTTCGTCCGGGCCATGCGGATGGTCGGCGAGCGCAGCCACCGGCTGATCTTCTTCGAGGTGCTGCCGCACCTGACCGGCCTCATCGCGTCGATGTTCCTGCACGCGATGATCGGCGCGGTACTGGCCGAGGCGGGGCTCGCGTTCCTCGGCATCTCCGACGCCTCGGTGGTCAGTTGGGGCACCATGATCCAGTCGGCCCAGGACCAGAGCGCCGTGCTGCGCGGGCTGTGGTGGTGGTTCGTGCCGCCCGGGCTGTGCATCGCGCTGATCGGCACCGCCGCCTCGCTGGTGAACTTCGGCATGGACGAGCTGGCCAACCCCAAGCTGCGGGCCGCCCGTTCCACGACCGTCCGGCGGGCCAGGAGGCTCCAGCGGACCGCCAGGCTCAACGGAGGCGAGGCGTCATGACCGCACCCACCGAACAACGGCGCCCACCCGGCGCCCCGGCCGCCGCCGGAACCGTCCTGGACGTCCGCGGCCTGACCGTGGAGTACGCCACCGGGCAGTCCCCGGTACGTGCCTGTGTGGACGTCTCCTTCACGCTGCGCCGCGGCGAGATCCTGGGCGTGGCCGGCGAGTCGGGCTCCGGCAAGTCCACCCTGATCACCGCGCTGACCCGGCTCCAGCGCCCGCCCGCGGTCACCACCGCGGGGCAGATCCTGTTCCACGGCCGCGACGGCGCCCCGCCCGTCGACCTCGCCGCCCTGGACGCCAAGCGGCTGCGTCGCTACCGGTGGACGTCGCTGTCCATCGTGATGCAGTCCGCGATGGACGCGCTCAACCCGGTGATGCGGCTCGGCGCCCAGTTCGCCGACGTGCTGCGGGCGCACGACCGTACGCTCACCCGGAAGCTCGCCTGGGCCCGGGCGGCCGAACTGCTCACCCTGGTCGGCATCTCGGCCGACCGGGTCCGCGACTATCCGCACCAGCTGTCCGGCGGCATGCGCCAGCGGGCGGCCATCGCGCTCGCCCTGGCCTGCGGCCCCGAACTCGTCGTCATGGACGAACCGACCACCGCCGTCGACGTGGTGATGCAGCGGCAGATCCTCGCCCAGGTGCTGCGGCTGCGCGCCGAACTCGACTTCGCGGTGGTCTTCGTGACCCACGACCTCTCCCTGCTGCTCGAACTCGCCGACCGCATCGCCATCATGTACGCCGGACGGATCGTCGAGGTGGGCAGCTCCGCCGCCCTCTACGCCGACCCCCAGCACCCCTACACGCGAGGTCTGCGGGCCTCGTTCCCGCCGCTGCGGGCCCCGCTGACCACCCTCACCGGGATTCCCGGCAGCCCGCCCGACCTGCGCGACCCGCCTCCGGGCTGCCCCTTCCACCCGCGCTGCGCCCTGCGCACCTCGGGCTGCGACACCCACCTGCCGCCCCTGGTGCGGGCGGCCGCGGACCCGGACCGCCAGGTCGCGTGCCTGCTCCATCCGTCACCACAGGACCCGACCGGAGGCGAACAGCGGTGAGCGACGACAGCTACGTGCTGGAGGCGAGGAACGTCTCCAAACACTTCACCGTGCGCGGCGCGGCCGGCCGCGCCAGGGTCGTGCGGGCCGTGGAGGACGCGAGTGTGGCGCTGCGGCCTGGCGGCGTCCTCGCCCTGGTCGGCGAGAGCGGCAGCGGCAAGACCACGTTGGCCAGGCTGCTCGCCCGGTTCCACCCGCCGACCGAGGGCGAGATCCTGCTGCGCGGCGAGCCGTTGCGGCGCGGCCGGCGGGCCGCCCGCGCCTACCACGCCGAGGTGCAGCTCATCTTCCAGGACCCGTTCGGGTCGCTGAACCCGCTGCACCGGGTCCGCTACACCCTGGACCGTACGCTGCGGCTGCACGAGCCCGGCCTGGACCGGGCCGGGCGGCGGCGCCGCGTCGTCGAGCTGCTGGAGCGGGTGAGCCTGTCCCCGGCGGCGGAGGTCGCCGAGAAGTTCCCGCACGAGCTGTCCGGCGGCCAGCGCCAGCGCGTGGTGATCGCCCGCGCCCTGGCCGTGCGCCCCAAGGTGCTGCTGGGCGACGAACCGATCTCCATGCTCGACGTGTCGATCCGGCTCGACATGCTGAACCTGCTGCACCGGCTGCGCGCCGACGAGGGTCTCGCCCTGCTCTACATCACCCACGACATCGCGAGCGCCCGTTACCTGTGCGACGATATCGCGGTGATGTACGCGGGGCGCATGGTCGAGTCCGGCCCCCGCGAGAGGTTGATCGGCGCGCCCCAGCACCCGTACACCAAGCTGCTGGTGGAGTCCTCGCCCGATCCGGAACGCGGCGCGGCCGGGCGTGACGAACTGTTCGGCGACGCCGACCAGTTGGGCGAGCCGCCCAGCCTGATCGACCCACCGGACGGCTGCCGCTTCCATCCGCGGTGTCCGTTCGCGATGGCCGAGTGCCGCACCCAGTCGCCGCCGCGCACCGAACTCGGCGACGGCCACTGGACCCACTGCTGGCTGCACCAGAAGGGGCGGGCGGGCGAACTGGCGGGCACGACGTTCGCGTCGGCGGTGGCCGCGACCCGCGGCGCCGACGGGGTGGCGCGACAGGAGAGCGCCAGGTGACCGTCAGGCGACGTGACCGCGCTCCCAACCAGGCCGACGTGGCCCGCCTCGCCGGGGTCTCCCAGTCGGCGGTCTCCCGAGTGGTCAGCGGCGACGCCGAGAGCGCGCGGATCTCCGAGGAGACCCGCCGGCGGATCTTCGACGCGGTCAGGGAGCTCGGTTACGTGGCCAACCCGGCGGCCCGCGCGATGCGCAAGAAGCGCACCAACCTGCTCGGCGTGCACACCTTCGAGGCCGTGTTCCCGCATGCCCGCGAGGACTTCTACTTCGACTTCCTGCTGGGCATCGAGGAGCGCGCCGAGGAGACCGGGTTCGACCTGGTGCTGTTCACGTCCACCGGGGCCGGCGGTGACGGCCGCCGCATGGTCTACCGGGACGGCACCAACCGGCTCGGCCTGGCCGACGGCAGCGTGCTGCTCGGGGTGTCGACGGACCGCGCCGAGCTGTCCAGGCTCTGGTTCGACGGCTACCCGTTCATCCACATCGGCCGTCGCGAGGTGCCGGGCGCCGACATCCCGTGCGTCATCCCGGACTACGAGGCCGTCACGGCCGACATCGTCGGGAAGCTCGCCGCCCTCGGCCACCGCAGGTTCGGCTACCTGCGCGAGGACAAGGAGATGGAGCCGTACACCGACCGGCGGCGGGGCTACGCCCGGGCGGTGCGCGAGTTCGGGATCACCGACGACTCCCCGGGGTTCCGCGGCGAGCCCGAGCTGTCGGAGGAGTGGCTCGACCGGCTGGCCACCGGGTGCGAGACGGCGGTCGTCACGGAGAGCGTGCGGCTCGCCAACGCGCTGCGGGCGCGCCTGGCGGCGCGTGGCCTGCGGGTCCCCGACGACCTGTCGGTCGCCGTGCTCGAAGGGGCGTGGGACCAGCCAGACGGCCGGTGGGAGTCGCTGGAGATCCCGCGGATCGAGATCGGCCGGATCGCCGTCGACCGGCTCATCGCGATGCTGGACGCGCCGGGGCGGCGCGTCGACAGCCTGCTCGTGCCGTGTTCCATCAGTGCCGGCACGACGGTGGCGGCACCGGGTCGCTAGCGCTCGGCCGGGCCGCTTCGTGGGAAGTGCCGCAGCGGGCCGCGTTTCGCCGCGGCGCCGTCGTGGTTGATCGCGCAGTTCCCCGCGACCCTACGGGGCGCGGCCCCGGAGCGTCCGCCTGACCCCCTCCCAGAAAGGAACGACCCCCAGACATGGGCGACATGAGGACCGATGTGCTGATCGCCGGTGGTGGGCTCGGCGGCGTCGCGGCGGCGCTGACCGCCGCCCGCCTGGGCCGCTCGGTGGTGCTCACCGAGGCCACCGACTGGCTCGGCGGGCAGCTCACCGCGCAGGCCGTGCCCCCCGACGAACATCCGTGGATCGAGGGGCCCGCCGCCCCGCCCGGCTACGCGCGCCTGCGCCACCTGGTGCGCGACCACTACCGGCGTACCTACCCGCTCACGCCGGCCGCCGCGGCCGACCCGCGGCTCGACCCCGGCCTCGGCGTGGTCAGCCGGATGTGCCACGAGCCGCGGGTGGCGGCCGCCGTCATCGACGAACTCCTCGCCCCCTGGCGGGCCTCGGGCGCCGTCACCGTGCTGACCGGCCACGAGCCGGTGGCCGCCCACACCCGCGGCGACGCGATCGAGGCCGTCACCGTGCGGAACACGCGCACCGGCGAGTCGACCACCGTGTCGGCCGGCTACGTGGTGGACGCCACCGAGTTGGGCGACCTGCTGGAACTCGCCGACGTGGAGCACGTCATCGGCGCCGAGGGCCAGCCGGAGACCGGCGAGCCGCACGCCCCCGCGACCGCCGACCCGCTCGACCAGCAGGCCGTCTCCTGGTGCTTCGCGCTCGAACACCGCCCCGGCGAGGAGCACGTCGTCGACCGGCCCGCCGGATACGAGCACTGGAGGACCGCCACCGCGCCGTTCTGGCCCGGGCCGCAGCTGTCCTGGACCGACGTGCACCCCATCACCCTGCGGCAGCGCACCTGGAAGCTGATGGAGGCCGGGGCCGGCGAGCACTTCGACCTGTGGCGCTTCCGCCGCGTGCTGGCCCGCGAGCAGTTCACCGAGGGCGCCTTCGACTCCGACCTGACCATGGTCAACTGGCCGCAGATCGACTACTGGCAGGCGCCGCTCCTCGGCGTGGACGAGGCCGCGCGGCGGGCCGCGCTCGACGGCGCGCGCGACCTGTCCCTGTCGTTCCTGTACTGGATGCAGACCGAGGCCCCCCGCCCGGACGGCGGCACCGGCTACCCGGGCCTCCGGCTCCGCCCCGACGTGACCGGCACCGACGACGGGCTGGCCAAGGCGCCGTACATCCGTGAGTCCCGCCGCATCCACGCCGAGTTCACGGTCCTGGAGCAGCACGTGGGGGTCCGGGCACGGCCCGAGGGCGCGGGAAGCGAGGTCTTCGCCGACAGCGTCGGGCTCGGCAGCTACCGCATCGACCTGCACCCCAGCACCGCGGGCCGCACCTACATCGACATCGAGGCGTACCCCTTCCAGATCCCACTGGGCGCGCTCATCCCGGTCCGCGTCGACAACCTGCTGCCGGCGAACAAGAACATCGGCACCACCCACATCACCAACGGCTGCTACCGCCTGCACCCCGTGGAGTGGGGGATCGGCGAGGCCGTCGGGGCGCTCGCCGGCTTCTGCCTGGCCCACGACCTGCCGCCCAGGAAGGTCCGCTCCGATCCGGCGCGCCTGGCCGACTACCAGCGCCTGCTCAGCGACACGTTGGGCATCCGGCTCGCCTGGCCGGAGGAGATCCGCACCCACCGGCACACTCCCTGAACACCCGCACCGCACCCGGCACCCCGTACAAGGAATCCAGGAGCCCGCGCATGCCGCGACCCGACCAGCCACCCCCGGGCTGGGGCCGCATCCCCCGCCCGGCCTACGGCGCCGACTACAACCCCGAGCAGTGGGACGCGGCGACCTGGCGCGACGACGTCCGGCTGATGCGCGAGGCCGGGGTCAACCTGGTGTCCCTCGGCATCTTCGCCTGGTCCTGGCTCGAACCCCGACCGGACGCCTTCGACTTCACCGGTCTCGACGAGGTCGTCGCCCTGCTCCACGAGGCGGGCGTCGCCGTCGACCTGGCCACCCCGACCGCCGCGCCCCCGCTCTGGTTCTCCCACGCCCACCCGGAGTCGCTGCCCGTCACCGCGGACGGGCGCTCCCTCGCCCCCGGCGCCCGGCAGGCGTACTGCCCGTCGTCCCCGGCCTACCGGGAGCGCGCCGCGCTGATCACCCGCCGGCTGGCCGAGCGGTACGGCGAGCACCCGGCCGTGGTGATGTGGCACGTCAACAACGAGTACGGCAACGGCAACGCCCACTGCTGGTGCGACACGTCGGCCGCCGCCTTCCGCGACTGGCTGCGGGCCACCTACGGGGACGACCTCGACGCCCTCAACGCGCGCTGGGGCACCGCCGTCTGGGGCATGCGCCACAGCGACTGGGACCAGGTGATCCCGCCCCGCGTCAGCACCAGCGGCCTGCCGCCCGGCCTCCTCCTGGACTTCTACCGCTTCGGCGACGCCGAGCACCGGGCCTGCTTCCGCGCCGAGCGCGACATCCTGCGCGCGCACTCGCCGGGACGCCCCGTCACCACCAACTTCATGACCGGCAGCCTCCGTTGGGCGGACTACTGGCGTTGGGCGGAGGACGTCGACCTCGTCTCCAACGACCACTACCTGATCGGGGAGGATCCGCACCGCGACGCCGACCTCGCCCTGGCCGCCGACCTCGCCCGCGGCCTGGCCGGCGGGCGGCCCTGGCTGGTCATGGAACACTCCACCTCGGCGGTGCAGTGGCAGTCACGCAACCTCGCCAAGGAGCCGGGCGAGATGGCCCGCAACACCCTCGCCCACCTCGCCCGCGGCGCGGACGGCGCCCTGTTCTTCCAGTGGCGGCAGTCCGTCCACGGGCCGGAGAAGTGGCACTCCGCCATGGTCCCGCACGGGGGAGAGGACACCAGGATCTGGCGGGAGGTCACGGCCCTCGGCGCCACCGTGGCCGGGCTCGCCGACCTCGCCGGCAGCACCTGCCAACCCGCCGGGATCGCCCTGCTGTTGGACTACGAGGCCAGGTGGGCCCTGGAACTGCCCTACCGGCCCAGCGTCGACATGACCTACCACGAGGTGTTCCGCGCCTGGCACCGCGCCCTGTGGACCGCCGGTCTCTCCTGCGACGTGGTGTCCTCCCCCGGGGAGCAGCGGCTGCTCCTGGTGCCCTCGCTCTACGCCGTGTCCACCGACACGGCCCGAGCCCTGGCGGAGTACGCCGCCGGCGGCGGCCACCTGGTCGTCGGCCCCTTCAGCGGCCTGGTCGACGCCGACGACCGGGTCCACCCCGGCCCCTACCCAGGGGCGCTGCGCGAACTGCTCGGGCTGCGCGTCGACGAGCACCTGCCGCTCGCCGCCGGGCACACCGTCCGCCTGGACGACGGCTCGACCGGCCGCGTCTGGGCCGAGCGGGTCGTCCCCGACGCCGGCACCGAGGTGGAGAGCCGCTTCACCGAGGGGCCGGCCGCCGGCGGCCCCGCCGTCCTCCGCCGCGCCACCACCCGCTACCTCGCCACCCGCCCCGACGACGCCGCCCTGCGGCGCCTCCTCCCGCGCTGGGCGTCGGAGGCGGGCTGCGCACCCCCGATCCCCGGCGCCGGGGACGGCGTGGAGGTCACCCGCAGAACCGCGGCCGACGGCGGGTCGTGGCTCGTCGCGATCAACCACACCCGGCACCCCGCGCGGGTGGCCGCCACCGGCGTCGACCTGCTGTCCGGCGCCCACGCGACCGGCACGCTCACCGTCCCGGCGGGCGGCGTGGCGGTCGTGCGAGAAGACGCCCCCCTCACCAAGACGAACCCCCTCACGAACGGGAACGACCTGTGACTGTGCCGCCCTACCGCGATCCCTCGCTGCCGGTTCCGGACCGGATCGACGACCTGTTGCCCCGCATGACGCTCCCGGAGAAGGTCGGGCAGATGCTCCAGCTCGACGCGAAGGAGGGCGTCGCCCACCTGGTCGAGGACCTGCACGTCGGCTCGATCCTCCACGCCGCCCCGGAGCGGATCGGCCAGGCCATGGACCTCGCCGCCGCGAGCCGGCTCGGCATCCCGCTGCTCGTCGGCGAGGACTGCATCCACGGCCACTCGTTCTGGTCGGGCGCCACCATCTACCCCACCCAGCTGGCCATGGCCGCGTCCTGGGACCCGCTCCTCGTCGAACGTGTCGCCCGCGCCACCGCCGTCGAGGTCTCCACCACCGGCGTCCACTGGACCTTCTCGCCCGTGCTGTGCATCGCCCGCGACCTGCGCTGGGGACGGGTAGGCGAGACCTTCGGCGAGGACCCCCACCTGCTGGGCGAGCTGGCCTCGGCCATGGTGCGCGGCTACCAGGGCGAGGGGCTGACCGACCGGACCGCCGTCCTGGCCTGCGCCAAGCACTTCGCCGGCTACTCCGAGACCCAGGGCGGCCGGGACGCCAGCGAGGCGGACCTCAGCCGGCGCAAGCTGCGCTCCTGGTTCCTGCCGCCCTTCGAACGCGTCGCCCGGGAGGGGTGCCGCACCTTCATGATCGGCTACCAGTCCATCGACGGGGTGCCGGTCACCCTCAACCAGTGGCTGCTGCGCGAGGTCCTGCGCGACGAGTGGGGCTGGACCGGCACCCTCGTCACCGACTGGGACAACGTGGGCCGGCTGGTCCGTGAGCAGCGGGTGTGCGCCGACGACACCGAGGCCGCGGCCCGTGCGGTGCGCGCGGGCAACGACCTCGTCATGACCACCCCGCAGTTCTTCGCCGGCGCACAGCGGGCCGTGGCCCGCGGCCTGCTGACCGAGGCCGAGATCGACGCCGCGGTGCGCCGGATCCTGACCCTCAAGTTCGAACTCGGGCTCTTCGAGGACCCGCGCCGCCCGGACCCGGCACGCCAGGCCACCGACATCGGCACCGCCGACCACGCGGCGCTGAACCTCGACATCGCCCGCCGCGGCCTCGTCCTCCTCACCAACGACGGCACGCTGCCGCTGCTCGACGCGGCGACCGCCGACCCGTCGGGGCGCGCCGTGCCCGAGGCGGACACCCCCGCCCGGCGCGTCGCCGTGATCGGCCCCAACGCCGACGCGGTCGACGCCCAACTCGGCGACTGGGCCGGTGCCTCGGGTCAGGCCGACTGGCTGCCCGACGGCCACCCCAGGCACCTGACCGAGACCGTGCTGGACGGCCTGCGGGCCGTCGCGCCGGCCGACTGGTCGATCACCCACGCGCCCGGCGCGCGGATCGCGGAGTTCGCGCCCGATCCGAACGGGCCGCTGCTCCCCGACGGGCAGCCGGCCCCGGAGATCGTCGTCCCCGCC
>NZ_SMKI01000480.1 GCF_004348415.1 Streptomyces hainanensis
GGGGGAAACCCACCGGTCACGACAGCAGCGCGGCGAGCCGTTCGACCAGCAGATCCCACCGCCACCGTTCCTCGATCCAGGCCCGCCCCCGTTCTCCCATCCGTCGCCGCAACCCCGCGTCCCGCAGCAGCGTCACCACCCGGTCGGCGGTCTCCGCGGGCGCCGAGTCCGCGCCGCCGCGGACGACCCAGCCGGTCTCGTCACCCAGGACGGCGTCCGGCGCACCGCCGGAGTCGCCGGCGACGACGGGGAGGCCGGTCGCCGAGGCCTCCAGGTAGACGATGCCGAGGCCCTCCACGTCGAGGCCGCCGCGCCGCGTCCGGCACGGCATCGCGAAGACGTCGCCCGCGCCGAAGTGCGCCGGCAGGTCGGCCCACGGCACCTCGCCGGTGAACCGCACGGCGGCCGTGACGTCCAGGTCGGTGGCGAGCCGTTCCAGGTCGGCGCGGTAGGGGCCGCCGCCCACGATCAGCAGCACCGTCTCCGGCTCGGCCGCCAGGATTCGCGGCAGGGCCCGGATCAGCGTGTCCTGGCCCTTGCGCGGCACCAGCCGCGACACGCACACGACCACCGGCCGGTCGGTCAGGCCGAGGGCGGCGCGGACGGCCGCGCCGCCCGAGTCCGGGTGGAAGGTCTTCTCGTCGACGCCCGGCGGCAGTTGGACCATCCGGTCGGCCGCCGCCGGGGTCAGGGCGCGGGCGATCCGGGAGCGGGTGTACTCGCCGAGGTAGGTGATGGTGTCGGTGCCCTCGCCGATCCGCCGTAGCAGCCGCCGCGCGCCCGGCAGTTGCGCCCAGCCGGCCTCGTGGCCGTGCGTGGTGGCGACCAGCCGTTCGGCGCCGGCCGCGCGCAGCGCGGGGGCCATCAGGCCGAGCGGCGCCGCGGCGCCGAACCACACCGCGGTGCAGTCGTGTTCGCGGAGCAGGGCGGTGGCCCGCCGGGTGGCGCCCGGGGTGGGCAGCAGCATGGTGGTCCGGTCCCGGAAGACCGGGAACGGCTGCTCGGCGTCGAAGGCGGCCGTGGCGCGCCGGCCCTCGGCGTCCCGCTTCCAGGTGGAGGCGTAGACCACCACCTGGTTGGGGTCGAGGCGGCGCGCCATGTTGTGCAGGAAGGACTGGATCCCGCCGGGGCGCGGCGGGAAGTCGTTGGTGACGATCAGCGTCTTACGCATCGGACGAGACGATACCGACCTCTCCCCCGGCCAACGGCCGCCAGGGCGGTGGCCCCACCCGACCTCCGGTCTCAGGGGCGGACGACCGAGGAGACCGGCATCATGCCGACGCCCTCGTAGCGGACCGTGGAGCCCGGGTAGGGGGCGTGGACGATCTGGCCGCCGCCGACGTACAGCCCGACGTGGCTGGCGTCCGCGCGGTAGACCACGATGTCGCCGGGGCGGGCCTGGGCGAGTGTGACCCGGCGGCCGGCCGTCGCCTGGCCCTGGGAGGTGCGTGGCAGCGAGACGCCGGCCTGGGCGTAGGCCCACTGGATGAGCCCGGAGCAGTCGAAGGCCGAGGGCCCGGCCTGGCCCCAGGCGTAGGGGCGGCCCACGGCGCCTCTGGCGGCCGCCACGGCGGCGGTGGCGCGGGCGGCGCCCGGGCCCTCGGAGGAGTCGTCCACGGTGGCGTGGAGCGTCGCGAGCGCGGTCGGCACCCGGGCTCCTTCGCGGGCCGCCCGCTCGCGGTCGGCGCGCTCCCGGGCGGAGAGCCGCTCGTACTGGCGGCGCGCCGCCGCGAGGCGGCGCTGCGCGGTCCGCTTGTGGCGGCTGAGTTCGTCCTTCTCCGCGCTGAGCAGGGTGAGCCGGTCGTCGGCCTCGGTCCGCCGCCGCTCCAGGCCGCGCTGGGCCGCCCGCAGTTCGCGGAGCCCGAGGGCGCCACGGGCGGCGGCCCGTTCGAGCGCGGAGGCCTTGTCGAGGTAGTGCTCGGGGTCGTCGGAGAGCAGCAGGACGAGCGTGGGGTCGATGCCACCGGCCCGGTAGTGGGCGGCGGCGGTCGCGCCGATGGCGTGCCGGCGGTCGTTGACGAGTTGCTGCCCGCGCGCCAGCCGCTCCTGGCTGCGGGCGAGTTCGGCCTCCAGCGCCTCGACGCGTTCGGCGGCGCCGTTGTAGGCCTCGATGGCCCGCTCCGCCTCCGTGAAGAGCCGGTCCACCTCGCGGGCCGCCTCGACGCTGTCGGCCGGCGGCGCCGCCGGCACGGCAGGCGCGGCCAGGACGGGGGCGGCGCTCATGGCGGCCGCGGTCGCGGCCGTCAGCATGGTGAAGCGGGCGGCCATGGCCGGTCGCGGCTGAGGGTGACGGCGGTGTCGATGCTGGACCACAGCGGGCCGCGCTCCCTTCGTTGGGGACCTGAGCGCAGCAGAATGTAGCCGTGCGGTGGTGTCGGTTGGCGAAACGACGACACCGCGCGGCCCGCGTCGGAACACGCAAATCGCAGGTCACCGGGGGCGTGTACGGGCGGCACACGTTCCCGGAATCACCTGGACGGACGAGGGCCGCCTGGGCCCACCCCGGTCAGCCGACGCGCACGCCGAACATGAACGGCATCACGTCGACGCCGAGGTACTCGACGCTGGAGCCGGGACGCGGGGAGTGGATGATCTGGCCGTTGCCGGCGTAGAGGCCGACGTGGTGCAGGTCGTCGTAGTAGAAGACCAGATCGCCGGGGGCGAGTTCGCTCATGGAGAGCCGGGCGCCGATGGTGGCCTGGGACTGCGAGGTGCGCGGCAGCGAGACGCCGGCCTGCGAGTAGGCCCACGAGGTGAGGCCCGAGCAGTCGAACGAGCTGGGGCCGGTCGCGCCCCACACGTAGGGCGAACCGAGCTTGCTGACGGCGGCGCTGAGGGCGGCGGAGCCGTACGAGGACGACGCGCCGTCGGTGATGGTGACGCGGTCGCCGCTGTCGCGGCTGGCGCGCTCCTGGGCCTCGGCCTGGCGGGCGGCCTCCTCGGCGGCGAGCGCGGCCCGCTCCTCCTCTGTGAGCTGGTTGAGGAGGGCCTGCGCCTCGCCCAACCGGCCCTGGATGTCGTCCTTCTGCTCGCTGAGCTGGGAACGGACCTCCTCGAGCTCGGCGAGCCGCTGGCCGGCCTCCTCCTGCTGCTGGTCCAGGTCGCGCTGCGCGTTCTCGATGAGCCGCAGCGTCTCGGCCTGGCGGCCGCTGACCTGGCTGAGCCTGGACGCCTGGTCGAGGTAGGCGTCGGGGTCGGAGGCCAGGAACAGCTGCACGGAGGGGTCGATGCCACCGGTGCGGTACTGGGCGGTGGCCACGGCGCCGAGGTTGGCGCGGAGTTCGTTGAGCTCCTCCTGGCCGCGGGCGGCGGAGTCCTGGATCTCCGCGATCTCGGCCTCCAACTCCTCCTCGCGCTCGGACGCGCCGTTGTACTGCTCGGTGATCGCCTCCGCCTCCTCGTAGAGGCGGTCGACCTCCTCCTGGACCTCTTCCTTGGTCTGGTCGGGGGCGGCGCTGGCGGACTGCGCGGTCATGCCGACGGTGGCGGCCGCGGTGGCGGCGGCGCCGAAGAAGGTCACACGGGCACGGCTTGGCTGCTTGGGACGACGGTGGGACGCCACTGGGGCGAGCTCCTTCTTCCTCCAGCCGCCTGCCGGGAGTTGTGGGGCGGGGCCCCGGCTCCGCGCACCTGCGCCGCGGAATCGGCGGTTCCTCCACGGCCACCCCGGATGGGTGGACTACCGCGCGAAGGTTCGAGCCAGACCCTAGCGACAGGCCATTCGTAGGTTCAAATCCCCACCCATATTTTTTACTTACATCACACCGCACGCATTCGGGCCCATACCCTCCGTGCGAAAAAGAAGGGGTTCAGGTGCGGGCGAGCCGCTTCAGCAGCATCGCCGACGCCACCGGGCGCGCCCCGGAGCGGGCGACGCCGTCCGCCACCTCGCGGTCGGACGAGACCACGACCAGCGGCCGGCCGGCCGGCTCGGCCCGCACCAGCTGCCTGATCAGCTCGTCCGCCGTCTGCCCCGGCCGGCTGAACAGCACCCGCACGCCACGCGGCGGCGACACCAACACCGGGGCGGCCAGCTCGGCGCCGTCGAAGACACAGGTCATCTCCGCACCGGTCTGCGCCGCCAACACCGCGAGGCCACGCAGCAGCCGCAGCCGCTGCTTCTCCAACGGCATGGTCGGATAACCCGTCTTGGTGACGTTGTAACCGTCGACCACCAGATGCGCCTGCGGCAGCGCCAACAGCTGGTCGAGCAGCGCCGGATCGTCCGCGGAGAGGGCCCGCTGCGCCACGTCCTGCGGGGTCATCCCGCCCGGCTCCACCGCCTCGACCGTCTGCGCGGGCCGCAACGTGGCCGGCGGCAACGCCAGTTCGCGGCGCAGGCCCTGCGCCGCGTCCAACACGGTGTCGAGCAGCAGCCGCAGCCGCATGTCCTCGATACCGCGCCCCTCGCGCACCGACTTCCGGCTCGCCTCCAACGCCGCCTCGGCCTCCGCGAGCCGCGCCCGCAGCCGCCTGGCCTCGCCGTCGGCCTGCGCCTTGGCGGCCGCCGCCTCGGCCCGGGCCTCCTCCAACTCGCCCCGCAACTTCCGCTGCGCCGCCTCGCCACGCCGCACGTCACTCTGCGCGCTGCGCAACTTCCGGTGCACGGCGTCCGTCTCCCTGCGCGCCGACTCCAACTCGCCGCGCAGCCGCTCGCCGTCCGACCTGGCGGCCTCGGACAGCTCCACCAACTCGTCGCGCAGCCTGGTCAGCTCCCGCTCGCGCTCCTGCCCGGCCCGCTCCTCCTGGGCGCGCTGCGCCTCCTCGCCGGCGGCCGCCACCAGCTTGGCCCAGCCGACCGGCCGCAACACGAACGCGGCCGCCGCGACCTCCACCGGATCGGCGGCCGGCGGCGGGGCGCCGTGCTCCACTGCGTCGGCCAGCTCCGGCTCGGCCTCGCGCAGCCTGGCGGCCACCCGCTGCCGGAAGACGGCGTCGCTCTCCAGCGCCGCCGCGATCGCGCTGCCGCCGAACCGCACCCGGCGCGCCGGCTGGAAACGGGCGTACTGCCGCAGCGACGGCGGCAACTCGGCGACGGTCAACCCGGCGAACGCGTCGCCGGCGACGACGATGACCCGGTGACGGACCCGCTCGGGCAGCGGCCGGTCCAGAGACTCGGCGACCTCCGACCGCCTCGTCGCCCCCGCGCCGTCCTCGGGATCCGCCACCGCTCAGTCCGTCCGTCAGTTTCTGTCAGCCACTGCCGCTTGTTCCATCCAGTGTCACCCTACGGCCTGGTAGCCGCCGCGTCTGCCGCGGCCGGCACGGCGAGAACCGATGTCGCGACGCCGGTCAGGCCGTCGCGTGCGGCCGTGAACTGGGGTGCGACTAAGGTGTGGCCCTGCGTACCGCGTCCGGAAGGGGCCAAGCAGTGATCACGTCGATCGTCCTCATCAAGACCAGCGTGGACCGCGTCGCCGAGGTCGCGGAACGGATCGCCGCGCTCGACGGCGTCAGCGAGGTCTACTCCGTGACGGGCCCACACGACCTGATCGCGATGGTCCGCGTGCGGTCCCACGACGACCTGGCCGAGGTGATCCCCGGCCGCCTCAGCAAGGTCCCGGGCGTCGAGTCCACGGACTGTCTCTTATACACATCTGACGCTGCCGACGAACTC
>NZ_SMKI01000481.1 GCF_004348415.1 Streptomyces hainanensis
TCCCTCCCCTGTCCCCTCCCACGGCCGAGCACACCGCCGCGTTCCACCAGCCGCCCGCCGCCTTCGCGGCCCCGGCGCCCGCCGCGGGCCAGCCGGGCGACCCGTACTCCTCCCCGTGGGCCGCGTTCCCGCCGCCGACCCCGCCGAAGAAGCGCCGCAGCGGCCTGCTCGTCGCCATCGCGGCGGCCACCCTGATCGCCGGCGGCATCGGCGGCGGCGTCGGCTATCTCGTCGCCGACGGCGACGGTGAGCCGGCCTCGGTCGCCTCCGACCTGGGCAGCGAGTCGGTGGCCAGGCCCCCGGACTCGGTCGCCGGGATAGCGGACGCGGCCCTGCCGAGCGTCGTCACCATCGAGGCGGGCAACGGCGCCGAGGGCAGCACCGGCACCGGCTTCGTATACGACGAGCAGGGCCACATCATGACCAACAACCACGTGGTGGCCAGCGCGGCCAACGGCGGCAACCTCACCGTCACCTTCTCCGACGGCGAGAACTACGACGCCGAGGTCGTGGGCCGCGCCGAGGGCTACGACGTGGCGGTCATCCGGATCACCGACCTGGAGGGCCGCGACCTGGCGCCGCTGCCCATGGGCGACTCCGACGCGGTCGCCGTCGGCGACGCCACCATCGCCATCGGCGCCCCCTTCGGCCTCTCCGGCACCGTCACCACCGGCATCATCAGCGCCATGGACCGCCCGGTCGCCTCCAGCGACGGCCAGGGCGGCAGCGCCTCCTACATGAACGCGCTGCAGACCGACGCCTCGATCAACCCGGGCAACTCCGGCGGCCCCCTCCTCGACGGGGACGGTGCCGTCATCGGGGTCAACTCGGCGATCCAGTCCACCGCGAGCATGGGCGGCGAGGCGGGCAGCATCGGCCTCGGCTTCGCCATCCCGATCAACCAGGCCGAGCGCGTCGCCCAGGACCTGATCGACGGCGGCGAGCCGATCTACCCGATCATCGGCGCCTCGGTCGAGTCCGGCGGCCAGGTCACCAACGGCGCCCAGATCGTCGAGTCGACCAACGACGGCAGCGAGCCCGTCGTCGCCGGCGGCCCGGCCGCCGAGGCCGGCCTCCAGCCGGGCGACGTGATCACCCGCTTCGGCGACCGCGTGATCGACAGCGGCCCCACCCTGATCAGCCAGATCTGGACGTACCAGCCGGGCGACTCCGTCGACATCACCTACCAGCGCGACGGCCAGGAGCGCACCACCACCCTGGTGTTGGGCGAACGCATGGGAGACCAGTAGCCCACAGCCGCTACGCTGTCCGGGTGCGCCGCCAGCCGGCGCACCCAGGAGGCGTGCCCGAGCGGCCGAAGGGAACGGTCTTGAAAACCGTCGTGAGGTAACCCCTCACCGTGGGTTCAAATCCCACCGCCTCCGCCGCGAGAGCCCAGCGAACGGCCCCTGACCAGCACACATGGTCGGGGGCCGTCGCAGTTCCCCGCTCCCCGCTGGTGACCGCGACTCCCCGCTGTTCCCCGCCCGATGGGGCACGCGAAGGGCACGGCATCGCCTGGGCCGTTGGCCCGTCGTTTGGCCGGTACGCGTCGGTCCACCAGAGGCTGCCTGCCCTGGTTGCGGTAGTGGCCGGCATTGGCGGGTGAAGCAATCCCGTATGAGCTTCTGGGCAGAGATCGCCACGCAGTCGCTGGGCGCGCTGGCGGGCACCTTGGTCGGTGGTGCGATCACCGTGTTGGTGGCGCGATGGCAGACGAACAGATCGATCACGGCTCAGGCAACTCTGGCGACTGCCGAGCATGCGGCCAGCCTGCGACTCGACCAGGTGAGTCAGGACCGTGCCAGGTCGACGGACGCGGCCCGGACGCTTTTGGAGCGGTTGGCGGATCTGTACGCCTGGCTGCCGTCCCTGCCTGACGTTTCCGCTGAAACGCCCTACCTGAGCCGCCATGCGCGCGATCAATGCCGCCACGCCATGGAATCCCTCCGGCGAGGGATGATCACCGATCTCTACGCGATCAGCGACCACACGGCTCGTGAGCGCTACCGTGAACTGGTGCGTCTGGCCTACGACGTCGGGTGGCGAGAGGTGGGCGCAGGGAACCGCGAACGACAGATTCGGGACGCCAAGCACTACCTTCGCTACGTCCAGCACTCGCTCGAAGCACTCATCGACGGAAGCCCACTGCCCGGACATGTCGAACCACCGGTCCTCGACCGGCCCGAAGACGAGCCATGGCAACCACCCGTCGTCCCCTGGTACTGGGGCGATCCCGCCGACGGCAGTTGAACCGAGCTCGGTCGAAGCGCAGCGTGCAGCGAACTACGGACGCGGGCGCCAGTGCCATACTCCACTGATTTTCAGCAATCACCGCCGCCTCATGCGATGTGTATAGCTGGCCGCCAGTGGGTAACTCTAAAAGTCGCCGAGAAGACTCTGGGGGTCGCTATGCATGTTTCTGAGTACTACAACCTTGGACGCCTGCAGCCGACGCTTGATTTCGTTGATGTGGACACCGTAATGGATACGCCGGTATATATAGATCCTGGCAATCTCAAGAAGCTGTCTGACGATTGGGCTGTCCAGTGTGCAGAAATGCTGGGAACTTTCTTCGATTCCGTTGTGCAGTCCCTCAGCATGGGGGATGATCGGCGAGTTCGTGAACTGCTGGTTCGCCTCCAGGAGCCCAATGAAACCCACTTTGGGTTATCGAAAGGGAAATCCCGTGGGCGGGCGCTGGGTCCCGATCTGGTCAATAAGATTTGCCGTAATCTGCATGCGAGTCGTGCGGCGAGAAGCGGGCTCTTGGAGGACCTGGAAGATACCGCGCTCTTCATAAAGAATATCGGAAGGGATATCGTTTCTGATATTACTACCTGCGTCATTCGTGGGATGCTAACGTCGTACACTCAGTCAATGGCGAAAATGCACGACATCCCGCTAGTGGATGAGGTGTATAGCGGCCTCGCCTGGGATCCTGTCCGCAGAGAATGGGATGACTCTCCCACAAGTTTGCCCGTGGCCGATGGGAAGCCTTTACTGCTGGTCCCGAAGGTAATAGTCCGATACGACCTGCTGGCCACTAAGCAGGATTTTTTCCGCAACCATCTGGCGCCTGCGATTCTTGCCGATGAATCTGACAGGCCCACTGGCAAGTTGGTGCGAGCCGCCAAGGATGCGGTGCGTGAACTGAAGCAGAAGAGTGCTGAAGGAGCCGATGAGGAGCCTGAAGTCGATCTTGTGGAGCTAGCCGAGGAGCGGGTCGAGGTCTTCCGGGCCTACAAAGACGAAAAGAGAGCCAAGCCAATTAAGCCGCTAACACATGCTCAGTTGAGCAAAGTTACCGGCACGGATCCGGTAGATTTCGATGAGCTCCTCGATAATGTTCTTAAAATCCCGCCGGGGAGTCAGCATGCTAGTCGTTGTCATGATGCAATCGAGGCGCTGTTCACTGCGCTCTTCTATCCGGCCTTGACTAACCCTGTCAAGGAGCACCCTGTTGATGACGGCCGCAAGCGGGTCGACATAACGTACACCAACCGTGATAGGCGTGGCTTTTTTGATTGGCTCACGCGTCAGGGTTACTTGTGCCCGTACGTCTTTTTTGAATGCAAAAACTACTCCTCGGACTTGGGTAACCCCGAGCTTGACCAGATCTGCGGTAGGTTCACGCCCCTCAGAGGGAAAGTTGGCATCATCATTTGCCGCTCCTTCGTGGAAAAGGGAAGGTTTTTGCAGCGGTGTCGCGATGCTGCGAGAGGGCATCGTGGCTATGTTCTGTTTCTGGATGACGGCGATCTGCGCCTGCTGGTGGATGAGGTAAAGAAAGCGCTGGGGCCTCGTTTGGGCCCGGATGGGCGAGTTGTACGCAACAAGCCAAAGCCGGCAGAATTCAGGCTACTTCATGAAAAGTTCCGCGACCTCGTTAGCTAAAGATCGGATTGCTGGCTCCCGCCTGGCTCCCATGGTCCTGCGAAACAGTCGAATGCCTCGGCGCGGCCGACGTACACATTCCCCTGATGCTTGGAGGGGCCGCGCCTCGGCTGCGATCAGGTATCAATAGCACTTCACGGCCGGCTCTGCGACGTAGGTCGGTGGAGCGGGTTTGGGCGGGAGCTGGCTTGGGGCGAGAGATCGGGGCCCGTACGCTGGCCGGCGGATCGGGCAGGTTGTGGACCTGCCCGTTGGTGCCCGATGTGGGCCCCGATCTTAGAGGCTCGTCCCAAGCTGGCTGCCTAAAGCCGTGGAGCCGACCCCCGGCCACGACGGACCCCCTCTCTCACCGCAACCAGGGTCGCGTCTGTGCTGGTGCGCGGCCGGCGGGCTCGGGTCGGAGCGGGGCGGAGACAGGAGCGGCGGCCCGGGGCCGCCGCTGCCGCGCGCGCCGCGCTGTGCGCGGCGCCTTGAAGTCGTAGAGAAGGTTGTAACTCACTCCGGTTGGCGGCGGTGTGGGCGTTTTCGGTCACGCTCGATCTCATAGGCGATGGTCTCGGCGCAGTCCAGGACGAGGCGAAGCTTGGTGAGGATGTCTCGGCGGGCCTGGCTGATCAGCTCGTAGTGGTCGGGGCTGTTGCCGCGTGGAGCCCAGAGGCCGCGGTGGCCGTGTTCGTTGACGACGTTGCGGCAGTACTGGACGACAGCGTTCATAGCCACCCGGAACTCGTCCCGGTAGCCCTGCTCGATCTCGGGACGTAGCGGCGGCTCGTGGTCCTGGTCGTCGTCACTGTTGGGGTGTTGGGTGGTCATGGTGCCTGCTTGGGGAGTGCGGTGCGGTTGGCGGGTCTTGCGGACAGCAGGTAGCGGAGGTTGTCCTCGTGGATCGTGTGGGCGTAGAGCTCGCCGTGCGCTAGGAGGGCCAGGGCGCGTTCGTGCTCGGCTTGGTCAGTGAGCCAGTGGCGGGCGATAGCTGCGGCCGGATCGTCGAGTTGGTCTGCGATGTGGGCGGCGCGCTGGTGTAGCCATCGCATCGCGAGGCGGGGTGTGGCTGCGGGCTGTGAGCCAAGCCAGAAGGTCTGGTGCCCCTGGGGGAAGTGGGCGATCGCCTCGCACCAGAAGCCCAGGCGAAGTTCGAGACGCATCGCGCGGGCCATGGGCAACATGCCCGGTCCCTCCATTCTTTGAAACGGAGTTCGGCGGTGACGGTGTGGCCTCGGTGATCGCCATCGATCGTCACGATGTGGGCGTAGGCGTGGACGAGGGCCAGGCCTCGACCGCCCAGGCTGTTGGCCTCTTGGCGCGGGATGTGGGGGTGGGTGGTGGTGCCTCCCTTCGGCCTCGCTGATACGACGGGTCAGGGAACACCTCGACACGTTGCCGGACGGGGCCGACGCGCTGCTGTTCACCAACCGCCACGGGCGGCCGTTGCGCTACAACCAGTGGCGCAAGGCGTACTTCGATCCGGCCGTGTCCGCCGCCGGCCTGGTGGACGTCACCCCGCACGATCTCCGGGCCTCGCACGGCACGTGGCTCGCCGACCGGCACGGCGTGATGACTGCCGCCCGCCGGCTCGGCCACGCCAACGCGAGCGTGACCACGCGCCACTACGCCCGGCCGGTGGCCGGCCGTGACGCCCAGGTGGCCGATGCCCTGGAGGAGTGGGCCGGAGGGCACGGCGAAGCCGATGGGGCACGTG
>NZ_SMKI01000482.1 GCF_004348415.1 Streptomyces hainanensis
GGTGTGGGCGGCGACGGGCAGCGACCTGCTGCTGATCCCGCTGCTCGCGATGGCCCTCGGCGTGTGCGTCCTCGGCGTGGTGCTGGCCGCCGGCGCCACCCGGGCGCGGGCGGACGCCGCCAGGCTCGACGCGCTCGAACCCCTCCCGCCGACCCCCGGCCGTCCGGAGGGCGCGGCGTGACCGGGCCGGAGGCCGAAGGGCTGACGGAGGCGGAGGAGACGGCGCTGCGCGAGGCCGTCGCCGAGGCGGTGCTGGCCGCCCGCGCGCGCAGCCGCGCCGGCCTCGGCAGCGACCCCGCGGCCCACCTGGTGCTGGTCGCCGCCTCCCGGGTGGCCGCCGAGGAGACGAGCCGGCTGCTGCGGCAGTCCATCAACGGGGCGCGCGCCGCCGGCCACAGCTGGGAGGTCGTCGGGCGGCTCCTCGGCATCAGCCGGCAGGCCGCGCAGCAGCGCTTCGCCACCCCCACGGCCGGCGCCGCGGCCGCCACCGACGCGCACCGCAGGGTGCTCACCCCGCTCAACGCGTTCAACGAGATGGAGGCGCTGACCGACTCCGGCCGCCGCGGCTGGCACGTCGTCGACTACGGCCACCTCCACCACCTCGTCGAGTCCTCGCCGACCCAGTGGGAGCACCAACGCCTCTGGTGGCCGACCCGACGCCGCCGCCGGCGGATGGCCGAGCAGGGCTGGGAGCTGATCGTCCCCACCGACTTCGACTCACCCTGGGCCTACTACAAACGCCCCCTCGACCTGCCGGCCGAACCGGGCCTCGGCTGACCGCCGTCAGGAACCACCGGCCCGCTTCGCGCCTCCCCGCCGCCCCACCGGGCTCCCCGTCGGGCGCCTCGTCGGGCGCCTCGGACGTCATGTCCAACGGCTACACCCAGGTGTCCAACCACATCCGGGCGCGCCAGCCGTCGACGGGGATCTCGGTGCCGGTGTAGATCGGGTAGAAGTAGATGAAGTTCCACGCGATCAGCAGCACCAGCACCCCGCTGGCCACGATGCCCAGCACCCGGCGGCGTTCCGAGGAGCCGGGTGGGCCGAGCAGCGCGCCGATCAGCATCGCCACCGCCAGGCAGAGGAACGGCACCAGCACCACCGCGTAGAAGTAGAAGATGGTGCGTTCCTGGTACACGAACCACGGCAGGTAGCCGGCCGCCACCGCGCACAGCACCGCGCCGGCGCGCCAGTCGCGGCGGAAGAACCAGCGGTAGACGAGGTAGGCCAGCGCGAAGCAGGCCGTCCACCACAGCAGCGGCGTGCCGAGCGCCAGCACCTCGCGGGCGCAGCCGCTCGTGTACTCGCAGCCGTTCTCGCCGTGCTCCGAGGACGTGTAGAAGTAGGTGACGGGCCGGGTGGCGGCCAGCCAGCTCCACGGGTTGGACTCGTAGGTGTGCTCCGACGTCAGCCCGACGTGGAACTGGTAGACCTCGGTCGAGTAGTGCCACCAGCTGCGCAGCGCTCCCGGCACGAAGGAGTAGTCGCTCGGCCCCGCGCCCGGCCGGTTCGCCCAGTCGCGGTAGTAGCCGCCCGAGGTGAGGAACCAGCCCGTCCAGCTGGCCAGGTAGACCAGCAGCGCGACCGGCACCAGGGAGACGAACGCCGGCACCGCGTCACGCCGCAGCACCGCCCGCCTGGGGCGCCGGGCGCCGGCCGTGCGGCGGGCGCCCGCGTCCCACAGCACCGTGAGGATGCCGAACGCGGCGAGCACGTAGAGCCCGTTCCACTTGGTGGCGACGGCCAGGCCGAGGCAGACGCCGGCGGCGATCCGCCACGGCCGCGCGCCGAGCCGGAGCCGTGTCCCGATGTCCGCGTCGGGCCGCAGCAGCCCGTCGTCGCCGGACGGCAGCGCGGCCGCCAGCCGCGCCCTGGCGTGGTCGCGGTCGACCAGCAGGCAGCCGAACGCCGCCAGCAGCCAGAACATCAGCACCAGGTCGAGCAGCGCGGTGCGGCTCATCACGAAGTGCAGCCCGTCCACCGCCATCAGCAGCCCGGCCAGGCAGCCGAGCACGGTGGAGCGGAACAGCCGACGGCCGATGCGGCACAGCATCAGCACCGAGAGCGTGCCGAGCAGCGCCACCATGAACCGCCAGCCGAACGGCGTCAGCCCGAACAGCCACTCGCCGACCGCGATGACCCACTTGCCGGCCGGCGGGTGCACGACATAGGCGGCGGCCTCGTCGAACGGGGTCTGCCCCGCCATGATCCGGTCGTTGGCGTCGTCGGCCCACTCCGTCTCGTAGCCGCGCTGGAGCAGCGACCAGGCGTCCTTCGCGTAGTACGTCTCGTCGAATATCACGTCGTTCGGCGAGCCGAGATCGACGAAGCGGAGCGCCCCGGCGAGCGCCGCGACCAGGAGCGGCCCGCCCCAGCCGGTCCAGCGGGCCAGCCGCAGGGCGGCGGCCGGCGCGAAACCGAAGTACTGCCAGAGCCGGAAGCCCGGCTCCGGGTAGGGCGGCACCAGCCGCTCCCGGACGCCGGCGGATCGCGGCGGGACGTACCCGAAGCGGCGCAGCCGTTGCCCCCAGCCGGCGGGGGGCCGGCCGGGGTCCTGTTCCTGGGGGGCGTCGGTCACGGTCTGGCTGGTCATCACCGGACATCTTGGCATCCGGCGGCTCGGGCGAGCGTGAGGATGGGTGAGGATGCGGTATATGACTGGCGCGCACGGCACCTCCGACACCACCCCCGACACCGCCCCCGACCGGGCCACCGGCACCCTCGTGCTGGCCGGCACCCCCATCGGTGACCTGGCCGACGCCCCGCCGCGGCTGGCCGCCGAACTGGCCGAGGCCGACGTCGTCGCAGCCGAGGACACCCGGCGACTGCGGCGACTCGCACAGGGGCTCGAAGTGCGGGTCGGGGGGCGCGTGGTGTCCTACTTCGAGGGCAACGAGGTGGCGCGCACGCCGGAGCTCGCGGAGGAGCTGGCGCGCGGGGCGCGGGTGCTGCTCGTCACGGACGCCGGCATGCCGTCCGTCTCCGACCCCGGCTACCGCCTGGTCACGGCCGCGATCGAGCTGGGCGCGCGGGTCACGGCCGTGCCTGGCCCGTCCGCGGTGCTGACGGCGCTGGCGCTCTCCGGGCTCCCGGTCGACCG
Organism: Streptomyces hainanensis; assembly: GCF_004348415.1. Taxonomy (GTDB): domain Bacteria; phylum Actinomycetota; class Actinomycetes; order Streptomycetales; family Streptomycetaceae; genus Streptomyces; species Streptomyces hainanensis. The sequence goes on from NZ_SMKI01000482.1 coordinate 3,101, forward strand.
CTTCTGCTTCGAGGGCTTCCCGCCGCGGAAGGCCGGCGAGCGGGCCGCACTGCTGCGGGAGCTGGCGGGGGAGCGGCGCACGATGGTCTTCTTCGAGTCCCCGCACCGGGTGGCGGCCACGCTCGCCGCCATGGCCGAGGCGTTCGGCGCCGAGCGGCGGGCGGCCGTCTGCCGCGAGCTGACCAAGACCTACGAGGAGGTCCGCCGCGGCTCCCTGACCGAGCTGGCCGCCTGGGCGGCGGACGGCGTCCGCGGCGAGATCACGGTCGTGGTCGCCGGCGTGGCGCGGGGCCCCGTCGCCGCGCTCGCTCCCGCCGACCTGGCGGCGCTGGTCGCGGAGCGGGAGGCGGCGGGGCAGCCGCGGAAGACGGCGATCGCGGAGGTGGCGAAGGAGGCGGGCGTCCCGAAGCGGAGCGTCTTCGACGCGGTGGTGGCGGCGAAGCCGGCGGACTGACGGCCGTGGGTTTTTTCCCCCACCCTCCCCCAGCGTTAGCTGGGGGAGGGTGGGGAAAACCCGGCGGCCGGGGCCAGTGCGGCGGCGCCGTAGGATCGGCGTATGTCCAAGTCCGCCAAGGCCAAGGCGTTGGAGCCGGTGCCGCCGCCGTTGCCCGAGCCGTTGGCCGTGCCCGTCACCGACTCGCACACCCATCTCGACATGCAGGACACCAGTGTCGAGGAGGCTCTGGAGAAGGCCGCCGCGGTCGGGGTCACCCGGGTCGTGCAGATCGGCTGCGATCTGGAGCGCGCCCGGTGGGCGGTGAAGACCGCGGCCGAGCACGAGTCGGTGTGGGCCGCCGTCGCGCTGCACCCGAACGAGGCCCCGCGCCTCGACGCCGACGGCGCGTTGGACGCGGCGCTCGACGAGATCGCCGAGCTCGCGGAGCGCCGCGAGGTGCGGGCGCTCGGCGAGACCGGCCTCGACTACTTCCGCACCGGACCGGAGGGCGTCGCGGCCCAACAGCGTTCGTTCCGCCGGCACATCGCCATCGCCAAGGAGCTCGACAAGGCGCTGGTCATCCACGACCGCGACGCCCACGACGACGTGCTCCGCGTCCTCCGCGAGGAGGGCGCCCCGCGGCGGACCGTCTTCCACTGCTTCTCGGGCGACGTCGCGATGGCCGAGGTGTGCGCGGCCGAGGGCTACTACATGTCGTTCGCCGGCAACGTCACGTTCGGCAGCGCCCAGCCGTTGCGGGACGCGCTGGCCGCCGCCCCGCCCGAGCTGCTGCTCGTCGAGACGGACGCGCCGTTCCTCACCCCGACGCCGTTCCGCGGCCGGCCCAACGCGCCGTACCTGATCCCCGTCACGCTCCGCGCGATGGCCCGGATCAAGGGGCTGACGGAGAACGATCTCGCCCGGCACGTCGCCGCCAACACCGTGCGGGCCTTCGGGTGAAGGACCACGTGGAGGACTCGCTCCTCGGTCCGGCGGACGTGCGCGAGCTGGCCGCCGCGCTCGGCGTGCGCCCGACCAAGCAACGCGGCCAGAACTTCGTGATCGACGCCAACACGGTGCGGCGGATCGTGCGTGCCGCCGAGGTCGGCCCGGACGACGTGGTGGTCGAGGTCGGCCCGGGGCTCGGCTCGTTGACGCTGGCGCTGCTGGCCACCGCCCGGCACGTCACGGCGGTGGAGATCGACGACACGCTGGCGGCCGCGCTGCCGGCGACGGTCGCCGCCCGGCTCCCGGAGCGGGTGGACCACTTCGGGTTGGTGCACGCCGACGCGCTGCGCGTCACGGAGCTGCCCGGGCCGGCCCCCGGCGCGTTGGTCGCCAACCTGCCGTACAACGTGGCGGTGCCGGTGCTGCTGCACATGCTGGCGACGTTCCCGAGCCTCGAACGGGCGCTGGTGATGGTCCAGTCCGAGGTCGCCGACCGGCTGGTGGCCGGCCCCGGGTCCAAGGTGTACGGGGTGCCGTCGGTCAAGGCCGCCTGGTACGCGCACGCGCGGCGGGCCGGCGCGATCGGCCGCACCGTGTTCTGGCCGGCGCCCAACGTCGACTCCGGCCTCGTCGCCCTGACCCGCCGCGAGCCGCCGGCGACGACGGCGAGCCGGGCGGAGGTCTTCGCGGTGGTGGACGCGGCGTTCGCCCAGCGACGTAAGACGCTGCGCTCGGCGTTGGCCGGCTGGGCCGGCTCCCCGGCGGCCGCCGAGGCGGCCTGCGAGGCCGCCGGCGTCCCTTCGACCGCACGCGGCGAGGCCCTGACCGTCGAGGACTTCGCCCGCCTGGCCGAGGCCGGACCCCGCCGGGCCGGCTAGGCGGCCTGGCGGGCCCACCCGCCGGGCGCGACCGCCTCCGCGGCGACAGCAGCGCACCGCCGGCCCCGCCGCCTCGGCGGCAGCCGCGCACGCGCCCCGACGGGCGCGACCGGCTTCGCGGCGACAGCCACACGCGGGCCCCGCGCCCGACCGGCTCGCCGGCGGCGCCTCGCCCCCTTCGGGGGCCCCGCGCCGCGCAGCGGCCGGGCCGCGGGCCTCCGCCCACCCCACCC
>NZ_SMKI01000483.1 GCF_004348415.1 Streptomyces hainanensis
GCGCAGCCGCCGGGCCGGCCCCGTGCCGCAGGCGCGGGCGGCGGCGAGGCCGCCGAGGCGCGGAGCCGGCGGGGGCGGCGCAGCCGCAGGCACGGCCGGGCGGCGAAGCCGACGAGTGCCGGACGCCCGCAGTGCGGGGGCGGCGGCGAAGCCGGCGGGGGCACCGCGCGCCCCGCTCCCGGTCTGCCACCGTGCGGCGCACGGCCGGGCGGCGAAGCCGCTGGGGGCCCCGTGCCGCAGGCGCGGCCGGGCGGCGAGGCCGGCGGGTGCCGGACGACCGCAGCGCGAGGGCGGCGCAGCCGCCAGGGGGCACGCGAAGCCGGCTGGGGCACCGCGCGCTCGGCTCCCGGTCTGCCACCTCGCGGCGCGCGGCCGAGCGGCGAAGCCGCCGGGGCGGCCCCGTGCCGCAGGCGCGGGCGGCGGCGGAGCCGCCAGGAGCCGGACACCCGCAGCGCGGGGGCGGCGAAGCCGGCCGGGCGGGCGGGCAGCGCAGCCGGCGGGTGCCGGCCCCCGCACCGCGCCGCACGCGGCCGGGGGCGCGCGAGGGGCGTACCGGTGGAACCGCCGGGGCGGTCCCGTGCCGCAGGCGCGGCCAGGCAGCGGCGAAGCCGCAAGGGACACCGCGCCTTGGGCACCCGGGCCTGCCACGGGCTCGGAGCCAGGCGGCGGGGCGGCGAAGCCGCAAGGCCGGTCCCGCGCCACAGGCGCGGGGCCGCGGCGTAGCCGCGGGAGCGGCGACGCCGACACGCGGCGCCCAGCCCGGGGCCGGAGGCCCCGGAACCGCAGGCCCCCGGCCGTTGGTCAGACCGCGCCGTCAGGGGCCCGGTAGAGGTGGTCGATCTCGTGGGCGTAGTCGCGGAGGATCGCCGTGCGGCGGAGTTTCAGGGAGGGGGTGAGGTGGCCGGAGGCGATCGTGAAGTCGCGGGGGAGGACGACGAAGTCGCGGATCACCGCGGAGCCCGCGCACTCCGCGTTGGCGTCGTCGACGGCGCGCCGCAGGTGGCGCAACAGCTCGGGGTCGCGGGTGAGTTCGCCGGCGGTGAGGTGGCCGCGTTCCATCACCTGCTGCCAGTGGGCCACGCCGTCCTGGTCGAGGGTGATCAGCGCGGCCAGGTGGGGGCGGTCGTCGCCGACCACCAGGCACTGGCTGACCAGCGGGTGGGCCCGGAGGGCGTCCTCCAGCGGGCCGGGGGCGACGGCCTCGCCGGTCGCCGTGATGATGAGGTCCTTCTTGCGGCCGGTGATGGTGAGGTAGCCCTCGTCGTCGAACGAGCCCAGGTCGCCGGTGGCGAACCAGCCGTCGGCGTCCGTGGCCGGCACCACCTCGCGCCGCTCCGCGTCCCAGTAGCCGCCGAAGACCTGCCCGCCGCGCACCAGCACCTCGCCGTCCCGCGCGATCCGCACCTCGGTGCCCGGGACCGGCCAGCCGACCGTGCCGAGGCGTTGCGCGTTCGGCGGGGTGACGGTGGCGGCCGCGGTGGTCTCGGTCAGGCCGTAGCCCTCGTAGATCGAGATGCCGGCGCCCTCGAAGAACGAGCCGAGCCGGCGGCCGAGGGGCGAGCCGCCGCAGACCACGTGCCGCACCCGGCCGCCGAGCGCGGCCCTGATGCGCCGGTAGACCAGCGGGTCGTAGAGGGAGCGGGCGGCCCGCAGCCCCATGCCCGGGCCCTGCGCCATGCCGTGCTGCTGCGCCTCGGCCGCCGCGCCGTAGCGGCGCGCGATGCGGGCCGCCCGGTCGAACGCGCCTCCCCTGCCCACCTTCTCGGCCCGCGCCCGGCCGCTGTTGAAGACCTTCTCCAGCAGGTACGGGATGGCGAAGAGGAAGGTGGGCCGGAAGCCGGCGAGGTCGGCCAGCAGGTCCTCGGTCCTGGTGCTGGGCGCGTGGCCGAGCCGCACCCGCGCCCGCACGCAGCCGATCGCCACCATCCGGCCCAGCACGTGGGCGAGTGGCAGGAACAGCAGGGTGGCGGGCGGCTCGTCGGTCAGCTTTCGGAAGATCGGGTACAGCAGGGCGATCGCGTTGTCGACCTCGGCGAAGAGGTTGCCGTGGGTGATCACGCAGCCCTTGGGCCGGCCGGTGGTGCCCGAGGTGTAGACGATGGTGGCGGCGAGCCAGGGGGCGAGCAGCGCGCGCCGCTCGGAGACGACGGCGTCCGACAGGTCGCGGCCGGCGGCCGAGATGGCGCCGAGGACGCCGCCCTCGGCCGAGATGGCGGTCAGCTGCCACAGGTGGTCGAGCGCCGGCAGCTCGTGCCGGACGGCGGTGACGGCGCGGGCCTCCTCGCCGCCCTCCACCACGCAGGCCCGCGCCCCCGAGTCCCGCAGGATCCAACTCGTCTGCTGCGGCGAGCTGGTGGGGTAGATCGGCACGGTGATCAGGCCGGCGGCCCAGGCGGCGAAGTCCAGCAGGGTCCACTCGTACCGGGGCCGCGACATGATGGCGAGCCGGTCGCCGGGGCGGAGGCCGTGGGCGATGAGGCCCTTGGCGACGGCCGTGACCTCGGCGGCGAACCGGGCGCAGCTGACGTCGTGCCAGGTGCCGTCGCGGTGCCGGCGGCTCAGCGCGATGTCGTCGGGCGCCTCGTAGGCGTTGACGAACGGCACGTCGGCGAGGCTGCCCTGCTCGACCGGCGGCACCAGCGGCGGCACTGAGGCCCGCACCACCCGCCCGTTCTCGACGCGCAGCCGCGGCGGGACGGCGGTGTGCCCCGCCGGCGCGGTCGCGGTCGGAATGTTCGGTTGTGGCATCTGGTCCTCCCGGTACGGCCCCGGTCAGGGGGATTCCCCGGATTCTCCCGCTCGAACGGACCGCTGACCGGCACTTTCACCGGATTCCCCGGGGGCCGGGACGGCTCGGCTCGCTGGTTCACCAAACGAACACACGCCGCCCGCGCGACTGTTTCCGACATGTGACTTTCCGTCAATGTCTCTTGACGTGAAGGAATCTTCCGCCATGCTCCGCGCCATGACGCCACGACGACTCCCCTCGCTCAGACGTCTCGGCTCGGTGGCCGCCGGCCTGCTGCTCGCCGCCACCACCCTGGCCTGGTCCGCGCCCGCCGGCGCCGAACAGCCCACCGACACCACCGACTCCCCCGACACCCCCGACTTCGCCGAGGCGCTGGACCGCGCCCTGGCCGATCCGCGGCTCGACGGCGCGCGTGCCGGCGTCGTCGTGCTGGACGCGGCCACCGGCGACACCCTCTACGAGCGCGGCGGCGACGACCGGCTGATGCCGGCGTCCAACACCAAGCTGCTGACCGCCGCCGCGGCCCTCGACATCCTCGGCCCCGACCACCGCTACCGCACGGAGGCCGTCGGCGCCGGCCGGATCCGGGGCGGCGAGCTGCGCGGGGACCTCTATCTGCGCGGCTCGGGCGACCCGACGATGCTCGCCGAGGACTACGACGCCATCGCCGCGGACGTCGCGGCCCGCGGCATCACCAGGGTCCGGGGCGACCTGGTCGCCGACGACACCCGCTTCGACGACGTCCGGCTCGGCCGCGCCTGGTCCTGGGACGGCGAGGCCGACTACTACTCGGCGGGCATCTCGGCGCTGACCCTGGCGCCCGACACCGACTACGACGCCGGGACCGTGTACGTCTCGGCGGCCCCCGGCCGGGCCGCGGGCGACCGCCCGGTCGTCACGCTCACCCCGGCCAACGACCACGTGGCGGTGGTCAACCGCGCCACCACCGTGCCGGCCGGCGAGCCCGACACCCTGTCCGTCACCCGGGAGCACGGCGCGGGCGCCCTGGTCGTCAGCGGGCGGATTCCGGTGGGCGCCGCGCCCACCACCGCCTGGATCGCCGTCGACGACCCCACCGCCTACGCCACCGCGGTCTTCGCCGACGCCCTGGCGGCGCACGGCGTGCGCGTCACCGGCGACACGGTGCTCGGCCGGGCCGCGCCGGCCGACGCCACCCCGCTGGCCGCCCACGAGTCGATGCCGCTGTCGGAACTCCTCGTGCCGTTCCTGAAGTTGTCCAACAACATGCACGCCGAGGCGCTGGTCAAGACGATCGGCCACCGCACCGCGGGCCGTGGCACCTGGTCGGCCGGGCTGGCCGCGATCCAGCGCTACGCGGCCGGACTCGGCATGGACACCGGCGGGTTCCGGCAGGTGGACGGCTCCGGGCTGTCCCGGATGAACCTCGTACCGGCCGCCGAGCTCGCCACCCTGCTCGCGGCGGTGCGCGCCGAGCCCTGGTTCGACGACTGGTACCGGGCGCTGCCGGTGGCCTGCGCGCCCGACCGGCTGGTCGGCGGCACGCTGCGCTCGCGGATGTGCGGCACGCCGGCCGCCGGCAACGTCCGCGCCAAGACCGGCTCGTTGACGGGTGCCACCGGCCTGTCCGGCTACGTGACCACGGCGGACGGCCGGGAGCTGGTGTTCAGCGTGCTGCTCAACGACTACCTGAGCGGGTCGCCGAAGGACATCGAGGACACGGTCGTCGCCGCCCTCGCCGCCTCCGGCGGCCCGGCCCCCGCCCCCGCCGCTCGGGCGCGGCCCGAGTCGCCGGAGCTGGAGTGCTCCTGGCTCAAGCCCGCGCTCTGCTGAGGCCCGGGCCGGCCGCGCGCCTCCGCGGGCGGGACCCGCCGGGCCACGCCGACCCGGCGCGCCCCCCGGCGCGCCCCCCGGCGGGTCAGGTCAGCGGGCCGAGGTGCGTCGCCCGCAAAAAGGTCGTGACGGTGGAGCGGAACCCCGTGTGGCCGGTGCGGGCCGCGTGGCGCAGGCACCACACCTCGGGGACGTCCCGGGAGTCGGCACCCGGTGACGCCTCGTCGCACGTGGTGCACTCCGCCGCGTGGATCGCCGGCCCGCCGTACGGGTCGAGCGACAGCGACCAGTCCGCGAACCGCGAGACCATCACGCCACACCACGGCCGGCGGTGACGTCGAACCGGCAGAACACGCTCTTCCCACCGGCGTCGCGCGGCGCCCACCACGTCGCGTCCGCCAGGCTCTGCACGATGAACAGTCCCCGCCCGTGCTCGGGTAACAGGTCCAGGCCGCTGGGATCGCCCGACGGCAGCCGCGGCGGCGACGGGTCCTCGTCCGCGACCTCCACGAACAGCCAGCGCGGCCAGTACCGCAGGGTCAGCCCGATCCGCCGCCGCCCGGTGACGTGCCGGACGGCGTTGCCGACCAGCTCCGACACGCACAGCACCACGTCGTCCAGCACCCACGGCAACTCCCAGTCGTCCAGCGTCTCCCGCGCCATCCGGCGGGCGACCGGCGGGGTGTCCTCGGAGTCGGCGAACAGCGCGACGGACCGGAAGCGGTAGGCGGTGGAGAACGCGGCCGGTTCCAGCGGCACCGGTCGCGCGGTCGGCGTGGGAAGCTCTCTCGCGTCCGGTGACGGCGCCGTCATCGTGATCCCCCTCCTTGAGCCAAGCCAAGCCCTCATATGTTCAGTTGAGCCCGGAAGTGGTCCAATTCGGAACGTTCACAAGGGGGGTCACATACACACCCAGGGGGTTCACGGGGTGCGCGGGCAGCGCGCCCCGTGAGCCCCCCGGCGCGCGGGGGGCACCGACGGCGCTGCCGGCCTACTCCCCGCGCGAGAACGGGCGAGCGGCGGTGGCCCGAGG
>NZ_SMKI01000484.1 GCF_004348415.1 Streptomyces hainanensis
GGACGGGGGAGGGGGGTACGGTCGTGTCGGCCATGAACGGCTCCTGGCTTCCGGCCGTCCGGTGACCTGGGATCACCAATCACCGGACGGTGCTGCTGGCTCCAAGCGGTGAGGCACTACGGGTGGTTGCCGCCACCGGTCATGTAGTTCCTCGCCCCAGCATCCCAGGCGGGTGGCGGCCAACGGGGCGTCAGCGGGCGTTGGCTCACGGGTGTCCCGATATCCGGCGGCCGGCGGGCGACCGCGCGCCGTGCCCTGCCCGGACCGCGCCCACGCGCGGAGGCGGGCCGAATGCTGAGGCGGCGGGTGAGGCGGTCGGCGGTGCCGTGCGGGCGATTGGCTCAGCCGGCGTCCCAGGTATCCCCGCGTCGCGGGCGCGGGGGTGGTTGCCGGCGACCCGGCGGACGGGCTTCACTGGAGGGCAGAACGGGCGTCGCACAGGGGGTGCGGCAGCCTGCCGCTCCTGAGTGCTGCTGGCTCCGACGGAAGCCGACAGGGGCGCCGGGAGTTCGTGTTGCCGCACGTGCTCCGGGAAGGCCGGTGATCTCGCTGTCTCCACGGCGAGGCATCGGCTTTCTTCATGCCCGCGCGGGCGGATGCCGCCGTACGACGCCCGCCGTTGGCCTGGACGACGACCGCCCTTCGGGCGGCCATCCGGTTCGGGCACGAGACTGGCGCCCCTCACCTGAGGTGTGAAAGGGGAACGTGGATGCCCTCGGGATCCTCCGCACGCGCCTGGCGGCACGGCCTGCCGCTGGCCGCCGTCCTGGCGGCCCTGCCGTCGACGGCGGTGGCCGCCCCGCCGGCCGCCGCCGCTGCCGCCGCCGAACTGTCGCCGTTCGACGCCGTCGACCAGTTCATCGGCACCGAGATGGACACGACACAGAACAAGAGCAACGACGCCTACGGCAACACCTTCCCCGGCGCCGCGGTCCCGTTCGGGATGGTGCAGTCGAGCCCGACGACGTACCGGCCGGGCGTCGATCCGCTGGTCGGCGAGAAGGGCGGGTACGAGTACACGGCCGGCCTGATCCGCGGGTTCGGCATGACGCGCTACTCCGGCTCCGGATGCACCGGGCGCTACGGCGGCTACGAGTTCCCGACGATCCCCTACGCCGGCGCGCTGGACGAGGGGGCGCTGCCGGTCAGCCCGGCGACGAACGTCCGTGACTACTACCTGGGCTTCGACCACGCGAACGAGGTGGCCGAGCCCGGCTACTACGCGGTCGACCTGGACAACGGCGTGGACGTCGGGCTGACGGCGACCGAGCGGACGGCCGTCAGCACCTTCGGCTTCCCCCGGGGCGGCGACTCGGCCACCCTGATCCTCGACGTGTCGGGGCCGAACAACCGGACGTTCGGCAGCGAGGTGACGATCGATCCGGAGACCCGCACCGTCAGCGGCTGGCTGCACGGGGCCGACGTCTGCGACAACGGCAACCGCTACCGGGCCTACTTCTCGACCACCTACGACCGGGACTTCGCGTCGTACGGCGTGTGGCGGGACGGCGAGCTGACGGCCGGCGCGACACACGTCGAGAAGAGCACGGACGACGTCGGCGTGGACTACCGGCACGACACCGGCGCCTGGCTCACCTTCGCCGACGGCGCCCGGGTGACCGCGCGCACGGGGCTCAGCTTCGTCAGCGTGGCCAACGCCGCCGAGAACCGGGACACCGAGGTGGGCCGGGCGGGCTTCGGCCGGGTGCGCGCCGACGCGAGGCACCGCTGGCAGGAGGCGCTCGGCACCATCGACGTCGCGGGCGGGGCCCGCGACGAACGGGTGACGTTCTACACGGCGCTCTACCACGCTTTCCTGCACCCGAACATGCGGGACGACGTCAACGGCGAGTACCTGGGATACGACGGCCGGGTGCACACCGTCGAGGAGGGCCGGCACTTCTACCGGAACTTCGCCGGCTCCGGCTGGGACATGTACCGGAGCCAGGCGTAGCTCATCGCGCTCACGTTCCCCGAGGTGGCGAACGACATCAACCAGTCGATCGTGCTGCTGACCGAGCAGACCGGCTCCTGGGCGCCGGGCGCGGCCCGGATGCAGGGCGACAACCTCCAGGTGATCGTCGCGACCCTGGACGACATGGGCGCCACGGACTACGACCGGGCGGCGGCGCTGGATTCGATGGTGACGACGCAGCGGCTGCCCGCGACGTCGAGCACCAGGACCGACGCCCACCAGTACTTCGCCACCGGGATGATCGAGAACCGCAGGGGCGACTTCGCGACCTCCCGGGTGCTGGAGTACGCCGTCGACGACTTCTCCGTCGCGCAGCTGGCCGGGCGCCTGGGCGACACCGCCTCGTACGACGCGTTCATGGCGCGCGCCCAGAACTGGCTGAACGTCTTCGACCCGGAGACCCGGCACATCAGGCCGAGGGAACGCACCGGATTCGACCGGGGCTTCGACCTGCGGGTGCGCGACGACGGCGCGGGGCGCGGCCAGTTCAACCAGTCGACCGGCTACCAGTACGGCTGGCTGGTGCCGCACAACCTGGGGACGCTGATCGAGCGGCGCGGCGGCGTCGAGGCGTCGACGGCGGCGCTCGACGTGCTGATGGCGGAGCTGGACGCGGGCGCCTACACCCAGACCGGGAACTACCTGTCCAACCAGCCGGCGTTCAGCAGCCCGTGGGTCTACAACTGGCTGCGGGCGCCGCACGAGACGACGGACGTGCTGTACCGGGCCACCCGGGAGATGTACGACACCACGCCGTCCGGGCTGCCGGGCAACGACGACCAGGGGGCGCTGAGCGCCTGGTACGTGTTCGCCACGCTCGGCGTGTTCCCGACCGTCTACGGCACCGGCGACCTGGTCGTCACCGCGCCGATGTTCGAGCGGATCGACATCGATCCGGTCGACGGCGACCGGGAGATCCGGATCCGCGCCGGGGGCGTCGAGGACGGGCGCCGCTACACCACGGGGCTGCGGGTGGACGGGCGGCCGCGGACGGCGTCCTGGATCGACGCGGCGTTCGTCAGGGAGGGCGGGACGCTCGACTTCCGGATGTCGGCGACGCCGGGCGACTGGGGCACCGGGGCGGACGACGTGCCGCCCTCGCACACCGAAGGACTCGACGCGCGGAACAACGTGGGCACCACCCCGGCGGGGCGCGGGAACCTCGGCTCGCTCGACCTGAGCGACTGGTCGCTCTCCCGGGAGAACCTGGCGGCCGCCGGCGCGGCGCCGGGCGCGGAACTCCCGCTCGACGGCACGGACATCGTGTTCCGCTGGCCCGACACGGCGCCGGGCGAGCCGGACAACTGGATCCCGCACGGGCAGCGCGTGGACCTGCCCGACGCGCCGGCCGGGACCGTGTCGTTCCTGGGGCTCGCGACCAACGGGCCGGCCTCGGGGACGGCGACCGTGGAGTACACCGACGGGACGACGCAGCGGGTCGAGGTGACGTTCGCCGACTGGGCGGCGCCGGCCTCGGCGGGGAACACCGAACTGGTCACGGTGAGCGGGCGCAACCACGCGAGCGGCTCGGGCGGGGACGGCACCTTCCGGGTGTTCGCGACCCGGCCGCTGGCGCTCGACCCGGGGCGGACGGTGGACGCCGTGGTGCTCCCCGAGGGCACCGACCGAGGGATGATGCACGTCTTCGACGTGGCGACCTCGCCCGCCGGGTAGCCGGCCGGTCGTCCGCCTCGTGCCCCCGCCGGCCCGGCCGGCGGGGGCACGGCGCGCCTCAGCCGGTGAGCAGGGCATCGAGCTCTGCCGCGAAGAGCTGTGCGGGATCGATCCCCATCCCGGCGAAGTGGCCCGAGAGTTCGAGGGACAGCACCCCGTGTATCCGGGTCCAGCCGGCCAGGGCCCGACGGAGGGCCGGCGGCTCGGCCGGATGGTCGCCCGCCCACTGCCGGTGCTCCGCCAGATAGGACTCGAAGGAGCGCTCGAACGGCGTCCGCTCCTCGCCGGCGGGCAGCGCGGCGTAGGCGTCGAGCAGGGTGGCCATGATCCCCCGGGCGATCCCGGTGATGTCGTCGGGCGCGTGGTAGCCGGGCACGGGGGTGCCGTAGATGAGCAGATAACGCTGCGGGTCCTCCAACGCCCAGCCGCGGATGGCCTGGGCGAGGCCGGCCACGTCCGCGCCGGACCCGGCGGCCGCGCCGAGGGTGTCGGCGAGGCCGCGGTAGGCGTCCCTGATGAGCTCGGTGATCAGCTCGTCGCGGCTGGCGAAGTAACGGTAGAGCGCCGGGCCGCTCATGCCCATCCGCTTGGCGATCGCGTTCAGCGAGAGCGCGGAGGCGCCGGCCGTGGCGATCTGCTCCCACGCGTGCCCCTTGATCTCGGCCCGCACCTGGGCGCGGTAGCGCTCCCGGGGGGTCCGCCCGCCCGCGCCCGGCCCCGACCGCTGCTCCGGCTCCTGCTCCGGTTCCGTCATCTTCGCCATGGGTCCACCTCTCCGTTCGGTGAGAGGTTATCACGATTCCTATTGACACTCACCCTCGATGTGGGTTAGAACTTCTCACGAACACGAAAACAGATAACGGAGCGCGCAGCGCAGTGGAGGTCGCCATGAACACCGAGGGAGCCGAGGCACTCGTCGAGGTCGTCCTGCCGGGCACGGTGGAGCCGGAGGGGCTGGTCGTCCGGCGGGGCACCGTCCCCACCCCGGGCCCCGGGCAGGCCCTGGTCCGGATGGAGGCCACCGGGGTCTCCTTCGCCGAGCAACAGATGCGCCGCGGCCGCTACTACGACCAGCCGCCCTTCCCCTTCGTGCCCGGCTACGACCTGGTCGGCACGGTGCAGGCGGCCGGCGAGGGCGTCGACCCCGGCCTGGTCGGCACCCGGGTGGCGGCGCTGCTCAAGGTCGGCGGCTGGGCCAGCCACGTCCTGATCGACGCGGCCGACCTCGTCCCCGTCCCCGACGGCGTCGGCGCGGCCGAGGCCGAGACCCTCGTGGTCAACGGCGTCACCGCCTGGCAGATGCTGCACCGCAGGGCCCGGGTCCGCGCCGGGCAGACGGTCCTGGTGCACGGCGCCAACGGCGGCGTCGGCTCGGTCCTCGTCCAACTCGCCGTCGCCGCCGGCGCCCGGGTGATCGGCACCGCCGCCACCCGCCACCACGACGCCCTCCGGGAGCGCGGGGTCGTCCCGATCGACTACCGCACCGAGAACATCGCGGAGCGGGTGCGCGAGCTCGCCCCCGGCGGCGTGGCCGCCGTCTTCGACCACGTCGGCGGCCCCGGCATCGTCGACTCCTGGCGCCTCCTCGCGCCCGGCGGCACCCTCGTCTCCTACGGCACCGCCGCCACCAGGGACGACACCGGGTCCAAGCAGTTGCCCGTGCTCAGGCTGCTCGGCCGGGTGTGGCTGTGGAACGCCCTGCCCAACCGCCGCCGCGCGTACTTCTACAACCTCTGGGCCGGCCGCGCCCTGGCCAAGGGGCCGTTCCGCGCCCGGCTGCGCGCCGACCTCACCGAACTCTTCGCCGCCCACCTCCGCGGCGAGATAACGGCCCCGATCGCCGCCCGGCTCCCGCTCGCCCAGGCCGCGGACGCCCTGCGTCTCGCCGAGTCCGGCACCGTCGTCGGCAAGGTCGTGCTGAACCCGTAGCCCGGCCCCCCGC
>NZ_SMKI01000485.1 GCF_004348415.1 Streptomyces hainanensis
CCCCTTCTCCGCCCTCCGCGCCGGGTCGGGCCCTCAGGGCCCGCGGCCCGCGGCGGCGGAGCCGGGCGAAGGTGAGCGCGCGGCACCACCGCGGAACGCCGCAGCGCGGGCCGGCTCCGCCGGAGCGTTGATCACCTCACCCGTGCCGCTTCGCGCCCCGCGCGGGGCGGGCCCGCGGCTGCCGGGCCTGTGGCGGCCGCGCCGCAGGGCCGGTGTCGCGCGGGGCGCGGACCGTGGCAGAGGTCAGCGTGCCACGGGACCGCCCGCGCGCGATCGGCCACGCGCCGGCGGCGAAGCCGCCCGGCTTCGGCCGGGACGTGGCCCCGGTCAGGTGCCGACCAGGCCGAGGCGGTGGGCCAGGGCGGCGGCCTGTCCGCGGCCGGATACCTCCAGCTTGGCGAGGATGTTGGAGACGTGCACGCTCGCCGTCTTGGGCGAGATGAACAGCTCCTCGGCTATCTGCCGGTTGGTGCGGCCCGCCGCCACCAGGGCCAGGACGTCGCGCTCGCGGCGGGTCAGGCCGAAGGAGTCGGGCTGGCCGGCGTCCTCGTCCGGGGTCAGCGGCAGCCGGCCGCGCTGGGCCAGCCGCTCGGCCTCGGCCAACAGCGGGCCGGCGCCCAGCCGCTCGGCCTCGGCGTGTGCCTCGGCCAACAGCTCAGCGGCCCGCTCGCGCTCGCCCTCGGCGAGCAGCGTCTCGGCCAGGCGCAGGGATATCCGCGCCCGTTCCCTGGGCCGGGGCAGGCCCTCGAAGGCGGCGGCGGCCGCCGCCCAGTCCGCCGGGCAGGCGCTGCCCTCGGCGCGCCGCAGCTCCGCCTCCACCATCAGCGCGTAGGCGTCCCACACCTGGTAGGACCTGGGCAGCGAGGCGGCGCACTCCCGGATCCTGGAGATCGCCGACGCCTGCCCCGGCGCGGCGGCCGGGACGCCGCGGGCCTCCGACTCGGTGACGGCGGCCGCGTCCAGCATCGGCCAGGTGTAGCGGCCGAAGCCCGGCGCCAGGCCCACCGCCAGGGTTTCGACGAGCGACCGGCGGGCGTCCAGGATCCGGCCCTGCTGGGCCGCGAAGCCGATGCGCGCGGTGGCGACCGGATGGGCGTACTGCGGGGCCGAGACGTCGAACGTGTTGAAGTGCTCGGTCATCCGCCCCAGCTCGGCCTCCGCCGCCACCAGGTCGCCCCTGGCGACGGCCAGCAGCGCGAGCCGCTTGGCCGCGATGGCGAAGGACACCGGGGTCTGGGCGGTGCGCCGGGATTCGAGGATCGCGGCCTCGCACTCGGCCCAGCGACCGAGCGAGAACAGCGAGTCCGCCAGGTTCCCGTGCAGCCAGGACTCGGTGTCGCGCAGCCCGTACCGGTAGGCGAGGGGCAGGGCGTGCTGGGCGACCTCGACCGCCTCCTCCGACCGGCCGATCCCCTCCAGCATCGACTCCAGGTTGACGTAGCAGCGCTTGAAGACGCTGACCAGCTCGGACTCCTCGGCACGGCGGGCCGCCTCGCGCAGCACCTCGACGCCCTCCTCGCCGTGGCCGCCCTCGGCCAGCAGGCCGCCCCGGCTGATCAGCGCGTTCAGCTCGGACTCCTCGTCGCCCACCTGTCGGGACAGCTCGACGGCCCGGTCGGCGACGGCCACGCCCTCGGGGCGCGGGTCGAAGACGGTGCGCCAGCCGGCCGCCTCCGTCATCACGTGGGCGTGCACGGGTGAGGGCGCGAAGCCCTCCAGCAGCTTCTGCGCCGTGCCGAGCTCGGGCCAGCCGTTGCCCTTGGCCAGGTTCCTGACCAGCCGGGACTTCTGGGTCCAGAACCAGGCGGCGCGCAGCGGGTGTTCGCGCTCCTCCATGTGCCGCATCGCCCGGTTGACCACGGCGAGGCCGCGCTCCGGCTCGCCCGCCCGGCGGGCCGTCACCGTCATCTCGGCGAGCAGGTCGAGGAAGCTCAGCTCCTCGTCGTCGCAGTCGCACAGGGGGTAGGACTCGACGTCGGCGGCGAGCGGAAGGCTCGTCCTGACCGCGGCCGGCGCCTCGTCCCACACCTCGAGGGCCCGCTCCAGCAGGTGGAGCTGCTCGGCGTACGCGTGGCGGCAGCGCGCCGTGGCCGCGGCGCTGAGGATGGCGGGCAGCGCCTGGGCCGCGTCCCGCGCGTGGTACCAGTAGCTGGCGAGCCTGGCCGGCCGCTCGTCGGCCCTGACCAGCTCGGGCTCGGCCTCCAGCGCCTCGGCGAACCGGCGGCTGAGCCGGGACCGCTCGCCGGGCAGCAGGTCGTCGTCGACCGCCTCGCGGACCAGGGCGTGCCGGAAGCGGTAGGTGTCGTCCCCGTCGGCCCGGAGGATGCTGGCGCCCACCGCGGCGCGCAGGGCCTCGATCAGATCGTCCTCGCCGAGCTTGGTGACCGCGCCCAGCAGGGCGTGCTCCACCTTGGAGCCGCCCTCGGCGAGGGTGCGGACGACGCGCTGCGCCGTCTCGGGGAGGGCCTCGACGCGCACCAGCAGCAGGTCGCGGACGGAGTCGCTGAGGGAGCCGGGGCCGCCGCAGTCGTTCGCCGTGGCCAGCTCCTCGACGAAGAAGGCGTTGCCGTCGGAGCGGCGGTAGACCTGGTCGAGCTCGCGGTCGGACGGCGCGGCGTCCCGGATGCCGGCGAGCTGGCCGCGCACCTCCTCCCGCGTGAAGCGGCCGAGCTCGACGCGGCGGACCGTGCGCTGCCGGTCGAGCTCGGCGAGGAAGGGCCGCAGCGGGTGGCGGCGGTGGATGTCGTCGGAGCGGTAGGTGACGAGCAGCACCACCCGGCAGTGGTGCAGGGAGCGGAAGAGGTAGTCGAGCAGCCCGCGGGTGGAGCGGTCCGACCAGTGCAGGTCCTCGATGACCAGCACCAGGGTGCGCTCGGTGCCGAGCGCTTCGAGCAGCCGGGCGGTGAGCTCGAAGAGCCGGGCCCGCTCGTCCTCGTCACGCCCGGCGCGGGCCGCCGGGGTCGGGGCGCCCAGCTCGGGGAGCAGCCGGCCGAGCTCGCCGCCGAACCCGGCGGCGGCCTCGGCGAGCTCCTCGCCGAGCTGGCGGTTGAGTGCGCGCAGCACGGTGGAGACGGGCGCGAACGGCAGGCCCTCGGCGCCGACCTCGACGCAGGCCCCCTCGGCGGTGACGGCCCCCGCCGCCCTGGCCTCGGCCAGGAACTCGTCGACCAGGCGGCTCTTGCCCACCCCGGCCTCGCCGCCGATCAGCACCGCCTGCGGCTCGCCGGCCGCCGCCTGGGAGAGGACCTTCCGGAGGAAGGCCCGCTCGGAGGCACGGCCGACGAAGACGGGGCTGACGGTTCTGGTGTGCATGTTCCGCAGGATCGCATACGGCTCTGACAAAGGGCCGGGGATTTCGTTCACGCCCGGGCCCGGCGCCCGCGCGGGCCGAGGAGCCGGCTCCCTACCGACCGCCGTTGGTTCACCCGCCCCTCGGGTTCGTTCGCCCCGGACTCGGCCCGGCGGGCGGCGGCGGCGCGCCTGGCCTCGTTGGCCATCCGCTCCCGGGCGGCCTCCTGGTGGAGGGCGTCGATCCGGCGCTGGACGGCGTGCAGTTCGTGGTACATGGCGTTCTCCCGCCTCGGTGGTTCGGTGGTGGTCGCTGTTCTCGCGATGCCTCCACACTCCTCGCCAAGGAGGGGGCGCCACATCGGGCACCTTGCGCACCTTGCCGCCCCGTGGGGGCCTTAGATGCCCGGTCCGGGGTGCCCGCCGTGCCTAAGGCGACCCGCCACACCTCGGCCCACCGAAAGACTTCCGGAGCATTCACCGAAAATTATCGGCCCGGCAGCCGACCCCCCAGCCGCCCAGCCGGGAGAACAGCCAGGTCAGCGCGGTGAGCCACAATCCCGGACGGCGCTTCGTACCACTCGGCCACCCTTCGTACGCCTTCAGGACCGAAAGGATTCCGAGAACGGGTTTCCCGCCCGGTCGACCGGCGCCACCTGCGGCGGACTGTCGAACGTTCTTCGAAGCAGGTCACAGGCGACTTACAGAAGTTCACGGCCCCGAATTCCGCTCGGAAAAATTCCGGAAGAATCCGTTGACGGGCCGCGAGGCTCGGCGCATACTCCCCATCGATCGTTGCCGAACGCCATGGCGCCGTCGCTCTCCGGGACGTGAGCACGGCTCCTTAGCCGCGGCAGTCAGCCCACCCATCCACCGAGGGGGAGCAATGATCAGCCCATCCTCAGGCCTCACCCGCGTAAGACGCGCGCTCGTCGTGGCCACGGCCGGCCTGCTCGCGGCCGCCGGCCTCGTCGCCCTGCCGAGCACCGCGAGCGCCGCCAGCACCCTGGGCGCCTCGGCGGCCGAGCGCGGCCGCTACTTCGGCACCGCCGTGGCCGCCAACCACCTGGGCGAGGCGGCCTACGCGAACACGCTGAACGCCGAGTTCAACAGCGTCACGCCCGAGAACGAGATGAAGTGGGACGCCACCGAGCCCAACCGCAACTCGTTCACCTTCGGCAACGCCGACCAGATCGTGAACCACGCGCGGAGCCGCGGCATGCGGGTACGCGGCCACACCCTGGTCTGGCACTCGCAGCTGCCGGGGTGGGTCAACAGCCTCGGCGCCAGCGACCTCAGGGCGGCGATGACCAACCACATCAACCAGCTGATGGGCCGCTACCGGGGGCAGATCCACTCCTGGGACGTGGTGAACGAGGCGTTCGTGGACGGCAACAGCGGCGCCCGGCGCAGCTCGCCCTTCCAGGACCGGCTCGGCAACGGCTTCATCGAGGAGGCGTTCCGCATCGCGCGAGCCGCCGACCCCAACGCCAAGCTCTGCTACAACGACTACAACACCGACGGCATCAACGCGAAGAGCAACGCGGTCTACAACATGGTCCGCGACTTCGTGTCCCGCGGTGTGCCGATCGACTGCGTCGGCTTCCAGTCACACTTCAACAGCGCCTCCCCGGTGCCCAGTGACTACCAGGCCAACCTGCAACGATTCGCCGACCTCGGCCTCGAGGTACAGATCACCGAACTGGACATCGCCGGCTCCGGCACCGCCCAGGCCAACGACTACACCCGGGTGGTCAACACCTGCCTGGCCGTCTCCCGCTGCACCGGCATCACGGTGTGGGGCGTCACGGACAAGTACTCCTGGCGGTCGGGCGACACCCCGCTGCTGTTCGACGGCAACTACAACAAGAAGCCGGCGTACACGGCCGTGCTCAACGCCCTCAACAACGGCTCGGGCGGCGGAGGCGGTGGTGGCTCCGCCAGCTGCTCGGTGTCCTACGTGGAGACCCAACGCTGGGGCGACCGGTTCAACGGCCAGGTGACCGTGACGGCCGGCTCCGCGCCGGTCAACGGCTGGACGGTGACGGTGACCGTGACCTCGCCCCAGCGGGTGTCGACCACCTGGAACGGCTCCCCCACCTGGGACAGCAGTGGCAACGTGATGACCATGCGGCCCAACGGCAACGGAAGCCTGGCGGCCGGCGGCTCGACCAGCTTCGGCTTCACCGTGATGGCCAACGGCAACTGGACGGCGCCGCGACTCGGCTCCTGCGTGGCCACGGCCTGAGGGACCACCACCCCCCACCCGGGCGCGGCGGCGGCGCCGACCGCCGCCG
>NZ_SMKI01000486.1 GCF_004348415.1 Streptomyces hainanensis
AACCCGTCCACTTCGCCCACGGCATCAACCAACTCACCCACCACGACACCACCCCACTCTTCATCGAAATCGGCCCAGGCGCCGTCCTCACAGCCATGACCGCCGACAGCCTCACCGAAGCAGTCACCATCCCAGTACTCCGACGCGACCAACCCGAATCCGCCAGCATCCTCACCGCAGCAGCCAAGACGTTCGTCCAGGGCGTGCCGGTTGAGTGGTCGGCGCTGTTCGCCGGCACCGGTGCTCGACGGGTCGAACTGCCGACGTATGCCTTCCAGCGGCAGCGCTACTGGCTCGCGCCGGCGGCGGGGAACGGTGATCCGACGGGTCTGGGGCTGGACACCGCGGACCACCCCCTGTTGGGCGCCGCACTCCAAATGCCTGACGGCGGCGTGGTGTTCACGGGCCGGCTGTCCCTGCAGACACAACCCTGGCTGGCCGACCACGCTGTGGCCGACGTCGTCCTCCTCCCCGGCACCGCCTTCGTCGAACTGGCCATCCGCGCCGGCGACGAAGTCGGCTGCGACCACATCGAAGAACTCACCCTGCAAGCTCCTCTCGTCCTCCCCGACAAGGGCGCCGTCAACGTCCAGGTCCGCCTCGACACCCCCGACCAGACCGGCCACCGCACCCTCACCATCCACTCCCGCACCGACAACAACACCGCCGAATGGACCCAACACGCCACCGGCACCCTGGCAACTGGTACGCCAACCCGCACGAACGACCTCAGCGCATGGCCGCCGCCAGGAGCGGAACCGATCGATCTGGACGGCTTCTACGCGGGGATGGCCGAGACGGGGTACGGCTACGGGCCGACTTTCCGAGGACTGCGGGCGGCCTGGCGACGAGGCGACGAGGTCTTCGCCGAGGTGGCACTCCCCCAGCAGGCCCACGAACAGGCCGACGGGTTCGGCATCCACCCCGCACTGCTGGACGCGGCGACGCATCCGCTGGGGCTGGCCGACTTCTTCGGTGACGGTCCCCCGCGTCTGCCGTTCGCCTGGGCCGGGGTGTCGTTGGTGGCCGGCGGAGCGACGCAGGTACGGGTGCGGCTGACGTCGGCCGGCGCCGACACGGTAAGCGTGACCATCGCGGACGGCACCGGTAGCCCCGTGGCCTCGGCCGAATCGCTGGTGATGCGGCCCGTCGCCGTGGAGGACCTACGGCGGACGCGCGGTGGTGAGCAGGGCTCGCTGCTCCACGTGGACTGGGCCGAGCTGTCACCGCCGGCTCCGAGCGAGTCCACCGCGGTTCGCTGGTCGGTGGTCGGGACCGACCCGGCGGGTCTTCGGGAGGCTCTGGCGCGGGTGGGGCTGGAGACGGCCGCCTGGCCAGACCTGCCCGACCCGGCCGACGACGTCGCGGTCCCGGATGTGTTGACGCTGCCGTGTGTGAGTCTCCCCGGCACCGTCCTCGACGCCGAGGGTGTCCGTGCGGCCGTGTCCCGGGCGCTGGCGTTCGCGCAGCGGTGGCTGGCCGATGAGCGGTTCACCTCCACGCGACTGGTGGTCGTCACGCGGGGAGCGGTCGCCGCCGGACCCGACGAGGCCGTCTCGGACCTGGCCCAGGCCGGCGTCTGGGGCCTGCTCCGCTCGGCGCAGTCCGAATACCCCGACCGGTTCACGCTGGTCGACCTGGACGACGACGAAGCGTCGATGCGGGCCCTGCCCTCTGCCGTCGCCGCCGGCGAAGCGCAGGTCGCGATCCGCGGCGGGAGCCTGTGTGTCCCGCGACTGGCCCGGCCCGGGGCGGAGTCGCTGGTGTCTCCGGTGGGGGTGCCGTGGCGACTGGACGTGAAGGACAGCGGCACGTTCGACGGGCTGAGGTTGGTGGCCTGCCCGGAGGTGGCGGCACCGCTGGAGCCCGGCCAGGTCCGGATCGCCGTCCGCGCCGCCGGTGTGAACTTCCGCGACGTCATGATCGGCCTCGGCCTCTATCCGGGCGACCCCGTGCTGGGCACCGAGGCGTCGGGGGTGATCACCGAGGTGGGTTCGGGGGTGTCCGGGCTCGCGGTGGGTGATCGCGTGATGGGCCTCGTGCCGCGCTCGTTCGGGCCGATGGCGGTGGCAGACCACCGCTTTGTCGCGCGGTTCCCGGACAACTGGTCGTTCGAACAGGCGGCTTCCCTACCCATCGTGTTCCTGACCGCCTACTACGGTCTCGTCGACCTCGGCGGGCTCAAGGCCGGCGAGTCCGTGCTGATCCACGCCGCCGCGGGAGGCGTCGGCATGGCGGCCGTCCAACTCGCCCAACACCTCGGCGCCCACGTCTTCGCCACCGCCAGCCCACCGAAGTGGCCAGCGGTACGCGAACTCGGCGTGGACCCCGACCACATCGCCTCCTCGCGAACCCTCGACTTCGAGCAACACTTCCTCCAGGCCACCGGCGGCGCCGGCGTAGACGTGGTACTCAACTCCCTCGCCAACGAGTTCATGGACGCCTCCGCACGCCTGCTGCCACGCGGCGGCCGCTTCCTCGAAATGG
This sequence comes from Streptomyces hainanensis, assembly GCF_004348415.1. Lineage (GTDB taxonomy): Bacteria > Actinomycetota > Actinomycetes > Streptomycetales > Streptomycetaceae > Streptomyces > Streptomyces hainanensis. Next base: position 2,488 of record NZ_SMKI01000486.1, read on the forward strand.
GCAAGACCGACATCCGCGACGCGGACGAGGTGGCGACGCAGCACACCGGCGTGGCCTACCAGGCATTCGACCTGCTGCAAGCCAGTCCCGAACGCATCCGACAGATGCTCGCCGAGATCGTCACGCTCTTCGAGCAAGGCGCGCTGCGGCCGCTCCCCCTCACCACCTGGGACGTCCGCCAGGCACGCACCGCCTTCCGGCACCTCAGCCAGGCCCGCCACATCGGCAAGGTCGTCCTCACCATCCCGGCGCCCCTCGCTCCCGAGGGCACCGTCCTGATCACCGGCGGCACCGGCGCCCTCGGCGGTCTGGTGGCCCGGCATCTGGTGGCCGAGCACGGGGTGCGGCATCTGCTGCTGACCAGCCGACGCGGACCCGACGCTCCTGGGGCCGACGCGCTGGCCGCGGAGCTGACCGAGTTGGGCGCCACCGCCACGATCACCGCGTGCGATCTCGCCGACCGGTCCGCCGTGGCGAAGCTGCTGGCCACGGTCCCGGTCGAGCACCCGTTGACCGGGGTGATCCACACGGCGGGGGTGCTGGCCGACGGGGTGCTCGATTCCCTGTCGGCTGAGCAGGTGGAGACGGTCCTGAGGCCCAAGGTCGACGCAGCCCTCCACCTCCACGAACTCACCCAGGACCTGGACCTGACGGCGTTCGTCCTCTTCTCCTCAGCCTCCGGCGTACTCGGGGCACCGGGGCAGGCGAACTACGCGGCCGCCAACGCCTTCCTCGACGCGCTCGCGGCTCGTCGGCGGGCCCACGGGCTGACCGCCACCTCCATCGCCTGGGGACTCTGGGCCCAAGCCGGTGGCATGACCGGACGACTCAACGAACACGACATCGCCCGCATGTCCCGATCCGGACTCACCCCCCTGACGACCGAACAGGGCCTGGCGCTTCTCGACGCCGCACTGACCGGCCATCAACCATTGGTGGTGGCGGCCAGGGTGCGCACCGACGCCGGCTCCGCCACGGTCCCCAGCATGCTCCGCGGCCTCGTCCGCGCCCCCGCCCGACCCACCGCGGCGTCGGCGGCCGACACCTCGGGACTGGTACAGCGGCTTGCCACGGCCGGCGAGGCGGAGCGGCAGCGGATCCTGACCGACCTCGTCCGGACGCACGTCGCCGCCGTCCTCAGTCACACCACTCCGGACGACATCGACGGTGATCGGGGATTCACCGACATCGGCTTCGACTCACTGACGGCGGTGGAGCTACGCAACCGCCTCGGCACGGCCACCGGGCTACGCCTGCCCGCCACGCTGACCTTCGACTATCCGACCCCCACCACGCTCGCGACCTATCTGCGAACGCGCCTCGTTCCCGCCGAGCCGGACGCCCAGGCCGGGAACCAGGATCGCCTCGATCCGGGTGAGACCGAGATCCGCCGGAAGATCGCGGCCATTCCTCTCAGCAAGCTACGGCAGACCGGCGTGCTTGAGCTGCTCATGCAGCTGGCCCGGCCCAACGGCGCGGGGACGGAGACCGAGCACGACGAGTCCGAGGCCATCGACGAGATGGACATCGCCGATCTCATCCAGATGGCACACAACGACGGCAACGGCCACCCACGAAGTGGAGCCCACGATGACCGCTGACACCGAGCAAGTCGTCGGCGCCCTGCGCGCGGCGCTCAAGGAGACCGAGCGGCTGCGGCGGCAGAACCAGCAGCTGACCGCGGCCCTCACCGAACCCGTCGCCATCGTCGGCATGACCTGCCGCTATCCGGGCGGGGTGGCCTCCCCCGAGGACCTGTGGGAACTGGTCGCCGAAGGCCGCGACGCCGTCTCCGCCTTCCCCACCGACCGCGGCTGGAACCTCGACAAGCTGTACGACCCGAACCCCGACAGCCCGGGCACGTCGTACACCCGGCACGGCGGCTTCCTCACCGATGTCGCCGCGTTCGACACCGAGTTGTTCGGGATCTCGCCGCGCGAGGCGCTGGCCATGGATCCCCAGCAGCGGGTGCTCCTGGAAACCTGCTGGGAAACATTCGAACGCGCCGGCATCGACCCGCTGTCCCTGCGGGGCAGCCGCACCGGGGTGTTCCTGGGCGCCTTCGCGTCCGAATACGGACGCGACGCGCACCCCTCGCAGGGCGCGGAAGGGTACGCCGTCACGGGGATCGCCTCCAGCGTCATCTCCGGCCGGCTGGCCTACACGTTCGGCCTCGAAGGACCGGCGGTGACGATCGACACGGCCTGCTCCTCGTCCCTGGTCGCACTCCACCAGGCCGTCCACGCGCTCCGGCAGGGCGACTGCGGCCTGGCCCTGGCCGGCGGGGTCACCGTGCTGTCCGGCCCGAAGGCTTTCGTGGAGTTCAGCCGGCAGCGAGCGCTGTCGCCGGACGGTCGGTGCAAGGCGTTCGCGGCGACGGCCGACGGCGCCGGCTGGGCCGAGGGCGTGGGGCTGCTCCTGCTGGAGCGTCTGTCCGACGCAGAGCGCAACGGGCACCGGGTGCTCGCCGTGGTCCGCGGTTCCGCGGTCAACCAGGACGGGGCCAGCAGCGGGCTGACCGCGCCGAACGGACCTTCGCAGCAGCGGGTGATCCGCCAGGCCCTGGCCAACGCCGGCCTGTCCTCTTCCGAGGTCGACGTCGTGGAGGCGCACGGGACCGGCACCAGGCTGGGTGACCCGATCGAGGCGCAGGCGCTGTTGGCGACCTATGGGCAGGAGCGGCCCAAGGATCAGCCATTGTGGCTGGGCTCGGTCAAGTCCAACATCGCCCACACCCAAGCCGCGGCTGGAGCGGCCGGCATCATCAAGATGGTCATGGCCATGCGACACGGCCTCCTCCCCAAGACGCTGCACGTCGACGAACCCTCGCCGCACGTCGACTGGACCACCGGAGCCGTCGAACTCCTCACCGAGGCCCAGGAATGGCCCGAGACCGACCGGCCACGCCGCGCAGCGGTCTCCTCCTTCGGCATCAGCGGCACCAACGCCCATGTGATCGTGGAGCAGGCGCCCTCGAACGCCGTCGAACCGGCCGTGGTGACGCCCGGATCCGCTGGCCGCCGCCCGGCTGCGGACCTTCGTCGACGCGTACGGCCTCGACGAG
>NZ_SMKI01000487.1 GCF_004348415.1 Streptomyces hainanensis
GTCGCCGTCTGCGGGGAGGCGGGGGTGGCCTGGGAGGAGAAGGACATCACCCAGGACGAGGCGCTGCACCGGCTGTACTGGGAGCAGATTCCGGTCGTTCTCGTCGACGGTGAGCAGCACGATTTCTGGCGGGTGGATCCGAAGCGGCTGCGTCGGGCCTTGGGGGCTTGACCTGGTTTGGATTACCATTCGGGGTCGTTTTCTCCCCGGCCGGCCGCAAACGTGAGGAGTGTGACCGGGTGTCCTCGTTGGCGTATGTGGCACCGGTCACTTTGGACGGGCAAAACGGACACAATCTTTGTGCACGCGTTCACAAAGGCATAGCCTGGGCCGGACGGAGCCGTGCCGGCGCACATGTGTGCGCCTCGCGCGCCCGCCCTCCGCTTGGCCCGACCGGCAGGAGCACCGTGGCAACTGGCCGAAATCACCGACCGGCGACCCGTAGCCGAGGAATTCCCGAGGCGACGGTCGCCCGGCTCCCGTTGTACCTGCGGGCGCTGACGGCGCTGTCCGAGCGCTCGGTGCCCACGGTCTCATCCGAGGAGTTGGCCGCCGCGGCCGGGGTCAACTCGGCCAAGCTCCGCAAGGACTTCTCGTACCTCGGCAGCTACGGCACCCGTGGCGTCGGGTACGACGTCGAGTATCTCGTCTACCAGATCTCCCGCGAGCTCGGGCTCACCCAGGACTGGCCGGTCGTCATCGTCGGCATCGGTAACCTCGGGGCCGCGCTCGCCAACTACGGCGGGTTCGCGTCCCGCGGCTTCCGGGTCGCGGCGCTGATCGACGCGGATCCGTCGATGACCGGCAAGCAGGTGGCCGGCATGGGGGTCTCGCACGTGGACGACCTGGAGGAGATCATCCAGGTCAACGGCGTCTCCATCGGCGTCATCACCACCCCGGGCGGCGCCGCGCAGCAGGTGTGCGACCGGCTGGTGGCCGCCGGCGTCACCTCGATCCTGAACTTCGCGCCGACCGTGCTGACCGTCCCCGAGGGCGTCGACGTGCGGAAGGTCGACCTGTCGATCGAGTTGCAGATCCTCGCCTTCCACGAGCAGCGCAAGGCCGCCGACGAGCTGGCCGGCAACGGCGCGCGGGTGCCGACGGCGGCCCGGCGGCGCGCGGCGCGGGCCGACGAGGGCCCCGAGGGCGACATCCCGGCGGTGATGCCCGCATGACTCTGCTGGTGATCGGTCTCAGTCACCGCAGTGCCCCGGTCAGCGTGCTGGAGGCGGCCGCGCTCGCGCCCGACGCCCGCGGCAAGCTGCTGCGGGACGCGGCGGGCACGCCTGGCACGGCCGGTGCCGCCGAGCGTCCGCCGGCGATCGAGGCCGCGCTGCTCGCCACCTGCAACCGGATCGAGCTCTACGCGGTGGCGGAACGATTCCACGCCGGCGTCGCCGAGCTCAGGGCGCTGCTCAGCCGGTACGCCGGGGTGAGCCAGGCGGACCTGGAGCCCCACCTCTACACGCATCACGAGGACCGGGCCGTCGAGCACCTGCTGAGCGTGGCCTGCGGCCTCGACTCGATGGTGGTCGGCGAGGGCCAGATCCTCGGCCAGATCAAGTCGGCGCTGGCGCTCGCCCAGGACGAGCACACCGCGGGGCGGCTGCTGAACGAGCTGTTCCAGCAGGCGCTGCGGGTCGGCAAGCGCGCGCACAGCGAGACCAACATCGACCGGGCCGGCCAGTCGCTCGTCACCTTCGGGCTCGAGCAGCTGAGCGGCGGCGCCGGCGACACGTCGTGGGTGCGCGGTCAGCGCGCCCTGGTGATCGGGGCCGGGTCGATGTCGTCGCTCGCCGCGACGACCCTGGCCCGCGCCGGTGTGTCCGAACTGGTGATCGCCAACCGGACGCTGGAGCGTGCCGAGCGGCTCGCCGCCGGCCTGGCCACCCCCGGGGGGCCGCGCGCCCGCGCCGTCCCGATCAACGCCATCTCCATCGCGGCCGAGCTGGCCCTCGCCGACATCGTCGTGTCCTGCACCGGCGCCACCGGCCTCGTGCTCACCGCCGAGGCCGTGGCCGGCGCGGTCCGCGAGCGGTCCCGCCGCCGGGGCACGACCGGCGCCCCGCCCGAGCTCACCGTCCTCGACCTCGCCATGCCACGCGACGTCGAGGCCACCGTGCACGACATCGACGGGGTGCGCCTCGTCGACATCGAGTCGCTCGCCGCCGCCTCCGTCGACGCCCCCATGGCCGCCGACGTGGACGCGGTGCGCGGCATCGTGGCCGAGGAGGTCGCGACACTCGGCGCGGCCCGGCGCGCCGCGCACACCACCCCCACCGTCGTCGCGCTGCGCGCCATGGCCTCCGAGGTGGTGGCCGGCGAGCTGGCCCGCCTCGAGGGCCGGCTGCCGGACCTCGGCGAGCGCGAGCGCGCCGAGATCGGCAGGACCGTGCGGCGGGTCGTCGACAAGCTCCTGCACGCGCCGACCGTGCGCGTCAAGGAGTTGGCGGCGGAGCCGGACGGCGCCTACTACGCGGCCGCGCTGCGCCAGCTGTTCGACCTCGGCACGCCGCTCGAGCCCGAACGGCGTGAACAGAAGGAGCGGTCATGAACGCACAGCGAGCCCTCCGGCTCGGAACGCGGCGCAGTCCGCTCGCCATGTCCCAGTCACGGGGCGTCGCCGAGCGGCTCGGCCGGCTGACCGGGCGGTCCGTGGAGCTCGTCGAGATCACCACCTACGGGGACGTCTCCCGGGAGAGCCTGGCCACCATCGGCGGCACCGGGGTTTTCGTCTCGGCGCTCCGCGACGCCCTGCTGGCCGGCGAGATCGACTTCGCCGTCCACTCTCTGAAGGACCTGCCGACCCTCCAGCCCGAGGAGCTGGCCCTGGCGGCGGTGCCGACGCGCGCCGACCCCAGGGACGCCCTGGTGGCCAGGGACGGCCTCGACTTCGAGCGGCTCGCGGTCGCGGACGGCCGGGCCAGGATCGGCACCGGCTCGCCGCGCCGGATGGCCCAGCTCAACGCCTGGTCCCGGGCCCTTGGTTGCGAAATCGAAACGGTCCCGATCCGGGGGAATGTAGACACCCGCATCGGGTACGTGCGCTCCGGCGAGCTCGATGCCGTCGTGCTCGCCGCCGCGGGGCTGTACCGCATTGGTCGGGAGGCGGAGATCACCGAATTCCTCGCACCCGACATCGTCCTGCCCGCCCCCGGCCAGGGGGCACTGGCGGTCGAGTGCGCCGTGTCGAACACGGCCCTCGTCGCCGAGCTCGCCGGCCTCGACGACCCGCACACCCGGGTCGCCGTGACCGCCGAGCGCACCCTGCTCGCCACCCTGGAGGCCGGCTGCAGCGCACCCGTCGGTGCGTACGCGGACCTGCTCCCCGGGGAGGACGGGCAGACCGTCACCGAAATGCGCCTGCGCGGCGTCGTCGGCACCACCGACGGTTCCACGCTGGTGCAGTTGTCCACCACCGGCCCCGTACCGGCTTCCGTCGGGGAGGCCGCGGCCATCGGCCGCGAACTCGCCGAGGAGATGCTCGCCAAGGGCGCGGCCGGTCTGATGGGGGAGCGAGCACATTGAGCCCCATTACCGCACGCACCGCACAAGCCAAGCGGGTCAGGACGACGCCGACCGCCGCCACCTCGGGCGGTCCAGCCCCCAACACCGCATACGACACTGCCAGTTACGGGCATGTCACCTTCCTCGGTGCCGGACCCGGAGACCCGGGTCTGCTCACACTGCGGGCCGTCGACGCGCTGGCCCAGGCCGATGTGCTGATCGCCGATCCCGAGGCCTACGAGGTGGTGCGCGCCCACGTCAGGGCGGGGACTGACGTCCCGCTGCAGGCCACGGGCGCGGACACGGAACAGCCCCACGGCGCGGCGGCCGGGACCGTCGACGCCGCTGATCTTGCCATGAGCGCCGCGCGCGGCGGCAAGCGGGTGGTGCGAGCGGTCGCCGGCGACCCCGGCATGGACGCCGACGCCACCGCCGACATGCTGGCGCTGGCCGCCGAGGGCATCACCTTCGAGGTGGTGCCCGGCATCGCCCACGGCGTCGGCGTGGCCGCCTACGCCGGGGTGCCGCTGCGCGACCCGGAGGGCGGCGACGTCCGCTTCGTCGACGGCCCGAACGCCGACGACCGCTGCTGGACGGAGGTCGGCGCGAGCGACGCCACGGTCGTGGTCTCCACCACGCTGGAGGCGGTGGCCGTCACGGCGGCCCGACTCGTCGCGGCCGGCCGCAAGCCGGACACCCCGCTGTCCGTCACCGTGGCCGGCACCACGACCCGGCAGCGGACGTGGACCGCGACGCTCGGCACCGTCGAGCGCACCCTGAAGTCCGCCAAGGTGCTGCCCTCGGCCGAGGCCGACCGGCCGGCGATAGCCGTGGTCGGCGAACGCAGCGCGCCGGCGCAGCGGGACCAGCTCGCGTGGTTCGAGTCCAAGCCGCTGTTCGGCTGGAAGGTGCTTGTGCCACGCACCAAGGAGCAGGCGGCGTCGCTGTCCGAGCAACTGCGCTCGTACGGCGCGGTGCCGAGCGAGGTGCCGACGATCGCGGTGGAACCGCCGCGTACCCCGCAGCAGATGGACCGCGCGGTCAAGGGCCTGGTGACCGGGCGGTACGAGTGGATCGCGTTCACCTCGGTCAACGCGGTCAAGGCGATCCGCGAGAAGTTCGAGGAGTACGGCCTGGACGCGCGGGCCTTCGCCGGGATAAAGGTCGCCGCGGTCGGCGAGCAGACGGCGCGGGTGCTGCAGGAGTTCGGCGTGCGGCCCGACCTGGTGCCGAGCGGCGAGCAGTCCGCGGCCGGCCTGCTGGAGGACTGGCCGCCCTACGACCCCGTCTTCGACCCGATCGACCGGGTGTTCCTGCCGCGCGCCGACATCGCCACCGAGACGCTGGTGGCGGGCCTGGTCGAGCTGGGCTGGGAGGTGGACGACGTCACGGCCTACCGCACGGTGCGGGCGTCGCCGCCGCCGGCCGAGACGCGCGAGGCGATCAAGGGCGGCGGGTTCGACGCGGTGCTGTTCACGTCGTCGAGCACCGTCAGGAACCTGGTCGGCATCGCGGGCAAGCCGCACAACGTGACGGTGATCGCGTGTATCGGGCCGGCGACGGCCAGGACGGCCGAGGAACACGGCCTGCGGGTGGACGTGATGGCGCCCGAGCCGTCCGCGCTGGCGCTGGCGGAGGCGCTCGCCCAGTTCGGGGCCGCGCGTCGCGTGGCGTCGATCGAGGCGGGCGAGGTGCTGAAGCGGCCGAGCGAGAAGCGGCCGCAGCGACGGCGGTCGCGGACCTCGGCGTAGCCGTCCTGCCGGACGGAGCGGCTCGAAGGGACCTCGGTGGGTGCCGGCCGCGGGCGGTCCGGCGGGCGCGGGCTGACCGCCGGGCCCCCGGGCCCGGCGGCGGGGCGTGGTGGGCCGCTCACCTGTGTACGGCCCCGGGGCCACCGCTGTGGTGGTCCCGATTCGTGGAAGGTACGTACGGTGTCGCTGCGATCCGGTCCGGTGGCCGGCATGGAACGGCATCAGCTCGCCGTCTACGGCGGCGCGTTGGCGGCCGGTGGGGTGGTGGGGTCGGTCGCTCCCGGGATGGGGC
>NZ_SMKI01000488.1 GCF_004348415.1 Streptomyces hainanensis
CCCGCCCACCCTTGTCTCCCGCGCTTCGCGCGGTAGGGCCCGGCGGGCCGAGCCCGCTGCGCCGCCGGGCCCGGCCAGCTGGCCACGTCCGTGCCTATCCGGTCACTCCGACAGCTGGTACGCCGCGGTGGTCGCGGTGGTCTCCCCCGTCACGGTGTCGGAGAGCATGAACAGGACGTAGAGCGTGTCCCCCCGCGCGACCAGCGCCTCGGGCGATGTGTAGGGCTCGCCCTCGAAGTCCGGCAAGGCGCCCAACTCGGTCGGGGCGCCGTCCTCCGGGCTCAGGCTCGCCGCCCGCAGCACATACTCCTCGTCCTGGTACACCACCATCGTCCGCTCCGCGTCACCGCCGATGGTGGTGCTTTCGGGGAACGTCTGCTGCCAGGCGACGGCGCCGGTGTTCAGGTCGATCCCGACCCGCTCGCTGCTGTCGCCGAGCCCGCCGGCCGCGTGGAGGAGCGAGCCCCGGATCGTGGAGTAGTTGGGGCCGTAGAGCGTCAACTCGACCTCGGAGCCGTCCTGGACCTCCAGGACCTCGGAGAGCACCTCGCCCGCCTCGTCGAAGGTCAGCAGCCGGTCCTCGACGGTGCTGGTCCGAACGGTCAGCAGGTCGCCCGGCACGATCTCGGCGACCCCGTCCCATTCCTCGGGCCGCTCGGGGAGCGTCCACAGCTCGGTGCCCTCGGCGGCGTCGAAGGCGGTGAGTTGGTACACCTCGGTCATGATGTCGCACTGGACGTCGCCGACCAGATAGTCGCCACCGACCGTCCAGTTGACGCGGTCCTGGCACTCCGCCGCGTCCGGCATCTCGGGCGCCGGCAGCTCGTCGCCGGCGACCGAGTACCTGAACAGGTCGGTGCCGCCCGGCGTGACGGTGACGGTGTCGCCCGTGACGCTGACCCCGACGAACGACGACAGGCCGTCCTCGGGCGTGACGTCCTGGGTGAACAGCGGCTCGCCCGTCGCGGCCGTGGTGTCCACCACGGAGAGGAGGGTGCAGGTGTCGGAGTCGCCGACCGAGTAGACCAGGGCGCCGACGCCCTGGTCGTTCAGCTCGGGCGCGATGGCGCAGACCTCGCCGGCCCCGGACGGCGGGGTCAGCTCCCACCGCGTCTCGCCGCTCGCGGCGTCGATGCTGCGCACCGTGTCGTTGGTGATCTCGGTGACCGTCGTATCGGTGGCCCACAGCGCCATGGTGACAAGGCCGCTGTCGTCGTAGGCCGCCGGCTCGCCCTCCCATCGCGTGGTGAGCGCGCCGTCCTGGCTCTCGCCGCCGCCGTCCCCGTCGCCTCCGGAGTCGGAGTCCTCGCTTCCGCCACAGGCGGCGAGCACCAGGCTCCCCGCCACGGCGAACGCCAGCGCCGCAGGGCGCCAACGCATGTCGTCCTTCATTGTCTTCCCCTCGCGTACTGCTGAGTCCGCAGCGCCTCGGCGACGCCACGAAGTCCCGAAGGCTAACACGCACGATACCGGCCAGTAACTGACCAACTCCCTTCCATTTCAAGAGGGTTGGTGCGCTCCGTTAGCCGGTCGAGTTCACATTGGGGAAGACTGGAGGAGGCAGAGCGAAGGCCGGTGACCCGATTGATATCGCGACCCCGGCCATCGACCGGTCGCGCGTGATCGACCTCGATGACGAGGCGCTGGAGGCAGCCGGCACGGCCGCAGGGCCCCAACTGGGGCGGCTTCACCGCCCAGTCGGGGCCCTGCGGACCGCCCCCCGCGCGGAGCGCGAGAAAGGGCGGGCAGGTGGGAGAAACCCCGCGCGAAGCGCCAAGGGCCAGCCCCACCAGCGCCCGCAGGGCCGCCGCACCGGCCGCAGGCCACCTCGCGGGCGGGTGGGGAGAACCCTCAGGCCCGCCCGGCAAGGGCCCGGCAAGGGCCCGTCAGACCGCTGGCGGGCTGAGGCGGGCGAAGCCCTCCTGCCGCCGGTAGGGGAAGTACGGGTAGGCCGCCTCCCCGGCGCTCGCCGTGTCGAGGCGGGCGACCTGGTCGTCGGTGAGCGACCATCCCACGGCCCCGAGATTGTCCCGCAGTTGCCGTTCCGTCCGCGCGCCGACGATGACGGAGGAGACCGTCGGGCGCCGGAGCAGCCAGTTGATGGCGATCTGCGGGACGGTCCTGCCGGTCTCGGCGGCGATCTCGTCCAGGGCGTCGACCACCCGGTACAGCAACTCGTCCCGCACCGGCGGCCCGTACGCCGCCGTGGCGTGCAACCGGCTGCCGGCCGGCAGGGGTTGGCCGCGTCGGATCCGGCCGGTGAGGCGGCCCCAGCCGAGCGGGCTCCAGACGAGCGCGCCGACGCCCTGGTCGACGCCGAGCGGCATCAGCTCCCACTCGTAGTCGCGGCCGACGAGCGAGTAGTAGACCTGGTGGGCGACGTACCGCGGCCGGCCGTGCCGTTCGGCGGCTGCCAGCGACTTCATGAGCTGCCAGCCGGAGAAGTTGGAGACGCCGACGTACCGCAGCTTCCCGGCCCGCACCAGGTCGTCCAGGGTGGCGAGGACCTCCTCGACGGGCGTGGCGGCGTCGAAGGCGTGGAGTTGGAAGAGGTCGATGTGGTCGGTGCCGAGCCGGCGCAGCGCGCCGTCGACGGCGGCGACGAGTCGGGCGCGGGACGTGCCGGCGTCGCCCGGCCCGTCGCCCGTCGGCAGGCCGGTCTTGGTGGAGATCAGCACCCGGTCCCTGCGGCCCTTGAGCGCGGCACCGAGCACCTCCTCCGAGGCGCCGTCGGAGTAGACGTCGGCCGTGTCGAAGAGTGTGACGCCCGCGTCCAGGCAGAGGTCGACGAGGCGGCGGGCCTCGGCGGCGTCGCTGGTGCCCCAGTTGCCGAAGAGCGGGCCGCGGCCGCCGAACGTGCCCGCGCCGAAGCTCAGCGCGGGGACGGTGAGTCCGGAGGCCCCGAGTCGTCGGTACTCCATGTCGTCTCCCCTGTCGTTGTCCATGCCGTCACCGCCACCCCACCCCTAACGGGATCGCGGTTCCATTAAGCTTGCGTGTCGGAGCCTAACAGAGGGAGGACGCTTAATGGAACAGGAATCCCATTACGGTGGTCACGGCACGACGCGACCCGGCGGGCGTACCGCGCGGGTGCGGTCGGCGGTGCTGCGGGCGGCCGGTGACGCGCTCGCCGAGCTGGGTTTCGCGGGCCTCGACCTGGCCGACGTCGCGCGCCGCGCCGGCGTCGGCCGCACCACCGTCTACCGCCGCTGGGCCACGCCGACCGGGCTGGTCGCCGATCTGCTGACCGAGATGGCCGAGGAGTCGCTGCCACGCGCCGAGACCGGCTCGCTCCTCGGCGACCTGCGGGCCAACGCGCGTCTCGTCAGGCGCACCCTCACCGACCCGCGCCAGGGTCCCCTGTTCAAGGCCGTCATCGCCGCCGCGACCTGTGACGCCGCCACCGCCGACGCGCTGCGCCGCTTCTACGCGACCCGGATCGCCGAGTGGGCCCCCTGCGTGGAACAGGCCGTCGAGCGCGGCGAGTTGCCGGCCGGCACCGACCCGCACGAGGTGGTGCGCGCCGTCTCGGCCCCGCTCTACTACCGGCTGCTCGCCAGCGGCGACCCGCTCGACGAGGCCACCGCCGACCGCGCCGCCGAGGCCGCGGCCGCGGCGGCCGCCGCCGGCATCTACGTGGTGCGGACCTGACCCGCGACGCGCTCCACGCGCGGCCTGGCCAGCGCCGCGTAGTCGGCGCCCGAGACGACGAGCGAACGGTCGAGCCGCGCCGCGTTGAAGTAGAGCGCGGGGCGCGCGACGACGTCCGGGTCGGCGACGAGTTCGAGGTCCGGGTCGAAGCTGAACGGCAGCACCGTGCCGGGCACGGCGTGCGCCAGCCGCTCGGCCGTCGCCGCGTCGCTGAACCCGACGTAGCGGGCGGCGAACAGCGCGCGGACGGCGTCCAGGTCGACCCGCCGGTCCCCCGGCACGACGGCGAGCACGTGGCGGGTGGTGCGGCGGTCGACTTTCACCCGCAGCACGATGCACTTCGCGGCGTCCGCCGTCGGGTGCCCGCGCAGCGCGCTCACCGCCTCGGTCGCCCCCTCCGGCTCGTGGTCGATGAGCCGGTACGGCGTCGCCGTGGAGTCGAGCAGGTCGATCAGACGCCCGTAGGTGTCGTGCTCTCGTTCGGTCTCGGACATCTCGCGTCCTCCGTCGGGATCTTCTCGGTCGTTCGATGGGCGCGCTCGACGGCCTGCCCCCAGTACGTGCCGGCGACCAACAGCGCCGCGCCGACCGCCGCCGGCACGGTGAACCGCTCGTCGCCGAGGCCGATTCCGACCACGACGGCCCAGATCGGCTCGGTGCCGAGCAGCAGGCTGGCCCGGCTCGCCGACGTCCGCTGCACCGCCCACGTCTGGGCCAGGAACGCGAACACGCTGCAGAACAGGGCCAGATACGCCAGCTGCGCCCAGGTCGTGGCGCTACTCGCGGCCAGCTCCCGGGCGTTGGCCGCCGCCGGCGCCAGGAAGAGCACCGTACCCACGGCGGTCTGCACGGCCGTCAGTTGCAGGGGCCGCACCGCGCGGTTCACGGTCAGCCGCCCGACGAGCGCCACGTGCCCCGCCCGCACCACCGCGGCGGCCAGCATCAACAGGTCGCCGCCGCGCGGCTCCCGCCACCCGTCGCCCGACATCAGCAGCGCGACCGCCAGCACGCAGACCCCGGCGGCGACGAAGAACGCCGGCGGCAGCCGACCGCCTCCGGCGGTGCGGTCGAGCAGCGGCGTCAGCACGATCGTCAGGCTGATGATCAGGCCGGCGTTGGCGGCGCTGGTGTGCGCGACGCCGTACGTCTCCAACACCAGGATCGCCGCCTGGGTGACGCCGAGCAGCGCCCCGATCCGCAGTTCCTCGCCGCTCGGGCGCCCCGAGCGGACCAGCAGCGCCCCGCAGGCGAGCGCGGAGATCGCGTACCGGGCGAACAGCACCAGCAGGACCGGCAGTACGACGGTGGCCGTCTTCGCCGCGAGGTAGCTTGAACCCCAGACGATCGCCACCAGCAACAGCACCACGTCGGTGCGGCGGGCATCGAGCACGGCACCACGCTGCCGCATCCCGACGTTGTAGCCCAGCGCCAATGTCTCAAACGATCGTGTAGTTTCCCTACACTGTCGACGCATGGACGCCCGTCAGCTGCGGATCCTCCGGGAGCTCGGCGAACTCGGCAGCGTGAGCGCCGTCGCCGAGGCGCTGCTGGTCACGCCCTCGGCGATCTCCCAGCAACTGCGGCTGCTGCAACGCTCGATCCCCGTCCCGCTCACCGAACGCGCCGGCCGGCGCGTGGTGTTGACCGACGCCGGGCGTGCGCTCGCGGCGGCGGCGGTCGAGGTGGAGACGGCCCTGACCCGGGCCCGGCACTCGGTCGACGACTTCGTCGACCGGCCGGACGGCACCGTGTCGGTGGCCGCCTTCCACAGCGCGGCCGCCGCGTTCTTCCCCCTCCTGCTGCGCGGCCTCGCCGGCCCCGACCGGCCCCGACTCGCGCTCGCCGACGAGGACGTGGCCCGAAGCCACTTCCCCCGCCTGACCCGCGACTACGACCTCG
>NZ_SMKI01000489.1 GCF_004348415.1 Streptomyces hainanensis
GCGTCGTGCCCGCCGCGGGCGTGGTGGCTCCCGGCGGCGGCACGAAGGTGCCGGCGGGCGGTGTCGGATTCGGCCGCTGGACGGGCGGCGCGGGGGCCCAGGGGCCCGGCTGGCCGTACGGCGGGGTGCCGTACGGGTCCTGGCCGGGGCGGGAGTCGGCATCCTCGTCCGGCGGCTGCCCGGCGGGCCCCCAGCCGGCCTGGGAGCCTCCCTGGCGGCCGGGAAGGCCATTGCCCTTGTCCATCGCAGCTGTCCCCATCATCGGCTTGCCTCCGCGTCAGCGGAGGAGACACTTCCACGCCGTACCGGTTGGGCCCGGCACCGAACTGAACACTGAATTCAACCAGGTCAGTCACCCGGATTCAGCGGGGGCTCACGACTCCCGGAACCGCGGACTCCACCGCGAGGGCCGACGCGCCGGTGGTGGGGGCCACCGGCCCCGGCACCAGCTCCGGCGTGAACAGGGGCAACAGCTGACCGCTCGGTGCCACGGGGCCGAGGGGCCCGCGGAGGCCGACCGCCTGGGCGGTGAGCACGGAGACCGGGCGGATGTCCTTGTCGGAGCGGCCACCCGCGGTGCGCGCCGCGACGACCGGGGTGGCGCCGCTGCCGGGCGCGACGGCGCTGGGTGCCGAGGAGCCGCCGCCACCGGCGGAGAGGCTTCCGACGCCGCCGACCACGCCGCCGAGCGCGAAGGCGGCGAGCGACACGGCGCCGGCCGCGGCGAAGGCGAGCCGATGGCTCCGGTTGGCTCCTCTGGCCGGGCCCGACGGGTGGATCCGGAAGCCGCGCTCGTTGCCCAGGGTCGGCGGGCCGAGCAGCGACTCACGGTCCTTGCCGCCCGGCAGCAGGCCGAGGCGGAAGCCTGAGGAGGCGCCGTTCTGACCGGACCCCGCGGCCGGGCCGGGGGGCTCGGGATCCGCCGACTCGCGGCCGGCGGCGGCCGGCAGGCCCTGGAGCCTGGCGAGCAGCCCGGCCGACGGGGCGGGCAGCGGGCTGCTGGCGAACACGTGCTTCAACTCGCGCTGCGCGTCGGCCTCGGCCTTGCAGCTGGGACAGGTGGCGAGGTGGGCGAGCACCCGGTCGCGGCGGTCGTGGGACAGCTCGCCGTCGACCAGGGCGGCCAGGCTCTCGCCGAGGTGGTGGTCGGCCGGGCCGGTCTCCGCGGCACTGCTCACTCGGCGGCCCCGCCTTCCCGCGCCAGCGACGGACCCGGGACCGCGGCGAGGACGGGCTGCTCGGCCGGCTGGACACGACCGCGCGGCGAGCGGTGCTTCAGGGCCTTGCGCAGGTGGGAGCGGCCGCGGTGGATGCGGCTGCGGACCGTGCCGAGCTTGACGCCGAGCGTGGTGGCGATCTCCTCGTAGCTCAGGCCCTCGATGTCGCAGAGGACCACGGCGGCGCGGAAGTCGGGCGCCAGGGTGTCCAGCGCCTGCTGCACGTCGGCGTCGAAGTGGGTGTCGTTGAAGTGCTGCTGGGGGGTGGGCTCCCGGCTCGGCAGCCGGTCGGCCGCGTCCTCGGCGAGGGCGTCGAACCTGATGCGCTGCTTGCGCCGGACGGAGTCCAGGAACAGGTTGGTGGTGATGCGGTGCAGCCAGCCCTCGAACGTGCCCGGGGTGTAGGTGGACAGCGAACGGAAGACGCGGACGAAGACCTCCTGGGTGAGGTCCTCGGCGTCGTACTGGTTGCCCGTGAGCCGGTACGCGAGCCGGTAGACCCGGGCACTGTGGGTGCTGACGATCTCTTCCCAGCTGGGCGGGGCCCAGCTCTGGCCGTCGCCTCCGGTGGTGAACGTCGCGACGGCGCCCGCGGTGGCGGTCGTGCCGTCGGTGGCCGTGTCGATGCCCTGTCCCCGGTCAGCGTCAGCGTTGTCTGTCACGGAATTCGGCCCGCCGGAGGACCGCAAAATGCGTCTCAGCACTCCGCGGCCAGCGGACGTGGCCGCACCTCCCCTGTCGGCTCTGGTGGTGTCCAGTCGGGTCCCTACCATAGCCACCTCGCCCGTTAGCTCCGGATAAGAAATATTCACCGGCATTCCCGGCCGCGGCGCCCGGGCCCAGGAGCCGGCTCCTGCACAGAGTCCAACGCCTGGTCCGTGCGTCCTGTTCCCCCCGGAAGTCGATACAGTCAAAGCGCGTGACAGACGGGGACAGGAGAGGGCCATTACCGGCAACCGGCTGACGAGCTGGGCGTTCGCCGAGGCGTATGGCGCACCGGACGCCGAGACCGCCGAGGGTGCGGCGCTGTCCTGGTCGAGGGAGCGGGCGCGGGAGGCCGGCGTGCGTGCCGTCACGCCCGGCAACGGCGACGCGCTGCGGCTGCTGGCCGCGGCCGCCGGCGCGCGGGCGGTGGTCGAGATCGGCACCGGGACCGGCGTCTCCGGCATGTACCTGCTCCGCGGAATGCGCCCCGAGGGGGTGCTGACCACCGTCGACACGGAACCGGAGCGCCAGCAGTTCGCCCGGCAGGCGTTCCGGATGGCCGGCCACGCGCCCAACCGGGCCAGGTTCATCCCCGGGCACGCCCTGGACGTGCTGCCCCGGCTCACCGACGGCGGCTACGACCTGGTGTTCTGCGACGGCGACCGGCTCGAGTACCTGGAGTACCTCGCAGAATCGTTGCGGCTGCTGCGGCCGGGCGGCCTGGTCTGCTTCGCCGGGGTGTTCGCCGGCGGCCGCACGGTGGACTCGGCCGCCCAGCCCACCGAGGTGCGGAGGCTGCGGGAGCTGCTGCGGACGGTCCGGGAGAGCAAGGAGCTGATGCCGGCGCTGCTGCCGGTCGGCGACGGGCTGCTGTGCGCGGCCCGCTCCTGGGGGGCCTGAGCCGCCCCCGACACGACGAACGGCGCCGCCCCGGAAATCCGGGGCGGCGCCGCACAGGATGTCGGCTCGGCGACGTGGGAACGCCGTCCCCGACGAGGTCTCGCGGAGGCTTGGTGAATCCTCCGGGACGTTGTCGGGGCGAGGGCTCGGAGACCGGCTGTCAGCCGGTCACCTTCTTGAGCTCCTCATCGAGCGCCACCGCCTCGTCCGGGGTCAGCTCGACGACGAGTCGGCCACCGCCCTCGAGCGGAACGCGCATGATGATGCCCCGCCCCTCCTTGGTCACCTCAAGCGGACCATCGCCCGTCCGCGGCTTCATGGCCGCCATGCTCGTTCCCCTTCCTGAACCAGCCCATCGCAGCCGGGAACCCGGGGGGTCACCGACCTCGAACACATTGCTTCCGGCCATTATCCCGCATGGAGCGTCCCGATGACCAACATTGGGCGGTATCCCTTCGGCAACGCATGATCGCAAAACCACTCAATTCGGCGATTGACCGCGATAGTGCCGGCGTCTGCGACATGCTGTGAGACATGGCCGACACCGTTCTCTACGAAGTGACCGAGAGTCTTGCCACCGTGACACTGAATCGCCCGGAAGCGATGAACGCCCTGAATGTCACGGCCAAGGAAGCGCTCCTGAACGCGGTGCGGCGGGCGGCCGCGGATTCCGCCGTGCGGGCCGTTCTGTTGGCGGCGAACGGGCGGGCGTTCTGCGTCGGCCAGGACCTCAGGGAGCACGCCGCCGCGCTCGCCGAGGCGACCGACGCGGGCGGCGCCATGCGGACGGTGGCCGAGCACTACGGCCCCATCGCCCGCACCATCGCCGAGATGCCCAAGCCCGTGGTGGCGGCCGTGAACGGGGTGGCCGCGGGCGCCGGCTTCGGCTTCGCGCTCGCCGCCGACTACCGCGTGGTGGCCGCCGGCGCCTCGTTCAACACGGCGTTCACCGGCATCGGCCTGACCGCCGACTCCGGGCTCTCCTGGACCCTGCCCCGCGTCGTCGGCCCGGCCCGCGCCACCGACCTGCTGCTCTTCCCGCGCCGGGTGGACGCGGCCGAGGCGGAGCGGCTCGGCATCGCCCAGCGGGTGGTGCCCGACGACGAGCTGCCGGCCACGGCCCGGGAGATCGCCGGCCGCCTCGCCGAGGGCCCGACGGTGGCCTACGCCGCGCTCAAGCAGGCCCTCGCCTTCGCGGCCGACCACTCGCTGGTCGAGACGCTCGACGTGGAGAGCGGACTCCAGCGGACGGCCGGCGCGTCGGCCGACCACCTGGCGGCCGTCGCCGCGTTCCTCAACAAGGAACGCCCCGCGTTCGGCGGGTCCTAGTCGCCCTGCGGCACCGGGCCGGGGTCCTTGTGGAGCGCCAGGGCCTGGGCGCCCGCGAGCGCCGTCTCCAACTCGGTGATCCGCGCGTCCCGCTCGGCGAGCTCGGCCGCCAACCGGTCGAGCACGTCGTCCACCTCGGCCATCCGGTAGCCGCGCGGTGCCACGGGCAGCCTCACCCGCACCACGTCCGCCGGACCGACCGGCCGGTCACGGGGCAACGGGTCGTCGAGCCGATCCGGCAACGCGTCCGCCAGACCGCCGGTCGCCGGCCCACCGGTGCCGTCCCCACTGCCGAGCACCGCCAGTGTGACGGCGGAGATCACCACGACCATGGCGGCCACCAGAAACAGGAACATCATGCGGGCCTCCCCTTCGCGCCCTTCATGCCTTCGTTGTGATGGTCGCATGCCGCACCGACAGTGCGAGCCAGGTAGGTTCGTGGATTGTGCGGAATGAGCGGACAGCGCGGACAGAACAGCGGACGTTGCGGCTCGGGACACGGGAGTTCGGGCCCGACGAGCCCGTGATCATGGCCATCGTCAACCGCACCCCCGACTCCTTCTACGACCGCGGCGCCACGTTCGGCGACGAGGCCGCCCTGAACCGGGTGGAGCGGGCCGTCGCCGAGGGCGCCGCCATCATCGACGTCGGCGGCGTGAAGGCCGGCCCGGGCGCCGAGGTGGACGCGGCCGAGGAGATCCGCCGCACGGCCGGCTTCGTCGCCGAGGTGCGGCGCCGCCACCCCGACGTGGTGATCAGCGTGGACACCTGGCGCCACGAGGTCGGCGAAGCCGCCTGCGCGGCCGGCGCCGACCTCCTCAACGACGCGTGGGGCGGCGTCGACCCACGCCTCGCCGAGGTCGCGGCACGGCACGGCGTCGGCCTGGTCTGCACCCACGCGGGCGGCGCCCGCCCCCGCACCAGGCCGCACCGGGTCACCTACGACGACGTGATGGCCGACATCCTCCGCGTGACCCTCGCGCTCGCCGAACGCGCCGTCTCCCTCGGCGTCCGCCGCGACGCCGTGCTGATCGACCCCGGCCACGACTTCGGCAAGTCCACCCGCCACTCGCTCGAGGCGACGCGTCGCCTCGACGAGATGACGGCGACGGGCTGGCCGGTGCTGGTCTCGCTCTCCAACAAGGACTTCGTCGGCGAGACGTTGGACCTGCCGGTCAAGGAACGGCTGTTGGGCACGCTGGCCACGACGGCCGTCTCCGCGTGGCTCGGGGCGCGGGTGTACCGGGTCCACGAGGTGGGCGAGACGCGGCAGGTCCTGGACATGGTGGCAAGCATCGCGGGCCACCGGGGGCCGGCGACGGCCCGTCGGGGTCTGGCCTGAGGCTGCCCCCTGCCGACTGCGCGCGTCGCCCCCGTGGGGCGGCCCCC
>NZ_SMKI01000048.1 GCF_004348415.1 Streptomyces hainanensis
GGCCGGCGGGGCGACGAGCGCGGGCGCGAGGGGTGGTGGGGCGCGCCGCGCGGCCGCCACGGTGCCCGCCGGCGTGTGGCGGGACGAGCCCGGGGTCGGCGCGGCGTCGCTCCCGGCCTCCGTCTCCTCGATGTCGGAGGTGCCGGCGCGGGCTCCGTCCGGACGCTCGAAGGGGCCTGGCAGCCGGGGGCGGACCCTGGGCGCGCCGGCCACGGTGGCGCCGGCCGTGGTGCGGCCCACCAGGCGGGCGAAGAAGTCAGGCATCCGCACAGAGCTCCAGGTAGTAGCGGCGGCGCAGCGGGCTGAGCGCCAGGATGTCGACCTCCGACCAGCCGTAGGCGCTGGCGAGCAGGTGCACGTCGAGCAGGGTGGTCCGGGCCCAGGCGTCGAGTTCGGTCCACAGGTAGGCGGCGATGTCGAGTTCGGCGGTGGCGCGGTGGCCGCACTCCGGGCAGGCGACGGCGAGCCGGATGTCGGCGCACGGGTCGGCCTGGGCCGCGGCCTCGGCGATCCGCCGCTGGACGTCCTCCGGCAGCGGACCGGGCAGCCGGTCGGCGGCCACCGGCGCACCGTCGAGCTCGGCCGCGAGCACGCACCGCCGCAGCAGTTCGCGCCGGGCCCGCTCCGGGGCGCCGGCCTCCTCGGCGTCGGCGAGGTCGCCGGTGGTCGGCAGCCGGAACCGGACCGTCCAGCCGCCCTCCTCGACGGTCAGCGACGCGGCGCTCAGCGACTCCGCGGTCGGCGACCCGCCCGCCAGCGACCCGCCGGCCGGCGGCCGGTCGGCCGGGGGGCCGGCGGCGATGGCCTGGGCCGCGCTGAAGCCGAACTCCATCTCCTGCTCGCACTCCTCACAGGTCACCCTGACGTCCATCAGGTCGCCGAACAGGGCCGCGCGCAGCGCGAAGAGGTCGGCGTCCCGGCGGCCGACAGGCGTGGCCAGCAGCTCGTCGGTGCCGAACGCCGGGCGGGCCGCCGCGTGGAGCAGCAGCGCCCGGCCGACGCCGCCGGTGGCGACGCCCGCCTCCCAGACGGCCAGCAGCCCGGCGGCGTCCAGGCCGCGTCCGTCCCCGGTCACCTCCCCGCTCACCGCGCGGGTCCCTAGGCGGGCTGCTGGAAGGACGGCTCCTCGGGCTCGGGCACCTCGTAGTCCCGCTCCCAGCCCTCGCACTCCAGCTTGAGGCTCTGGATGGCCACCGCGTTGGCGTTGGCGTCCATCTCGCCCAGGACCTGGTACTCGCTCGGCCAGGCCCGGTAGACCTTGTGGGAGACGGCCACCTGCCCGGCCTCGTTGAGGACCTGGATGGTCAGGTCCTTGCGGAAGTCGCGCAGCGACATCTCGGAGCCGCGGCCGGCGCCGACCTGCCACACCTTGTTGGCCCAGCGGTCGAACTCGGGGTCGTGGGTGACACCGCGCTCCAGGGTGACCGCCTCGAACTCACTGCGGCCCGGGGACTTGCGCGGCGAACTCGGGTCGCCGCCGTTGCGGTGCTTGACGACCTCGGTGGTTCGCTTGAGCGCACTGATCTTGCTGACTCCCGCGACGATACGGCCGTCCCAGACCACCAGGAATTTGAAGTTCTTGTACGGGTCGAATCGCTGCGCGTTGACGGTGAATTCGGCCATGCGGCTTCCTATGTCTCGATCCTGCCTCTGCGACCTCTGTGATCTCCGCGATCTCCGCGATCTCACCGACCACGGTGATCCCAGGGACCACGGTGATCTCTTTTCGCGGCCTTACGCCTTACCCGTTTCAGTGTCCGACTAGGACTCGAACTGCCCGGCGATCTGTTCGATCTTGACGATCACGAATTCGGCCGGCTTGACCGGGGCGAATCCCACGAGCACGTTGACGATGCCGCGGTTGATGTCGTCCTGGGTGGTGGTCGTGCGGTCGCACTTGACGAAGTAGGCGTCGCGGGCCGAGGTGCCCTGGAAGGCGCCCTGTTGGAAGAGGGTGTGCAGGAAGGCGCCGACGTTGAGCCGGATCTGGGACCACAGTTGCTCGTCGTTGGGTTCGAAGACGACCCACTTCAGGCCCCGGTAGAGGCTCTCCTCCAGCATCAGGGCGAGCCGCCTGACCGGCACGTACTTCCACTGCGAGGCCAGCGCGTCGGCGCCGTCGAGGGTGCGGGCGCCCCAGATGACCGGGCCGACGACCGGGAAGTTCCGCAGCGAGTTGAGGCCGAGCGGGTTGAGCAGCCCGTTCTCCGGGTCCGTCATCGGGACGGTGAGCGCCCGGACCCCGGAGAGCCGGGTCTCGATGCCGGCCGGCGCCTTCCACACGCCGCGCTCGGCGTCGGTGCGGGCGTAGATGCCGGCGACGGTGCCGGAGGGCGGGAACGCCCGCAGCCGGCCGGTGAGCGGGTCGGTCAGCTCCAGGTGCGGGAAGTAGAGGGCCGCGTGGTCGTTGCGCACCGAGTCGAAGGTGGCCAGGCCGGCGCGGGCGGCGTTGACGCTGGTCCAGGTGGCCGGGGCGTCCGCGATGAGGAACATCCGCTTCTCCTCGCACAGCGCCTCGGCCGCGGAGAGCACGGTGACCATCTCGTCGGGAGAGGCGTACGAGGCGAGTTCGGGGAGCACCAGCAGGTTGACGTCGGCGACGTCACGCAGCGCCTGGATGCCGCTCTTGCGGGCCTCGCTGCCGATCAGGTCGGTGAAGCCGGGGGCGCCGCCGTCCTCGCCGCCGCCCAGGGCGAAGACGGGCGCGTTGACGGACGCCTCGAGGCCCAGGTCGTTGGCGGCCTGGCCGACGAAGCGGACGACGTCGGCGGGGTCCGGTGAGCCGGCGACCACCTGGAGCCGGCGGCCGAACGGCACGACGCGGGTGCCGGCGAACGCGCGCCTGCCCGGCGCGTCGGGCAGCGAGCGCAGCTTGCGCTCCAGCAGCAGGGCCAGGTCGACGAGGGTCGCCGGAGCGTCGCCGTCGTCGTCCTCCTCGTAGAGGGTGAAGGTGCGGGCGACGTCGCCGATCCTGACCTCGATCTCCTTGGCGAGGTCGGGCAGTTCCTCGGGGAACGGCTTGCTGACCGTGCCCGACGGGTCGGGGCGGCCCTCACCGAGTACCCGCACGGAGACGGCGGCCGAGGACTCGTTGACCGTGGTCTCGGCGAAGTGGGGGTCGCCCTCGCGGGTGGAGAGGCCGGTGAACGACTCGCGGACGGCGCCCGCGGTGTCGGTGATCGCCAGGTTGAAGGTGGCGTCGGGCGCCGAGGTGTCCTGGTCGACGGTGACCCGCAGGCCGGTGCCCCAACTGCCGGGGTCGCGGGCGGTGATGCGGAGCGCGTCGGCCTCCGTGCCGGCCTCGGTGGAGCGCAGGGTCACGGTGGCGGCGGTGCCGCCCTGGGCGGCGACGGCCCGGACGATCACGGCGACCGAGCCGCCGCTGAGGAAGAACTGCCTGACGGCGTAGCTGACGGGGCTGTCCGCCGCCAGGCCGCCGAACTGCCGCTCGAAGTCGGCGAAGCTCGTGATGGTGATCGGCCGGTTGACCGGCCCGCGGCGCGTGTGCCCGACGAACGCGGTGACCGAGGTGGTCACCGCACTGATCGTGCGGACGGTACTGGGAAGTTCCTCGATGTACACGCCGGGATAAGTCGGTGCCGTCGGCATTCACCCCTCCATTCCCTCGGTGTTCCAAGCGAACAGGGGAGCGAGTGTGAGATCGCGCGGCCGGCGATCACCCAGAGGTGCCCACGCCGGCACAGCGATCACCAATGCCTCCCCCTCAGGCCGAAGCCTGCAATGCATGGTGTCGCGGTTCTCACCGGAGATTCTTGCCAGGGTCCGAATCGCCGTCAACCCCTATGAATAGGGGAGCCGAATATGTCGGCCGCGCACTTCAGCGGGTATGTGACGGTCGGAATTCGGCGTCGATCGATTCAGAACCACCACACAATCTCCGCCGTTTTCCCATGGGCAAAGCACAGCCGGAGTGCGAAGTCCGGGCGCCGGGGCGGCGCCGCGCGGACGGCCCGGCCAGGACCCGACCAGGACCCGACCAGGGGCCGACCGTGCCGGACGTCTCGGCCGGGGCGGGCGGCGCGGGTAGCGTGTCCCCACACCATGGGCGGTTACCCGGCGGTCGGAGCCCTGACGGCCACGCCCCTGGGCCAGGAGGGGCCGGATGACCGCACCGACCGACCACCACGGCGACCGCGCGACGGAGGGCCACGCCGCGGCCGACCGGGTCCCGGAGCCGGCGCCCGAGCCGACCCCCGAGGAGCGGACCGGCGGGGTGCGTGAGGTGAAGTCCGCGGCGCGGACCCTGGAACTGCTCGAACTGCTCGCCGCCCGCCAGAACCGGCCGGCCAGGCTGCGCGAGTTGAGCGAGGCGCTCGGCATGCCGCGCAGCAGTTGCTACGCCGTGCTGCGCACGCTGACCAAGTACGGCTGGGTGCGGACCGACGCCTCCGGCACGATGTACGGGATCGGCATCCGGGCGCTGCTCGCCGGCACGAGCTATCTGGACACCGACCCCTATGTGCACACCGCCAAGTCGGTGCTCGACCGGCTCGGCGAGCACCTGGACGAGACCTTCCACCTGGGGCGGCTCTCGGGCACCGACGTCGTCTACCTGGTGACGCGCGAGTCGGGGCAGTACCTGCGGCCGCACAGCCGGGTGGGCCGCCGGCTGCCCGCCTACTCGACGGCGCTCGGCAAGGCGCTGCTCGCCGGGCTCGACGAGGCGGGTCTGGCGCGGCACCTGCCGGCGGAGCTGGCGCCGCTCACCGAGCACACGCTGACCGACCGGGCGGCGTTGGAGCGGGATCTCGCCGAGATCAAGGAGCGCGGCTGGGCGGTGGACCGGGAGGAGAACACCCAGGGCGTGAAGTGCTTCGCGCTGCGGCTGCGCTACGCGGAGCCGGCGACCGACGCCATCAGCTGCTCGGTACCGCTGGCACGCCTGACGCCGGCCCGCGAGGAGGACGTCGTCACGGCGCTCGGCCGGGCCAGGGACAGCATCGAACAGGGCGCGCTCTCGCTCGGCTTCGGGTCCTGGGGTGAGGACGGACTGTGAGCCGAACCACGGCTTCCTGTCTTCATTTCTGACCAGCGTCTACCTATATAGACGACCCGTGGCTAGACTGCCCGGGTATCCGTTCGATCGCTGACGCTGCCGTCAGTCGCCGTCCGCCGGAGGGCCAGGGTGCCAGACACACCGACCAACGAGCCGCACCGCATCCGGGACATCCGGATCACGCCCGTCGCCTTCCGTGATCCGCCCCTGCTCAACACCGTCGGCGTCCACGAGCCGTTCGCGCTGCGGGCGATCGTCGAGGTCACCACCGACTCCGGCGTGTACGGGCTCGGCGAGAGCTACGGCGACGCGGCCCACCTCGACCGGCTGCGGGCGGCCGCCGCGCGCCTGACCGGCGTCGACGTGTGGCACGTCCAGGAGATCGCACGCCGGATCCGGGACGCGCTGGCCGCCGACGCCGGCAGCGGCGGCCACGGGATGAGCGGCATGGTGACCGGCACCAGGACCGCCGACCGGGTGCTCTCCCCCTTCGAGGTGGCCTGCCTCGACATCCAGGGCAAGGTGCTCGGCCGGCCCGTGAGCGACCTGCTCGGCGGCGCCGTCCGGGACCGCGTCGCCTACAGCGCCTACCTCTTCTACAAGTGGGCCGGGCACCCCGACGCCGAGCCCGACTCCTGGGGTGCCGCGCTCGACCCCGACCAACTGGTGGCACAGGCCCGGCGGATGATCGACGACTACGGGTTCACCGCGATCAAGCTCAAGGGCGGCGTGTTCCCGCCCGACGAGGAGATCGCGGCCGTCCGCGCGCTGCGCGCCGCCTTCCCCGACCACCCGCTGCGGATCGACCCCAACGGCGCCTGGAGCGTCGAGACCTCGATCCGGGTCGGCCGGGAGCTGGCCGGCGTGATCGAGTACCTGGAGGACCCCACCACCGAGATCGACGGCATGGCCCGGGTCGCCCGCGAGGTGCCGATGCCGCTCGCCACCAACATGTGCGTGGTCGCGTTCGACCAGGTCAAGCCGGCCGTCGAGCAGGACGCGGTCCAGGTGATCCTCTCCGACCACCACTTCTGGGGCGGCCTCGGCCGGTCCAGGTCGCTCGCCGCGATCTGCGACACCTTCGGGCTTGGCCTCTCCATGCACTCCAACTCGCACCTGGGCATCAGCCTCGCCGCGATGACCCACCTCGCCGCGGCCACCCCCAACCTCACCTACGCCTGCGACACCCACTGGCCCTGGAAGGACCCCGAGGACGACGTCGTCGTGCCGGGCACGCTGGTCTTCGAGAAGGGCTCCCTCGCGGTGCCCACCGGCCCGGGGCTCGGCGTGGAGCTCGACCGGGACGCGCTGGCCAGGATGCACGAGCGGTACCTGGCCTGCGGCCTCAGGGAGCGCGACGACACCGGGTACTACCGCCGCGTCCACCCCGGGTTCGACCCGACCCCGCCGCGCTGGTGAGGCGGGAGGAGGCGCCATGAGGATCGTGCTCACCGACCCCATCCTCGACCGGTTCCGCGCCGAGCTGACCCGCGGCGGCACCGACGGCCACCACTGGGCGTTCCTGGCCGGCCGGCCCGACGCGGCCGTCGCCGCCGAGCTCTCCGGTGCCGAGGTGCTGGTCGCCTCCCGGGTGACCGCGCCCCTGGCCGAGGCCGCCACCGCGCTCCGGCTGCTGCACGTCACCGGTGCCGGCGTGGACCGGATCGCCCTGGACTCGCTCGCCCCGGGGATCGCCGTCTGCACCACGGCGCACCACGGCCCCTCGATGGCGGAGCACGTCGTGCTGGTCACGCTGATGCTCTCCCGCCGGGTGCTCCGCGCCGACCGGCTGATGCGCGAGGGCCGTTGGGAGTCGGTGGCCGTGGACCCCGGGGTCGCGCTCGGCGGCACGCTGGCCGGACGCACGGTCGGCGTCGTCGGGCTCGGTGGGATCGGCGGGCAGGTGGTGCGCGCTCTGACGGCGCTCGGCATGCGGGCCCGCGCCGTCCGGCGGAAGCCCGACGCGCCGCTCCCGGCCGGCCTGCGCCCCGACCAGCTGGACCGGGTGGACGGCGAGGACGGGCTCGACGCCCTGCTCGCCGAGTCCGACGTGGTGGTGCTGACCGTGCCGCTCGCGCCGGCGACCAGGGGGCTGATCGGGGCCGCCGCGCTGGCCCGGATGCGGCCGGACGCGCTGCTGGTCAACGTGGCGCGCGGGCCCGTCGTCGACGAGGACGCGCTGTACGAGGCACTGGCCGCCGGCGCGATCGGCGGCGCGGCACTCGACGTCTGGTGGTCGCACCCCAAGGACGGCACCGGAAGCCGGGGGTACACCCGCCCGTTCCACACCCTGGAGAACGTGGTGCTGACGCCGCACCACTCGGGCCACACCACGGAGACCTTCGGCGGCCGGGCCCGGGAGATCGCCGACAACATCGCCCGGCTGACCAGCGGTGAACCACTGACCGGCCGGCTGTGCCGGGGCGGCTGAGCCGCCCCGGCCGGCGTCAGCCGGCGTCAGCCGGCGACCTCCAACGGGAAGTGGCAGAGCCCCTCGTGTGGCTCGTCTCCGCCGTCCACCACTCGTGTCCTGAGCGGCGGCGCCGCGTCCCGGCAGCGGTCCTCCGCCTTCCAGCAGCGGGTGCGGAACCGGCACCCCGACGGGATGTCGAACGGCGAGGGGATCTCGCCCCGCAGCGGGATCTCGCGGTCGGCGCCCGCCTCGCCCGACACGTCGAGGGTCGGCGCCGCCGACAGCAGCGCGGCCGTGTAGGGGTGCAGCGGCCGGTCGAAGACCTCCTCGGTGCGGCCGTGTTCGATGACCTTGCCGAGGTACATCACGGTCACCCGGTCGGCGACGTGGCGGACCACCGACAGGTCGTGGGAGATGAAGACGTAGGAGACGCCGAGCCGCCGCTGGAGGTCGGCGAGCAGGTTGAGCACCTGGGCCTGCACCGACAGGTCGAGCGCGGAGACGGGCTCGTCGCACACGATCAGGTCGGGTTCGAGCGCCAGGGCCCTGGCGATGCCCAGCCGCTGCCGCTGCCCGCCGGAGAACTCGTTGGGGTGCCGGTGGGCGTCGCCCTCCCGCAGGCCGACCAGGTCGAGCAGTTCGCGCACCCGCCGCTGCCTGGCCTGCGCCGTGGGCTGCACGTCGCGGTGGGTGCGCCACGGCTCGCCGATGATGTCGGCGGCGCTCATCCGGGCGTTGAGCGAGGCGAAGGGGTCCTGGAAGACCATCTGGACCCGGCGGCGCCAGGCCAGCAACTCCCTGCCGCGGAGCGCGAACGGGTCGACGCCGTCGAAGCGCACCGTGCCGGCGTCCGGCCGCTCGAGCCGCAGCAGCACCCTGGCCAGCGTGGACTTGCCGCAGCCCGACTCCCCCACCAGGCCCAGCGTCTCGCCACGGCCGAGCCGCAGGTCGACGCCGTCCAGCGCGGTCAGTCGGCCACGGCCGGACCTGAACGTCTTGCGCACCCCGGTCACGTCGAGCAGCGGCGCGCCGGAGGGCGCCGCGTCCGGCGTCCGTTCGAGGGTGGTCTCAGGCATGGGCGAGCTCCTCGGAGAAGTGGCAGGCGGCCGAGCGGCCGGCGCCGACGGGCGCGAGCACCGGGCGTTCCGTCACGCAGCGCTCCCTGGCCAGCGGGCAGCGGGCCTGGAAGACGCAGCCGGCCGGGATGGCGCTGAGCTCGGGCGGGCTGCCCGGCACGGCGGGCAACCGCTCGCCGCGCCGGGCGTGTTCCGGCACCGAGTCGAGGAGGCCCCTGGTATAGGGGTGGCGCGGCGCGGCGAAGACCTCGCGCACCGGGCCGGTCTCCACGACGTTGCCCGCGTACATCACGGCGACGTCGTCGGCGCGCTGGGCGACCACGGCGAGGTCGTGGGTGATCAGCACGACGGCGAGCCGGTGCTCGGTCTGGAGGTCGCGGAGCAGCCGCATGATCTGGGCCTGGACGGTGACGTCGAGCGCGGTGGTGGGCTCGTCGGCGAGCAGCACGTCCGGCTCCAGGGCGACGGCCATGGCGATCAGCAGGCGCTGCCGCATGCCGCCGGAGAACTGGTGCGGGTAGGAGCGGGCGCGCTGGCGCGGCTCGGGGATCCCGACGCTGGCCATCAGCTCGATCGCCTTCTCCCTGGCGGCCCGCCGGGAGAGCCCGCGGTGGATGCGGAACGGTTCGGCGAGCTGACGGCCCACCGGCTGCACGGGGTTGAGGGCGGTGAGCGCGTCCTGGAACACGATGGACAGCACCGGGCCGGCGAGCTTTCGCCGCTTCCCCGGGCTGAGCCGCAGCACGTCGGTGCCGGCGACCGTCACGGAGCCGCCGGTCACCTCGGCCACCGGGTCGAGCAGGCCGACGATCGCCTGCGCGGTCATCGACTTGCCGCAGCCCGACTCGCCGAGCAGCGCCAGGGTGCGGCCGCGGCGCACGGTGAAGCCGACGTGGTCGACGGCGCGTACGGTGCCGGCCGCGGTGTGCAGGTCGACGCAGAGCCCGCGCACCTCGAGGGCGGGGTCGTCGGCCGGTCGTTCCTCGGCGCGGGTCTCGGTCTCGGTCGAGGCGGGCATCAGGCGGTCACCTCCGGAGTGACGGGACGGGTGCCGCGCCGCTTGCGGGGCAGCGTCAGGCGCCAGCGCTGGGCGGGGTCGGTGGCCAGCCGCACCCAGGCGGCGAGCACGGTGGCCGACACGGTGACGAGCATGATGGCGACGCCCGGCAGCACGGCGATCCACCAGGCGGTCTGGAGGTACTGGCGGCCCTGGGCGACCATCAGGCCCCAGCTCACCTCGGGCGGTTGGATGCCGATGCCGAGGAAGCTGAGCGAGGACTCGGTCAGCATGACGAAGCAGAAGTCCAGGGTGGCGACGGTCAGCAGGGTGGGCAGGGCGATCGGCAGGATGTGCCGGTAGATGATCGGCCAGCTCGCGGTGCCGAAGGTGCGGGCCGCGTCGACGAAGAGCCGGCTGCGCAGCTCGGTCGACTCGGCGCGGGCGGTCCGCAGGTAGACGGGGATCCGGGCGACGGCCAGGATCGCCACGAGGTTGCCGACGCTGGGCGCGAAGACGTAGAGCACGACGACCGCGATCAGCAGCGAGGGGAAGCTGAGGATGGCGTCGGCGAGCCGCATCGCCAGGCTCTCCCTGATGCCGCCGTGGAAGCCGGCCCACATGCCGAGGGCAGAGCCGACCACCAGCGAGCACAGCACGGCGGGGACGGCGACGGAGAGGGTGGTGCCGGCGCCCTCGACCAGTCGGGCGAGGACGCTGCGGCCGAGGACGTCGGTGCCGAGCAGGCCGAAGAACCCGTGGTCCAGGGACGGCGGGCGCAGCGAGGCGTCGAGGTTCTGCCGGACGGCCCGGTCGCCGATGAGCAGGGGGCCGAGCAGGGCGACGAGGAGGACGGCGCCGAGGACGGTGGCCGCGACGGCGGCGGCCCAGTCGCGGCCGAGCAGCCGCCACCAGCGTGGCGGGCGGGCGCCCGGTGGCGCGGCGGCGCCCTCGGGTGGTGCGGAGCCGGTCGCGGGGTCTGCGGTGGTGGTCATCGTGGCTCCTTGGTTCACGCCTGGACCGGCTGGCGGACGCGGGCGTCGATCAGCGCGTGCGCGACGTCGACGACGATGTTCAGGGCGAAGATCGTCACGGCCGTCAGCAGGACGGCGGCCTGGAGGACGGCGAAGTCCCGCTGGAGGATGGAGTCGATCATCAGCTTGCCGATGCCGGGCCAGCCGAAGATGGTCTCGACCACGACGGCGCCGTTGACCAGGCCGATGGTGAGGTCGCCGGCGACGGTCAGGACGGGGGTGGTGGCGTTGCGCAGGGCGTGTCCGAAGACGACGCGCCGCTCGCTGGCGCCCTTGCTGCGGGCCACCTTGACGTAGGGCGCGGAGAGCGCGGCGACCATGCTGCCGCGGACCACCTGCACCAGCACGCCGAAGGGACGGATCAGCAGGGTGGCGATGGGCAGCACCCAGATCTCGGGGCCGCCGATGACGCCGGAGGTCGGCAGCCACTCCAGGCTGACGCCGAAGATCAGGACGCCCACGATGGCGAACCAGAAGTCGGGGATGCTGGCGGCGGTCATGGCAAGCAGGCTGGAGAAGCGGTCGACGGCCGAGTTGGGCCGGTAGGCGGCGACGCTGCCCACCAGGATCGCGGCGAGGACGGCGATCACCATGGTGACGGCGGCGAGTTGCAGGGTGGCGGGGAAGGCGGTGAGCACCATCTCGCCGGCCGACTGCCCGGTGCGCAGCGACTCGCCGAAGTCGAGGCGGACGACCTGGCCCAGGTAGTCCCAGAGCTGGGCCGGTATGGACTGGTCGAAGCCGTGGGCGGCCGAGAACTCGGCGCGCTGCTCCTCGGTGGCGCTGAGCGGCAGGTAGAGGTCGACGGGGTCGCCGGCCAGCCGGGCGAGGCAGAACACGCCGAGCACCACGAAGAGCAGGGGGATCGCGCTGGAGGCGATCCGGTTGCGCAGGAAGACCGTCATCGTCAGTCCTCGTCTCTCGGTCGCGGGTCGCCGGCGGGGCTGACCTCGGCCAGCCGCAGTTCGTCGCCGGTGGCGGGGTCGGGCTCGTAGCTGACCGAGGGGGAGAGGCCGAGCAGGCCGCGCATGTGGGCGAGGTAGGCGTACTGGGCGACGGTCTCGTCCTGGTGGGTGAGGACGTCGGCGAAGGCGTCCTGCCGGGCCGGGCCCGCGACGGCGTCGGCCTCGGCGATCCGCTGGTCGAGGTCCGGGGTGCCGAAGGTGGACTGCGGCCCCTCGGCGAGCAGGTACTGGCTGGCGGTGAACGCGGCGTCGCCCGCCTGGTTGCCGTGCATGATGAGCAGCGCGACGGGCCCGGCGTCCTCGGGGAACGGGCGGAGCTGGTACTGGAGATGGGCCGCGGTGTCGGTCATCCGGATCCTTACGTTCAGCCCGATCTCCGCCAGTTGGTACTGGAGGGCCTCGGCGGTCTCGGCGACCCGCGGGAACTGGCTGTTGCGGGCGATGAGGGTGATCCGCCGGTCGACGGGGACGCCGTCGGCGGCGGCCTCGTCGACGAGGGCGCGGGCGGCCGCGGGGTCGTAGGGGGTGGGGCTGAGTTCGTCGTTGAAGCCGACGACGCCGCGTGGCACCAGTTGGGCCGCCGGGTCGGCCTCGCCGTCGAAGAGGGTGTCGACGATGCCGTCGCGGTCGATGGCGAGGGAGATCGCCCGGCGCACCCGGATGTCGTCGAGCGGGGCCTCGGTGCCGTCGAGGCGCAGCGCGGTGGTCTCGTTGTTGGGATAGGGCACCGAGTTCTCCTCGGTGGCGTCCTCGGGGTCGAGGGCGGCGGCGATGTCGGCCTCGCCGCGGTCGATCATGGCGGCGCGGACGCTGGACTCGGCGCGCCAGACGTAGCGGGCGGTGGAGTAGGCGGGGGCCTCGCCCCAGTAGTCCTCGTTGCGCCGGAGGGTGATGGAGATGCCGGTCCGCCACTCGGCGACGGCGTAGGGGCCGGTGCCGACGGGCTCGCGGACCTTGGCCTCGGTGCTGGTGGTCCTGGGGACGATCTCCACGAAGCTGAGCCGCAGCGGCAGGATCGGGTCGGGGTCGCCGGTGGTGACGGTGAGCCGGGTGGTGCTGGTGGCCTCGGCCGTCAGCTCCATGTCGCCGAAGACGTAGCCGTCGACGTTGCAGGCCAGGTCGGAGTTGACCGCGCGGTCGATGGTGAAGGCCGCGTCCTCGGCGGTGAACGGCTCGCCGTTCTGGAAGGTGACGCCCTCGCGGATGTCGAAGGTCCAGGTGGTGGGGTCCTCCTCGGACTGCTGCCAGCCGGTGGCCAGCAGCGGGAGCAACTCGCCCGAGGTCGGGTCGCGTTCGATCAGCGGCTCGGTGATGTTGGAGCGGACGACGACGCCGGTCGAGGTCAGCGACGCCTCGCAGGGTTCGAGCGTCGGCGGTTCCTGGCCGAGCACGACGCGCAGGGTGCCGCCCGCCCCGCTGCCCGCGTCGCCGCCGTCGCCGCTGTTCGCCACGGCGCACGCGCTGGTCAGCAGCAACGTGGTCGAGACGAGAGCGGCGAGCGACGCGCGGGCCCTGCCCGGGGAGGGCGTGGGAGGTACGGCAGACTTCGTCGTCATCGTCTCTCCGGAGAGCTGGGGTGTTGCCGCCGGGGACGCGCGACCCTCGGGGCCGATCTTCAGGAGAGGCCCGGCCGTCTATAAATGCGTCCCGCGTCTGCATTTGTAGACGGAGACGCTAGGGCTGCGTCCCCAGGCCGTCAAGGGTTCGGTCATGGCCGGATCCGATCAGTCGCAACAGCGCGTCGAGCGCGGGGTTCGCGTGGTCGGTCCGCCACACGGAGTGGGTCTCCACGACGTCCGGGCTGAGGCCGTCGATCTCGGTGAAGGCCAGGTTGGGCAGCCGCAGCCGCGCCGCGGTCCTGGGCACGAGACCCACGCCGAGGCCGGCGTTCACCAGCGCCAGCAGGCTGTGCACCTGCCCGACCCGCTGGACGTAGCGCGGCTCGATCCTGGCCTGCCGGAACACGCTGATCACCAGCTCGTGCAGGTAGCGGCCGACCACCGGGTGGTAGGTGACGACGCCGTGGCGCCCGATGTCGACCAGCGACGGCGGCCGGCCGAGGGCGGCCAGCGGGTGGTTGCGCGGGCAGGCGAGCAGCAGGCTCTCGGTGTGCACCCGCCGCACGCTCAGCACGTCCGACGCCGGCACCCCGCGGACCAGGCCGATGTCCACGCCGCCGGCCAGCACCGCGTCGACCTGGTCCCCGGTGACCATCTCGGTCAGGGTCAGCTCCACCATGGGCAGTTCACCGGTGATGGTCCGCAGCCAGGAGCCGAGGACGGCGAGCGCGGCCACCGCCGTGAAGCTGATGGACAGGGCGCCGGCCTCGCCGCGGGCCGCGTTGCGGGCCGTCGCGGGGGCGGCGTCGGTGAGCTTGAGGATCCGCCGCGCCTCGGTCAGGAACGCCCGGCCGGCGGCGGTCAGCAGCACCGCGCGCCCCGTGCGGACCAGCAGCTCCACCTCCAGGGCGCGCTCCAGCTTCTGCACCTGGCGGCTCAGCGGCGGCTGAGTGATCCGCAGCCGGTCGGCGGCCCGGCCGAAGTGGCCCTCCTCGGCCACCGCGACGAAGCCGCGCAGCTGCTCGAGCGTGAACTGGGTGGGCATGACGACCTCGCGGAGACTGGGCGGCGGACGGGCACAGTATGCATCGAAGGTATCGATGGATGCCTTCTTGGTGTTAGACAGGTATCACCCCTGGCCATACGCTCCGGGCAGCTTCCTCGACACCGGAGCCGACACCGGAGCGGAGACCATGACCTCGTTCAGTCCAGAGAGCCTGCGGACCACCCTCGGCGCGGGCCTGCTGTGCTTCCCCGTCACCCATGCCCGGCCGGATCTCACCTTCGACGAGGAGGGCTACCGCGCCCACGTGGCCTGGCAGTCCTCGTATCCGGTCTCCGGCGTGTTCGCGGCGGGCGGCACCGGCGAGTTCGTCTCGCTCACCCCGGACGAGGTCGGCCGGGTCGTCCGCGCCGCCGTCGCCGCCACGCCGGCCGAGAAGCCGGTGGTCGCGCCGGCCGGCTACGGCACGGCGCAGGCCGTCGCCATGGCCAGGGACGCCGAGGCCGCCGGCGCGGCCGGCGTCTTCCTGCTGCCGCCCTACCTCACCGAGGTGTCCCAGGAGGGCCTGGTCGCCCACGTCAGGGCGGTGTGCGAGGCCACCGAGCTCGGGGTGATCGTCTACCACCGGGCCAACGCCGCGTTCGGCTTCGACGCCGTCCGGGAACTGACCGACAGCTGCCCGAACCTGATCGGCTTCAAGGACGGCATCGGCGACGTCGACCTGATGACCCGCATCCACGCGGGCCTCGACGGCCGGCTGCTCTCCGTCGGCGGCCTGCCCACCGCCGAGACGTACGCCCTGCCGTACCTGGAGATGGGCGTCACCACCTACTCCTCGGCGATCTTCAACTTCCTCCCCGAGTTCGCGCTCGACTTCTACACGGCGGTGCGGGCGCGGGACGCCGCGACCGTCTACCGGAAGCTCAACGAGTTCGTCCTCCCCTACCTCACCATCCGCGACCGCGGCGTCGGCTACGCGGTGTCCATCGTCAAGGCCGGGCTGGCCGTCGTCGGCCGCGACCCGGGCCCGGTCCGCCCGCCGCTGACCGACCTCACCCCGGCCGAACGCGGCGAGCTCCGCGCCCTGGTGGAGAAGGTGACCAGCGCATGACCCCTCCGAGCGGCACGGTCCTCCAGGTCTGCCCCCTGCTCCCCTCGCTCGACGCCGCGCTGGCCGAGAACCACCACGCGGTGCGGCTGAGCGACCAGCCCGACCAGGACGCCTATCTCGCCGCGCACGGCGGCGAGGTGGTCGCGGCCGTGACCACCGCCCGGATCGGGGTGCCCAACGCCCTGATGGACGCGCTCCCCGGGCTCGGCGCCATCGTGCACTTCGGCGTCGGCTACGAGACCACCGACGTGGCCAGGGCCCGCGCCCGCGGCATCGACGTCAGCAACACCCCCGACGTGCTGACCGACTGCGTGGCCGACCTCGCGGTCGGCGCGCTGATCGACGTGATGCGCCGGCTCGCCGCCGCCGACCGCTACGTGCGGAGCGGCTCCTGGGTGGCCGGCGGCTACCCGCTCGCCAGCCGGGTGAGCGGCAAGCGGATCGGCATCCTCGGCCTCGGCCGGATCGGCGGCGCCATCGCCCGCCGGCTGGCCGGCTTCGACGCCGAGTTGGGCTACCACTCGCGCCACCGGGTCGAGGGCGTGCCCCACCACTACGCCGAGTCGCCCCGCGACCTGGCCGAGTGGGCCGACGCCGTGGTGGTGGCCACCGCGGGCGGCGCCGGCACCCGGGGGCTGGTCTCGACCGAGGTGCTGAAGGCGCTGGGCCCCGACGGCTACCTGGTCAACGTGTCCCGCGGCTCCGTGGTGGACGAACCGGCCCTCGTCACCGCCCTGTCGGAGGGCCGGATCGCGGGCGCCGCCCTCGACGTCTTCGCGGACGAACCCCACGTGCCGCCCGCGCTCCTCGGCCTGGACAACGTGCTGCTCCTCCCCCACATCGCCAGCGCCACCCACGAGACCCGGGAGGCCATGGGCGACCTCGCCCGCCGCAACCTGGAGCACTACCTGGCCGAGGGCACCCTGCTCACCCCCGTGCCGCGGACGCCGTGAGCGCGACGAGCGCGTAGCGCTCGTCCGCCACCGGGCCGCCCCACAGCGCAGGATCCCCGCTCAGCGGCTCGACCGAGACCCGCGCCACCGAAGGGCGCAGCACGGCGGAGAGCTCGGCCGCCGCTATCCCGCCGGCCCACGGCAGCGACTCGGCCCCCGCCACATAGGGCACCCCGGCCTGCCCGGCCTCCCGCCACCGCCCCTCGACCAGCACCAGCCGCCCACCGGGACGCAACCGCCCGAGCCAGGCCACCAGCGCCGCCCTCGGATCCGGCAGCGTCCACACCAGATGCCGCGCGACCAGCACGTCGAACCGTGCGGCGCCGGTGGGCGGCGCGGCCGCGTCCCCCACCAGGAAGCGGCCGCCCCGGTCGGCGGCCTGGAACTTCTCCCGCGCCCGCCGGATCATGCCGGGCGCCAGGTCGACACCCGTGACCCGGTGCCCCGCCTCGGCCATCAGCAGCCCGAGCGAGCCCGTGCCACAGCCCACGTCCAACACGTCGGCCGGCGCGGACGGCAGCCAGGAACGCAGCCGGCGCCGCCACGCCGCCCTGGTCTCCGCGGCGCGCAGGCCGTGGTCCGGCTCCTCGTCGAACCGGTCGGCCGCCGCGTCCCAGTAGGCGGCGATGGCCGCGGTGGCGGCACTCGGCTGGTCGGTCATGCCGCCATGGTGGCAAACGGCACTGACAACGGGCCCCGGGCGGCGCCGGCGGACGCCGCCCGGGGAGCGGTCAGTCGCCCCTGATGGCCATCTCGGCCGCCGTGAACGGACTGACCGCCGGGTTGATGTCCGTCTCGCCGCCGCGGCCGTCGCAGCCGCGGTCGGGGTTGAACATCAGGTAGGTGCCGGAGGAGCAGGCGATCCACAGCTCGGCGTCGCCGCCCACCACCACGTTGCCGGACAGGTTGGCGCCGCCCTGGATGATGGCGTTGTCCCTGACCACCGCGTTGTCGCGGATCGTGGCGCCGGAGTTCACCCACGCCAGGCCCTCGACGCGGGCGTTGCCGCTGACCGTGGAACTGCCGAACACGGCGGCGCGCGGACCGACATAGGCGCTGGCCGCGACGTTGGCCCGGTTGTCCACCCAGCCTCCGCCGTTGGCGTGCCAGTGCCCGCCGCCGGTCGCGGCCGGCTTCTGGTAGCCGGGCTCGTAACCGGAGGGGACGGCACCCTGGAGCGTGATCTCGTACGGGTAGCGGTAGTTCCTCGGGTAGCCGTCCAGGAAGGCGTAGTGGTGCACGGTGCTCGGGGTGCCGGTCACCACCAGGTAGACGTCCCGCTCGCCGGACTGGGTCTGGAAGGTGACCTGCCCGTCCGCGCTGTTGTGGATCGGCCCGTAGCGCGGCGTGCCGTCGCGCACCGCCACGAAGCCGTAGGACCAGCCGGAACCGGCCGCCGCGTTGACGTGGCCCCGGAAGCGGAGGGTGATCAGGCCGCCGTCGGCGCTCGGCACGAGACGGATCTTGTTGTAGCCGTAGTCGGAGGGCGCGAGCCGGTTCGAGACGGCGTACTGGCCGGCCGACTGGTTGATCGGCTCCACCGGGACGCCGTTGTAGGCGTTGATGAAGCCCGCGCCGTAGACGCCGTTGATGAACGGCATGATGTTGGCGCGGTTCGAGTAGTCGTAGGTGACCTGGCGCTGCGCGTACTCCGCGACCCGGGTGTTGAGCTGGGCCTGGGTCAGGTTGTTGACGCGCCGGTAGGTCTCCAGCGGGTGCTCGTTGCTCCGCGCCTGGTTCCAGATGTCGTTGAACGCCTGGATGCCGCCGTACCGGTCGACCAGGTACTGCATCAGCATCCAGTTGCCGTAGTGGTGGCGGCTGGACGACCAGGCCAGGTTCTCGGTGCGCAGGAAACGGGTGAGGTCGCCGGCGCCGCCGTTCGGATAGACCCGCATCGCCATGAACTCGGCGCTGGTCTCCCAGAAGGTGCCGGCCGACGGGTCGGTGAAGCCGACGCCCGAACCGCGTCCGAGGAAGGTGTAGTTCTGGAAGACGTGGCCGAGCTCGTGCGCCAGGCCCCAGGAGCCCGGTTGGGCGGCGGCCGGCGCGATGTTGATGACGCCCACCCGGCCGTCCACCGAGCCGCCCGTGGCCCAGGCGTCCAGCGCGGTGCGGTTCCAGGTGCGGGTGACGATCACCACGATCTTGTGCTCGGCGAGCAGCCCGGTCTCCGGCGTGAACCGCATGGTGTTCACGTAGAAGGAGTACAGGCTCTCCAACTGGTTGAGGATGTCGTTCGGGTCGAACCGGAACTCGCCCGGGGCGTTGAGCGGGTTGGTGCCCGACTTCTCTCCCCACAGCAGGATGAAGTTGGCCGACTCCCTGGTCCGGTCCTGGCTCCACGGCACCTCGCCGGTGGACTGCCAACGCGCCGGAAGATACAGGGACTTGGCCGCCGCCGAGGCGGCACCGGCCGGCTGGACGGCGGCGGCCCCGCCGACCCCGGCCACGACGAACGCCTGGGCGGCCACGGTCACGAATCTACGTCGTGTCCATGACATATCGGATGGCACAGTACTGCTCCTTCGCTCGAAGAGAACGCGGCTCGTAAGGAACATGCGCGTGCGACAAGGGAGATGTTCTCATGGAAGCGCTCCCATGGAACCGTCGGGGAACGGCCCGGGCAAAGGATTTCCGCGGCGGCGCCGAATCGGCCCGTGACAGGCTGGCGACATGAGCCACGACATGGCGGTCACCGGGCACCACGTGCCGCACGGACTGCGCGACGTGCTGAGCGACTTCTTCCGCGTGCCGCCGGAACGGGTCTTCGTGCGCTGCCGGGAGGAGCAGGACCAGTGGTCGGCGGAGGAGTGGGACGCCCTCGGCTCGTCCGTCGTCAGCTGCCCGTACGAACGGCTGCGGGGCGACCTGGCCTGGTCGCTCCCGATCTACCACCTCGACGAGGACCGCGCCCCGTCCGTCACCGACCTCGCCCTGCGGATCGCCCGGGAGTTCGACACCCTGGCGCTGTTCCCGGTGGCGGGCGATCCGCCCTACCTCTGGCATCTCGCCACCCCACGCGGCGACCTCTGCCACGCCGCGCTGGACGAACAGCCTTGCGGCGAACCGGAGTCGGACGCCCCCGCCAGGCGGATCGGCCAGGTCGACCGGCCGGTGCGGGAGCTGCCGGGCGCGGCCGTCCTCCCGTTCCTGGACCCGGGCTGCGGAGCCGGCGTGCCCGCCTCGGACACCTGATCTCCACGCCGTGTATGGTAAGGCTTACCTAAGCTAGCCTTCGTCCCCGAACGCCCACACGGCACACACCCACCCAAGGAACAGCATGTCGCCCCGCCTTACCCGCGTGCGCCGCCACGCGCTCAGCCTCACCGCCGCCGCCACCGCCACCGTCGCGGCCCTCGCGCTCTCCGGCTGCTCCTCGGACGACGAGGAGACCTCGGGCGGCTCGGGTGACTCCGGCGACTCCGCGCAGAGCGAGGGCGCGTTCCCGGTGACCATCGAGTCCGCGCTCGGCGCGGCCACGATAGAGGAGCAGCCCGAGCGGGTCGTCACCCTCGGGCAGGGCTCGGCCGAGACGGCGATCGCGCTCGGCCACACGCCGGTCGGCATCGAGAGCTACGAGTGGGGCAGCGACGACACCGGCTACCTGCCGTGGATCCACGAGGCGGTGACCGAGTCGGGTGACGAGCTGCCGACCCAGTTCGCCGGCGCCGAGGACATCGACTTCGAGGCGATCATCGAGCTGGAGCCCGACGTGATCCTGGCCCCCTGGTCCGGCATCACCCAGGACGACTTCGACGTGCTGTCCGACATCGCGCCCACCGTGGCCTACCCCGACCTGGCCTGGTCCACCAACTGGGACGAGCAGATCGAGATCATCGCCACCGCGCTCGGTCAGCCCGACGAGGCGGCCGGCCTGATCTCCGGCATCGAGGACCGGCTGGCGGAGGCCGCCGCGTCCCGCCCCGAGTACGCGGACGTCACCTTCTCCTACGTCTACACCTCGGGTCCCGGCACCCTCGGCGTCTTCCTGCCCGAGGAGCAGCGGGTCGCGATGGTCTCGGGCCTCGGCCTGGCGGTCGACCCGGTGGTCGACACCTTCGAGGAGACCGAGGGCACCGACTCGGCGCTGATCGGCCTGGAGAACGCGGACCAGCTCGCCGACAGCGACCTGGTCTTCACCTTCTACACCGACGCGGAGACCCGTCAGGAGATCGAGGGGCAGCCGCTGTACGCCGCCATCCCGGCCGTGGAGCGCGGCTCCGTCGTGGCGAGCGACGACAACTCCTTCGTCACCGCGTCGTCGATCATCAACCCGCTGACCGTGCCGTGGGTGATCGACCGCTATCTGCCGCTGATCGACGAGGCCGTCGCCACGATCGACCAGTGACGAGGACGGGGTAGCACGTCCTCGTGACCACCACCCTCGCGAAGCCCCGCCCGAGCGGTGCCGACGCCTCCCGCGTCGGCACCGCTCGACGGGTGTACGCGCTGCTCATCGGAATCGCCGTGCTGGCGCTCGCCGTGCTGGCCAGCGTGATGTTCGGCAGCAGGTCGACGTCGTTCGGCGACGTCCTCGACGTCTGGTCGGGCGACGCCGACCCCTATCTCACGACGGTCGTCGAGAGCCGTTACCCGCGGACGGCGCTCGGCGTGCTCGCGGGTGTCTGCCTGGCCGTCGGCGGCACCCTGATGCAGGGCATCACCCGCAACCCGCTGGCCGATCCCGGGCTGCTCGGCATCAACGCGGGCGCCGCGGCCGCCGTGGTGTCGGCGACGGCCTTCCTCGGCGTGTCAGGGCAGGCGGCCACCGTGTGGTGGGCGTTGCCCGGCGCGCTGATCGCCGGTCTGCTGGTCTATGTGATCGGGGCCGCCGGCGCCGACTCGGGCGTGGTGCGCCTGGTGTTGGCGGGCGCCGTGGTGTCGGCGGTGCTGACGGCGTTGGTGCAGGCGATCGCCCTGAGCCATCCCGACGCGTTCGACAGCTACCGGTACTGGGTCGTGGGCGCGCTCGGCGGCCGCGACTTCGACGTGTTCCGCTCGGTGTTGCCGTTCGCGCTGATCGGTTTCACGCTGGCGCTGCTGCTCGGCCCGGGGCTCAACGCCCTGGCGCTGGGCGACGAGTCGGCGTCCTCGCTGGGTGCCAACCCGATGGTGCTGCGGTCGGCCGGGCTGGTCGCGGCGACGCTGCTGAGCGCCGCGGCGACGGCGGCCGTGGGCCCGATCGCCTTCGTGGGCCTGGCGGTTCCGCACGTGGTCCGGGCGCTGGTCGGCGTCGACTTCCGGATGCAAATCGCCTACGCGGCGATCGTGGGGCCGGCGTTGCTGCTGCTGGCCGACGTGGTGGGCCGGGTGGTGGTGCGTCCGCAGGAGTTGATGGTGGGCGTGGTGACGGCGTTCGTGGGCGCGCCCGTGCTGCTGTTCGCGGTGCGTCGGATGAGGGGGAGCGCGTGACGGCGACGGCGGAGCGGGCCCGTCCCGGCGTGCTGCGGATCGGGCGCGTGGTGGCGCTGCCGGTGCACCGGGGCTATCTGCTGGCGGCGCTCGCGGTGGTGGTGCTGCTGCTCGGGGCGAGCGTGGCGACGTTGACGCTGGGGCGGCTCGGCATCCCGCTCGGCGAGTTGCCGGGGGCGCTGGTGGGCGGCGCCGAGGGCAGTGACGCGTTCGTGCTGGAGCGGCTGCGCGGCCCGCGGCTGGTGGTGGCGATCGGCACGGGAGCGGCGCTCGGCCTGTCGGGGGCGCTGTTCCAGTCGGTCACCCGCAATCCGCTGGGCAGTCCGGACGTGATCGGGCTCGGCGCGGGCGCGGGGGCCGGGGCGGCGGTCTTCGCGCTGCTGCTGCCGGGCACGTTGCCGGTGTGGCTCGGCGCGCTGGCCGGCGCGGCGCTGGCGATGGGGTTGGTGTACTTCGCCACGGGCACCGGCTTCCGCAACCCGGGGCGGCTGATCGTGGCCGGTCTCGGGGTGGCGGCGATGGCGTTCGCGTTCACCGAGTACGTGGTCTACGTGATGGAGCGGGACCGGGCCTCGGTGCTGATGGCGTATGTGAACGGCAGCCTGTCGGCGCGGGACTGGGACCACGCGGCGACGATCTGGCTGGTGCTCGCGGTGGTGGTGCCGCTGGCGGCGCTGCTCGGCCGGCGTCTCGACGCGAGCGAGATGGGCGACGAGTTGGCCGCCGGGCTGGGCGCCGACCCGACGCGGACCCGGGTGTTCGCCGTCACGCTCTCGGTGGTGCTGTCGGCGGGGGCGGTGAGCGTGGCGGGGCCGATCGCGTTCGTGGCGCTGACGGCCCCGCAGATCGCCCGTCGGCTGACGGGTGGCACGGGGGCGCATCAGGCGCTCGCGGCCCTGGTGGGCGCGCTGCTGCTGGTGCTGGCCGATCTGGCGGCGCAGCAGGCGCCCTGGTCGGACGGTCTGCCGGTGGGCATCTACACGATGGCGATCGGCGGCGTCTACCTCGGCTATCTGCTGGTTCGGGAATGGAGAAGGGGACGGCTTTGACCATCCAGGCGGACGAGCGGGGGCTGAGCGCGCGGGAGGTG
The DNA here is from genome assembly GCF_004348415.1 of Streptomyces hainanensis. Classification (GTDB taxonomy): domain Bacteria; phylum Actinomycetota; class Actinomycetes; order Streptomycetales; family Streptomycetaceae; genus Streptomyces; species Streptomyces hainanensis. The sequence continues at coordinate 22,634 of NZ_SMKI01000048.1, forward strand.
ACGATCTCGTACGGCGGTGATCCGATCGTGCGGGAGCTGAGCATCGACATCCCGCACGGCGGGCTCACCATGATCATCGGCCCCAACGGCTGCGGGAAGTCGACGCTGGTGAAGGCGTTCGCGCGGGTGCTGAAGCCGGTCGGCGGGCGAATCCTGCTGCACGGCAGGGACCTGGGCGGCTATCGGGCGAAGGAGGCGGCGCGGCAGGTCGCGCTGTTGCCGCAGAGCCCGGTGGCGCCGGACGGCATCACGGTGCGGGGTCTGGTGCGGCGCGGCCGCTATCCGCATCACACGCTGTTGCGCCAGTGGTCGCCGGCGGACGACGCGGCGATCGCGTTCGCGTTGGAGCGCACCGGTCTCGTCGAGTTGGCCGACGCGCAGGCGAGCGAGCTGTCCGGCGGTCAGCGGCAGCGGGCGTGGATCGCGATGGTGCTCGCGCAGGAGACCGAGTTGCTGCTGCTGGACGAGCCCACCACCTTCCTGGACATCGCGCACCAGTACGAGCTGCTGGAGCTCTGCGGGGAGTTGCACCGGGAGGGGCGGACCATCGTGGCGGTGCTGCACGACCTCAACCAGGCGGCGCGCTTCGCCTCGCACCTGGTGGTGATGAACGAGGGCCGGGTGGTCGCCCAGGGGCCGCCGGACGAGGTGTTGACGGCCGAGTTGGTGGCCGAGGTGTTCGGGTTGCCGTGCGACATCGTGCCGGACCCGCGGACGGGCACGCCGATGGTGGTGCCGCACGCCCGCCACCCGGCGGGCGAGCACGCCCCGGCCGGCCGGGCCCAGGTCGCGGACAGGGCCTAGTAGACGTCGCGGACGTAGCGGCGGTCGGCGGCGAGCCGGCGCACGTAGGCGGCGGCCTCGTCCCGTTGGAGGCCGCCGTGCGTCTGGGCGATCTCGCGCAGCGCCCCGTCCACGTCGCGGGCCATCCGGCTGGCGTCGCCGCAGACGTAGAAGTGGGCGCCGTCCCGGAGCCAGGACCAGAGGCGGGAGCCCTGCTCGCGCATCCGGTCCTGGACGTAGACCTTGGCGCGCTGGTCGCGGGAGAACGCGGTGTCGAGCCGGGTGAGCAGGCCCTGATCGCGGAAGGCGGTCAGTTCGTCGCGGTAGTAGAAGTCGGTGGCCCGGTGCTGCTCGCCGAAGAAGAGCCAGTTGGGGGCGCGGTGGCCGCGGGCGCGGCGTTCGTCGAGGAAGCCGATGAAGGGGGCGACGCCGGTGCCCGGGCCGACCATCACCATCGGGGTGGCGGGGTCGGTGGGTGGCCTGAAGTGCGGGGCGCGCTGCACGAACACCGACATCTCGGTGCCGGGCGCGGCGTCGGCGAGGAAGGTCGAGCAGACGCCCTTGCGGCCCCGGCCGCCCGCGTTCTCGTAGCGGACGACGGAGACGGTCAGCGAGACGGTGCGCGGGTCGCCGAGCGGTGACGACGAAATCGAGTAGAGGCGGGGCCGGAGCCGGCCGAGCGCCTCGGCCCACTCCCCGGGGGTGGCGCGCACCGGGTGTTCGGTGACGACGTCGACGGCCTGCCGGCACCAGGAGTACTGGTCGAGTTCGCCGGCGTTGCCGGGGCGCAGCAGCTTGCGCAGGCCGCGGTCGCCGGTGCGTTCCGCGACGAAGCGGAGCAGGGCGGGGGTGATCCTGGTGATGTCGAGGTGGCGGTGGAGCGCCTCGGCGAACGGGACGTCCCCGGTGTCCCCGAGGGTGAGCGCGGCGGTGGGGTCGACGCCGGTGACGGCGAGCCATTCGGCCACCAGGTCCGGGCAGTTGGTGGGGCGGATGCCGAGCGCGTCGCCGGCCTCGTACTCGAGCGGGGCGGGGCTGTCGCCGGCGTCCAGGGTGAAGCGGCGCACCTCCTTGCCGGCGCCCGGCAGGCTCAGCAGCCGGTTGCCGGTGAGCCGGACGGTGACGGTGGTGCGCTGCCGCCTGGTGGGG
>NZ_SMKI01000490.1 GCF_004348415.1 Streptomyces hainanensis
GGGGCGGGCCATGCGGGGGCTGGTCACCCGGGGCGACCCGATCGACATGGCGACCGGCGAGATGGTGCTCTCCGCCACCGACGTCCAACTTCCCGGCGTGCTGCCCCTGGTGCTGGAGCGGCACCACAGGACCTCGGTGCGGGCCGGGCGGCTCTTCGGCCGGTCGTGGGCCTCCACCCTCGACCAGCGACTGGTCCTGCGCGAGTCGGGCGTCGACTTCTGTGCCGAGGACGGCATGGTGCTCGCCTATCCCCGGCCGCTCGCCGAGAGCCCGGTGCTGCCCGTCGAGGGGCCACGCTGGACCCTCGGCTGGGACGGGCAGCCGGGGGCGCCGCTGACGCTGCACCAGCCGGAGACCGGCCGCACCCTCCACTTCGCGTCCGTGCCGAGTCGCCGTGGTGGCGAACTCCCCCTGATCGCCATCACCGACCGCAACGACAACCGCGTCGACATCCGTTACGACGAGGCCGGCGACCCCACCGACGTCGTCCACTCCGGCGGCTACCACCTCGGCATCACCACCGAGCACGGCCGGGTGACCGAGCTCCGGCTGCTCAGCCACCCCGACCAGCCGCTGCTGCTCGCCTACGGCTATGACGACTCCGGGGCGCTCGCCGAGATCCGCGACTCGTCCGGCCTGCCGCTGAAGCTGTTCTACGACGACCACCACCGGCTGCGCCGCTGGGAGGACCGCAACGGCTACTGGTACGCCTACGAGTACGACGCCGAAGGCCGCTGCGTCTTCACCACCGGCACCGACCGCGTCCTCGAGTACCACTACCGCTACGACCCCGACAACCTCCGCACCTCCGCCGTCAACTCCCTCGGCCAGGAGGCGGTCTACCACTTCAACGACTGCTTCCAACTGGTCGCGGAGACGGACCCGCTCGGACAGGTCTCCACCCGCGAGTGGGACCGGTACGACCGGCTGCTGTCGTTCACGGACCCGTTGGGCCACACCACCCGCTACGCCTACGACGATCACGGGCACGTCACCGTCGTCACCCGTCCCGACGGCCGGGAGATCCGGGCCGAGTACAACGATCTCGGTCTGACCTCGGAGATCGTCCAGGCGGACGGTTCGGTGTGGGCCTACGCCTACGACGGCGCCGGCAACCGCACCGTGATCCGCGACCCGGCCGGCGGCACCACCCGCCTCGCCTACGACCGGCGCGGCGCGCTCGTCACGGCCTCGGACGCGGCCGGCAACGAGACACGCCTGCTCTGCGACGCCGCGGGCATGCCCGTGGCGTTCGTCAACCCGCTGGGGGAGATCACCGAGTACCGGCGTGACGCGTTCGGTCGCACGGTCGAGGTCGTGGACGCGCGGGGCACCGTGCGGCGCGCGGAGTTCACGGTCGAGGGGCGGGCGCTCAGCCAGACCGACGGGCTCGGCGGAGTACGGCGGTGGAGCTACGACGCCGAGGGCAACTGCCGTAGCCACACCGACGAGAACGGCGCCACCACCCGCTACGAGTACGGCCCGTTCGACCTCCCCGTCGCCCAGACCGGCCCCGACGGCGTGCGCTACGCCCTGGTGCGGGACACCGAGCTCCAGCTCGTCCGGGTGATCGACCCCACCTCACGCTCCTGGGAGTACACCTACGACGCCTCGGGTCGGCTGGTCGCGGAGACCGACTTCGACGGCCGCACCACCGACTACCGGCTGGACGCCGCGGGCCGGCTCGTCGGCCGGGTCAACGCCGTGGGGCAGACGGTCGGTTACACGCTGGACGCGCTCGGGCAGCCCGTCTCGCTCGACGTGGACGGCCGCGTCACCGACCTCGGGTACGACGCGCTGGGCCGGCTGCTCACCGCCACCGGTCCGGAGGCCGAGCTCGTCGTGCGGCGGGACGCGGTCGGTCGCCCGACGTCCGAGACCGTCAACGGCCGCACCATCGCCTACGCCTACGACGCCACGGGCCGCCCCGTGTCCCGCACCACCCCGTCCGGACACACCAGCGACTGGTCCTACGACGAGGCGGGCCGCCTCCGCTCCCTGCTGTCGGCCGGACACACGCTGACGTTCGAGCACGACGCGGCGGGGCACGTGACCCGGCGCGCCTACTCCTCGGGCCTGACCGTGGACGACGTCTGGGACGACGCCGGACGCGTGACCACCCGGACCCTGACGAGCCGGGCCGCGGGCGTGCTGGCCCGGCAGACCCACGCCTACCGGGCCGACCACGTCCTCACCGGCGTCGGCGACACCCGGTTCGAGCTCGACGGAGCCGGGCGGATCACCGGGCTCGCGGAGGCCGGAGACGCGCCGGGCGCCTGGCGTGAGAGCTACGCCTACGACCCGATGGGCACCCTGGTCGCCGCCGACTGGCCGACCGCCGGCGAGGCCGGCGGCGACCGCACCGTCGCGGGTGGCCTCGTCACCCGGGCCGGGCGGGTTCGCTACGAGTACGACGCCGCCGGCCGCATGGTGCTGCGGCAGAAGACCCGCCTCTCCAAGAAGCCCGACACCTGGCGCTACGAGTGGGACGCCCAGGACCGGCTCGTCGCGCTCACCACCCCGGACGGCACCCGGTGGCGCTACCGCTACGACCCGTTCGGGCGCCGGATCACCAAGCAGCGGCTCACCGCCGACGGCTCCGTGGCGGAGGAGACCACCTTCACCTGGTCGGGGACGACCCTGGTCGAGGAGTCGGGCCCCGACACCACGCTCAGCTGGGAGTACGACGGCCGGATCCCGCTGGCCCAGGTGGAACAGGACGAGATCGACCGGCGGTTCTACGCCGTCGTCACCGACCTCGTCGGCACCCCGACCCGCCTGGTCGACGAAGCGGGCGGGACCGCCTGGCAGGCCGGCAGGACCGTGCACGGCATCACCACGGCCGACCCCCGCTCCACGGCCGCGACACCGCTGCGCTTCCCCGGCCAGTACCACGACGCCGAATCCGGCCTGCACTACAACTACCAGCGCTACTACGACCCCGAGCTGGCCCGCTACCTCTCGCTCGACCCGCTGGGCCTCGGCCCGGCGCCCGACGCCGCCGGCTACGTGGCCAACCCGTTGTGCGACACCGACCCGCTGGGCCTCGCCGCGCACGACGAGATGGTGGTGCTCTACCACGGGGCGCAGGATCTGCGGGGCGCGACGTTCCAGCTCGGCGCCCCGACGGGCGTGGCCGTTCGCGGCTCGACCCCGCAGCCCGGCCTCTACCTCACCGACGATCTCACCCGGGCCATCCAGCAGTACGCGGGTCAGGGCGGGCAGGTGGTGCGCGTCGAGGTGCCGAGGGAGTTCGCCGACCGCATCCGGCAGATGGGCGGCCCACCCGGAAACCAGCAGCCGGAGTGGTTCGTCGACAACGCCACCGATCTCGCCGAGGTCAACAATGGGATCATCGGGATCAGAGGCTCCATGGACGCGTTCATGAACTGGATGGGCAGAGGCCCTGGCCAAGCACCGGAGAGTATGAGTTAAGTGACACACCCTCACCCACCCGTATCGGAGTCCTCACTCGCCCGCGAGGTCTTCGGGCCCCTCGGCGGCATCGTCGCCCTCGGTGCCGCCGCCGGCGAAACGGCCCTGCCCGTCGGCGACTTCACCGCCGCCCACGGGCCGGAGCTGGATCGCCTGCTGAGCCTGGTCCAGGAGGTCGGCGGCTTCGGCGACGAGACGATGGCCATCGTCGACGAGTTGGGGTGGCACCAGAACCACGATGCCACCCCGTTCCTCGCGATGTGGTCGGGCCTCATCGAGCCCTACCCCTTCGACGCCGACGACCCCGTGGTCGTCCGGCGTATGGTGACGATGGGCGCGGACCTGCAGTCGGTGGCGTTCCTGCACGCCCTGGTGGCGGCCGCGACCGTCCGAACCGACGCCGACCCCGCCCGTCTGGCCGAGGGGATCGCCGAGGCGCTCCGGGTGTCCTGCGCGTTGCTCGGCGGAGTCACCAGCCCGGCGGCGACGTTCCGCGCCTGGCGAGTGGCCCGCCTGGCCGGCATCCTCCAACCGGGCCCGGCGGTGCCCGAGGACGCGAGGACCCGCTGGCGCGACTACGCGCACCGGTTGGAGGCCCCGCTGCTGGGCGACGCCGGCTGAGGGTGTCAGGCCAGGGCCGGCATGAGGTGGTCGTGGATCAGGCGGAGTTGGGTGTCGACGTCCGCGGCCTCGATGAGGTCGCGGCCGGTGAAGGCGCGGACCAGGCCGCGGTCGGTGATGGCGCAGATGAGGTGGTTGACGCCGGCGGGGGCCAGTTCCGTCCGGATCTTGGCCAGGCACTCCTCTGGGGTGCCGGCGATGGAGAGGCGGTCGGCGATGTCGGGGGTGGTCAGCTCGATGCCGCGGGCCAGGTCGCCGGCGGCGATGGCGTCGGTGATGGGGGCCAGTTCCTCGGGGTCGACGCCGTTGCGGCGTAACAGTTCCGCGGGCATGGAGGAGGCGTAGATGCCGACCATGCTGCGGGCCGCCTCCCTGGCCACCGAGGAGTCGGGGCCGGTGGAGAAGACGACCCAGGCGCCGATGTCGAGGGTGCGCCAGTCCTTGTCGGCGCGTTCGGCGCCGGCGCGGAGGTGGCTGACGGCGTAGTCGTACGCCTCCCGGGTGTAGCCGAGGGCGTGGTGACAGCCGTCGGAGAGCTGCCCGGCGGCCTCGAACGAGCGCGGGCCGCGCATGGCGCCGAGCATCAGCGGCAGCCGCTCCTGGACGGGGCGGGCGAAGGTGAAGAGACCGTCGTAGGTGTAGAACTCGCCGCGATGGGTGATGGCGCCGTCGTCGAGCAGGGTGCGGACGACGTGCAGGGCCTCCTTGACGCGGGAGAGCGGGCGGTTCCTGGCCCAGTCCATGCCGTACTGGGCGAGCAGGCCGAAGTTGCCGCTGGAGAGCACGCCCTCGGCCCGGCCGCCGGACAGCTCGTCGAGCGTGGCGAGGGACTGGGCGATGAGGCTCGGTTCGCGGAGCGTCACCGGGGAGACGCTCGGCCCGAGGCGGATCCGGCTGGTCTGGCCGGCCGCGACGGCGAAGAGCTGCCACAGGTCCTTGTGCCAGGTCTCGTCGGCGGCGTAGCAGGCGTGGAAGCCGAGCTCGTCGGCGAGTCTGATGGACGCGAGGGAGTCGCGCAGCGGGTAGTCGGGGAGGAGGGCGTAGCTGATCTTCATGGGCACCACCGGGGTCCGGTACGGATGTGTGTGCGGCGTGCTACTCGGAGCACTTTCCTGGCCGTGGCGGGGGAAAACGGCCGTTCGGTTAGGGTCGGGGGGTCGTTCCGTGATGCTGTGGGGTGCGAACCATGTCGAGAGCGGTTGCCGGGGACGGGGTGGGCGTCGCCTACCAGACCGGTGGGGTCGAGGGCGCCGAGGCGTTGGTGCTGTTGGCCGGGCAGTCCAACAACCACCACTGGTGGGACGGCGTCAGGGAGGACTTCGAGGAGCGCTTCCTGACGATCACGCTCGACTACCGGGGCACCGGGGCGAGCGACGCGCCGGACGAGCCGTACAGCACCCGGGGCTTCGCGGCGGACGTGGTGGCGGTGCTCGACGCGCTGGGGGTGGCGCGGGCGCACGTG
>NZ_SMKI01000491.1 GCF_004348415.1 Streptomyces hainanensis
CCCCTACCCCTTCCGTCCTCGCCCGGGCGGCACCCGCACCGGCCCGAAGATTGGACACCTTTCCCATGAACCCGCGTTACGACTTCGAAGGCCAGGTCGCCCTGGTCACCGGCGCGGCCTCCGGCATGGGCCTGGCCGCCGCCCGCGCCTTCGCCCAGGCCGGTGCCGCCGTCGTCCTGGCCGACATCAACAAGGCCGCCGTGGACAAGGCCGCCCAGGAACTCGCCGACGCCGGCCACCAGGCCATCGGCGTCGGGTGCGACGTCACCGACGAGGACCAGGCCGCCCGCGCGGTCGACCGCGCGGTGGAAGCCTTCGGCCGCCTGGACATGGCGTTCAACAACGCCGGTATCCAGGCCCCGCCCTCCGACGCCGCCGACGAGAGCGCCGAGGAGTTCGACCGCGTCAACGCCGTCAACCTGCGCGGCGTGTGGGCCGCCCAGAAGCACGAGCTGCGCCAGATGCGCACGCAGGGCTCCGGCGCGATCGTCAACTGCTCCTCCCTCGGCGGCCTGGTCGGCCTGCCCGAGCGCGCCGCCTACCACGCCTCCAAGCACGGCGTGATCGGCCTGACCAAGAGCGCCGCGGTCGAGTACGCCCCGAGGGGCATCCGCATCAACGCCGTCTGCCCCGGCGTCATCGACACCCCGATGGTCGCCGACATGCTCGAAGGCCAGGCCGAGGCCATGGCCGAGATCATCAGGCAACAGCCCATCGGCCGCCTCGGCAAGGCCGAAGAGGTCGCCGCCGCCGTCGTGTGGCTGTGCGGCCCCGCCGCCAGCTTCGTCGTCGGCGTCGCCCTGCCCGTCGACGGCGGCTACACCAGCCACTGACGCCGGCGTAGCACCCCCAGGCGTCGGACGACGCCCACCGCGCCACCCGGGTGCTGCGGAACAGACACGGCCCGGCCCGGCGGGCCCCCGCGACCTGTGAGGAGCGTCATCATGGAGTACGTCCGTCTCGGCACCACCGGCCTGAAGGTCAGCCGCCTCGCACTGGGGTGCATGAGCTACGGCGACCCCACCGTCCCCGGCGCCCACCCCTGGGCACTGGCCGAGGACAAGGCCGGACCGTTCTTCCGCCGAGCCGTGGAACTGGGCATCACCTTCTGGGACACCGCCAACGTCTACCAGGCCGGCACCTCCGAGGAGATCACCGGCCGCGCCGTCCGCGAGTACTCCCGGCGCGAGGACATCGTGCTGGCCACCAAGGTCCGCGGGAAGACGCACGACGGCCCCGGCGGCGAGGGCCTGTCCCGCAAGGCGATCCTCGAACAGGTCGACGCCTCCCTGGCCCGGCTCGGCACCGACTACGTCGACCTCTACCAGATCCACCGCTACGACGACGACACCCCCGTCGAGGAGACCATGGAGGCGCTGCACGACGTCGTCAAGGCCGGCAAGGTCCGCTACCTCGGCGCCTCCTCGATGTACGCCTGGCAGTTCGCCAAGCTCCAGCACGCCGCCGACCTCGGCGGATGGACCCGCTTCGGGTCCATGCAGAACCAGTACAACCTGCTGCGCCGCCAGGACGAGCCCGAACTCATGGCCATGTGCGGCGACATGGGCGTCGGACTGGTCCCCTACTCACCCAACGGCAAGGGCCGCCTCGCGCGCCCCGCCGGCGAACAGAGCACCCGCTCCCGCACCGACCACGTCGTGCGGGCCTTCGACGCCCCGCACGACGAACCCGTCATCGACGCCGTGCAGCAGGTAGCCGAAGCCCGCGGCGTGACCATGGCGCAGGTCGCGCTGGCCTGGGTACTGCGTAATCCACTGGTCTCCGCCCCCATCGTCGGGGCCACCGAACGCCACCACCTCCAGCAGGCCGCGGAGGCCCTCGACCTCCAGCTGTCGGACGAGGAAGCGGCGACCCTGGAGGCTCCGTACGTCAACGCCGGACCCTCCTGGTTCTCGTAGTGCGGCCATGACTCGGCGGCGCCCGAAGGCGTGGTCGTAGACGGCTGCGGCCGGCAACGGGACGAAGAACTCTTCGGGCAGGTGCGCACGTTCGCGCGGTGCCTTGCGCACTGCATGGGCAAGGTGCCGTGCACGGCGTGATTCCGGCTGTTGGCCGACCCCGACCAGGGCGTGGGCTCCATCCCGTGGAGCCCCCTCGCCGACGCCGCAGCGGCACTCGACGTCGAACTCACCGACGGCGGCGGCGCGGTGCGCCCCTGGTGGGTCGACGGCGCCTGCCGGTTGATCGGGCCGCACCCCGACACCCCCCGACGAACCCCGCTGTCTCACGGCCATGTCTTCCGGTGATCCCCGATCGCGCACCGATGAGTTTCCCGCGCCGCGCTGGTCCGTACGCCGTACTCCCACGGACGGAAGGCTGAGCCATGCGCAAACTGATCTACGGCATGAACCTGACCCTGGACGGCTATATCAGCGCGGCCGGCGAAGACATCAGCTGGGGCGGGCCGCCGAGCGAGGAGCTGTTCCAGCGGTGGCTCGACCACGAGCAGGCGAGTGGCCTGTCGCTGTACGGGCGCAAGCTGTGGGAGACGATGAGCTCCTACTGGCCGACCGGCGACCAGCAGCCCAACGCCACCCCGGCGGAGATCGAGTTCGCGCGGAACTGGCGGGACACGCCGAAGGTGGTGTTCTCCTCGACGATCGACAAGGTCGACTGGAACACCCGTCTGGTCACCGGCGACGCGATCGCCGAGATCACCCGGCTCAAGGCCGAGGACGGCGGCCCCATGACCATCGGCGGCGCCACGCTCGCCGGGGCCGCCATGCGCGCCGGGCTGATCGACGAGTACGTGATCGTCGTCCACCCGGTCCTGGTGGGCGGGGGCACGCCGTTCTTCACCGCGTTGGACAGCTGGGTGAACCTGAACCTGGTGGAGACGCGGACGTTTCCCGGCGGCGTGGTTCTGACCAGGTACGAGACGAGGCGCTGAGCGGCTTCCCGCTGTCTCACGGCTCGGTAGGGGGTCGTGTCGCGTCGATCTGGTGACGCGACACGACCGCCGGGTGGCTCGGCCCACCAGGTGGGCCCGCGGTCGTTCGCGTACCCGCCGCCGGGCGGTCCTCGAAGTGCAGGTGCGGTCCTGTGACGTTGCCGGTCGCGCCGACCTCGCCGACGCGCTCGCCGGCCTTGGCCTTGTCGCCGTGCGCGGTGGTCCATCGCGGAGGAAGACCGTTCGGACTGCGCGAAGGCGCTCTTCAGGCCGCCCGAACGCGAGCACTCGCGGTAAACGGTCCAGGCCCGGCAGGATAATGTGCTTGCGCCGAGAAGGCGGCGTGCGGCCGCTGTGTCGGTAGAGGGAACGCGCCCCGGGGGCGAGGGCGCGAAGCGGCTCACGAAGCAGGGGGTTCGGTGTGAACGCTGACGGGGAGCGGGGCGGTTCGTCAGTGCCCGACGAGGAGTGGGAACGGTTCCTCCGGGATCCGATGACCGGTGTGGCGGACGCTCCCAGGGAGCCGTCGGCGCGGGCCCGGGTCGTGACGAGGCGGCTGCGGGAGCAGCCCCCGGACCCGGAGGGCTGGCGGACGTACTCGCCGGCCCGGCCCAGCCGGCGGAAGGGCTGGTTCGTGGTCGGGCTGCTGGCTTCGGTGGCACTGCTGGCCGTGGCGCTGGATCCGGGCCGGCTGGCCGGGTGGTTCGGCGACGACGAAGGGGCCGCGACGCCGCTGGCGGCGGAGTCGGAGCGCCCGAGCCAGGCGCCTCCCGCGGAGAGTTCCCAACAGCCCACGCTCGATGAGCCGTTCAGGGGCTCACCCGCGGCTCGCTGGTCGAGCGGCACGGACGGGATAACGGTGCCGGAGGCCGGGGCGACCGGCTGGATGAGCCAGGCGCAGGTGGAGGGGGCGCTGGAGCAGAGCCTGGACTTCCTCGCCGCGGCAAGTCTGGATCCGGGGGTGCTGCGGGGCGAGCGTCCCGAAGCGGCGATCGCGCTGATCAACCCTCACCAACAGGATGTCCGGACCTTCCTGGAGACGGCGTTCAGCGCTCCGAGCGAGCAGAACGACCCGCTGATGCTGTTCAGCCGGTTCGACACCTCGCAGGCGCGTCTCGTCGGGGACGTGGTCAGGACCCGGGGCCGGATCACGTACCGGGAGGGCGAGCGCGGCGCGCTGGAGGTGACCAGTGACGTCACGTACGTGTACCCGGTCGCGCCGGCGGCGGGCGGCGACGAGGTCGTCCGCACCATCGTGCGGCGCGAGGTGGTGATGAGCTGGGACGACCCCTCGCTGGTGATCACCGAGCCGGGAACCTTCTCCCTCGTCTCGTACGTGGTCGACATGACCAACGGGGGTTGCGACCTCTCCACCGGCTACCTGACCCCTCCGTTCGACACGGAGGAGTCGGAGGCGGGCACGGGGCCCGAGGTCGACCCGTACGACCGGAGCACCTCGATGAGCGAGCGGACGGCTTCGGACGAATGCGGCACCGCGACGCGGTCGTAGGTGTTCGTGCGATGGCGCGCTCGGCCTTCAGAACAGCTTCCTGAGGATGAGCTGAAGCGAGAACTCGACGTGTTCGCGGGCGATGTCGGCCGCCCGGTCGGCGTCGCCCGCGCACACGACGGTGATCAGTTCCGCGTGCTGACGGGACGAGGTGTCGAGGTCGGCGTCGCTGTAGAGGGCGGCGATCCGCCGGTTGAAGTGGAACAGCCGGTTGGCGCGGATCTCCGCGAGCAGCCGGGGGTTGCCGCCGGCACCCGAGATGGCGTCGTGGAACAGGTCGTTGGTGTTGGCCCGCTCGCTGAGCACCGTCGGGTCGGTGTCGGTCATCCGCCGCCGCCAGCCCTCGATCTCGGCTCGCTGCGGATCCGTGGCGCGCAGCGCGGCCAGCCGCGCCGCATGGCTCTCCAGGCCGGCCCGCACCTCGTAGATCTGCACGATCTCGTCGCGCGTGTGCTCGTGCACCAGCCAGCGCCGCCGGTGGCTGTCGATCAGGCCGTCGGCGGCGAGGCGGTGCAGGCTCTCCCGCACCGGGGTGCGGGAGACGCCGAGCCGGACGGCGATCTCGTCCTCGACGAGCGGCGCGTTGGGGCGCAGCACGCCGTCCGTTATCTCGTTGCGCAGCGTCCAGTACACGGTCTCGGAGCGGTTGCGGGGAGCCGGTCCGGTCCGCTGGTCGGCCATCCTGTGCTCCTCCTAGTAGACGGGGCGTTCGCCGGCGCCGGCGAGACCGCCGTCCCAGGCGGCGACCGGCGGCACGTGGTCGATGAGGTGCGGCACCTCGATGTCCAGGTAGACGGGTCGAGGCCGCTCGGTGAACGAGCGTGTCACCTCTTCGAGTTGGGTGAGCGAGGTGATGCGGTGTCCCTCGACGCCGCAGGCCAGCGCCACCGCGACGGCGTCGATGGGGCCCGGGTCCACGCCGAAGTAGCGGCGTTCAGTGTAGAGGTGCTGGAGCATCTTGATCCATCCCAGGCCGCGCAGTGCCGCACCAGCGCCCGCTCGGCCGGGTCGGCGAGCGCCGCCGCGGCCGCCGGGCTCTGGTCGAGCATGTCGGTCGCGATGTCGGCCAGCCGGCGGACGCCGGGCGGCGCCGGCACC
>NZ_SMKI01000492.1 GCF_004348415.1 Streptomyces hainanensis
GGACCGGGGTCGGGTGCTCGTCGCGGGCGTAGCCCGCGACGGCCTCCGGGAGTTGGAAGGAGGTCGCGGCCGCCAGGTCGAGGACGCCGCGGGCGACCGTCTGGGCCTCCGTGCGGAGGCCGTAGCGGGCGAGGCCGAGGGCCGCGATCGCGCTGTCGTGCGGCCAGACGCTGCCCCGGTGGTAGGAGAGCGGGTGGTATGCCGGCTGGCCGGCGGCCAGGGTGCGGATGCCCCAGCCGGTGAAGAAGTCCGGTCGGACCAGCCGCCGGCCCACCTCCCGGCCGCGCTCGCGGTCGAGGATGCCGGTCCACAGCAGGTGTCCGGCGTCCGAGCCGAGGGCGTCGACACGCTGGCCCGCGCCGTCCAACGCCAGGGCGGGGAAGTCGTGTTCCGGCAGCCAGAAGTCCCGAAGGAAGCGGGCCCGCAGCCCCTCGGCCGCGTCGTCGAGGACGTCCGCGTACGAGGCGTCGTCCCAGGCCGTGCGGGCCAGCCGGGCCGCCTGGCTGAGCGCGGCGTACGCGTAGCCCTGGGCGGTGGCCGCGGTGATCTCGCCCTTGGCGGGGGTGCCGTCCGCGGCGCAGACGGAGCCGGGGGAGTCCTTCCAGTTCTGGTTGGCGAGCCCGCCCTGGTCCGCCTGGTAGAGCAGGTAGCCGCCGTCGGCGAGGCCGCCGTACTGGAACATCCACTCGACGGCGGCGCGAGCGTGCCGCTCCAGGCGGCGGGCCAGCTTCTCGTCGCCGGTGGCCTGCGCGTGGGCGCCGAGCAGCAGCAGGAACAGCGGGGTGCTGTCCACGGCGCCGAAGTAGCGGCCGTACGGCACCTGGTCGAAGTGGGCCAGTTCGCCGTGGCGCAGCTCGTGCACGATCTTGCCCGGCTCGGCGATGCGCCGCGGGTCGGCGCCGGTGGCCTGGGTGGCGGCCAGTGCGAGCAGCGTGGCGGCGGCCAGTTCGGGCCTGGCGCGCAGCATGAACAGCGAGGTGACGAGGGCGTGTCGGGCGATCAGTGTCAGGAACCACGGCACGCCGGCCGCCGGCACCCGAAGGGGCTCGCCGTCGGGCCCGGTGGCCGGTACGAGGAGGCCGGCGAGGTCGCCGAGCCCCTGTTCGCACGCGGCCGACAGTTCGGGCCAGTCGTCCGGGATCGGCACGCCGCCGAGCCCGCCCACCGTCGCGAACCGGCCGGCCGGCATGGGGAGTACGGGGTCCGGCTCCGGCGCGCCGTGCGGGTGGGCGTCCACGCGGAGCGCCAACTCCACGCTGCCGTGGGCCGGTAGCTCGACCTGCCAGCGCAACCGGCGCGCGCCGCTGCCGGTTTCCTCGACCACGTCGGGCGCGGGCGAGGTGGTGACGACGGTGCGGGCGCGCCACTCGTGGCGCCGGTAGCCGAACTCCACGCCGTCCGGCAGGATCGCGCGGGTGCGTACGGCGTGTGGCTTCTCGTACCAGCGGTGGTCGCCACGTAGTTCGAACTGGTCGGCGAAGTCGGCGTCGACGGTCAACGCCAGCAGGGCGGTCGTCGGTTCGCCGTGGTTGCTGCTGATCCTGATCCGTTCGCTTAACCCGCCGGCGCGCACCGACTGTTCGCGGAAGAGCGTCAGCGCGGGCGGCTCGGCGCGGCTGCCGGGCGGCGTCAGGACGGCGTTGGCCCGGGCCTCGTCCCCGACGGCCGCCGGCACCAGCACGGCGGGCGTGCCGCCGTCGACGGTGAGCTGCCAGCGGCTGAGGTGGCGGGCGTCCCGGGCGAAGAGGCCGTCAGGCCAGGGGCCGCGGTCGCCGGTGATGTCCCCGGAAGGCCCGATCGCTGCGAAGGTGCCGTCCCGGACGAGCAGGCAGTGGTGTGTAGTGAGCACTGCGATCCCCTGGTGTCTTCATGTCTTCGGTTGTCCCCTGGCGGTGGGCGTCAGGCGTGCGACGCGCCCTGGGCCTGGGTGGCGAGCGGTTCGACGTGCGGTTCCATGAGCAGATCGATGGTGAGCGCGGCCGTCCAGCTGAAGTCCTGGCTGCCGCGTGCCTCGCAGGTGAACGGGTCGACGTACTCGGCGAAGCCGGTCGCGTTGGCCGCGCTCAGTGCCTCGGCCCGCAGCGCGTCGGCCTGCTCGGTGGCGCCGTGCAGGCGCAGGCCGCGCTCCAGCAGCCAGTTGATGTTGAACCAGGCGGGGCCTCGCCAGTAGCGCGACGGGTCGAAGGCCCGCCCGGTCAGGTCGTAGCTCGGTGCCAGCCGGGAGGGCCCGCCGAGGCCGAAGTGTTCGCCGGTGGCGGTGCGCACCAGGGCGGCGACGACCTCGTCGGGGAGGTCGGGGAGGATCAGCGGGATCAGGCCGCTGACGCCGCGTTCCGTGATGTGCTCGCCGGTGATCACGTCCTGGCAGAGGAACATGCCGGCGTCCGGGTTCCACAGCCGCTTGAGCAGGTTGGTGGTGAGCTCCTCGGCACGGACCAGGTGGTCGGCCGGGTCGGCGTCGATGACGGCGGCGATCTCGGCCAGGGCGTGCTCGGAGGCGATCAGCAGGGCGTTGAGCGCCGGGTCCTCGACGGCGAACGGGTGCGAGCCGGCGTCGTCGGCGTAGCCGCGGTCGCGGTAGGAGGCGGCGAGCCGGACGTAGCGGCCGTAGTCGAGGTCGGTGGGGCGGTCGGCGCGGCAGCCGTGGTCGAGGTCGGCGCGGTGGAAGGTGCGCACGTCGGCGGGCTCGATCCTGGCCAGCGGCTGGTCCCAACACGGACTGTTGTCCATGCCGGACTCCCAGGGGTGCACGATTGACGCGAGGCCCCGGCCGCCCAGGTCACGGCGGCCGGTGAGGTACCGCTGCCAGGCGACGAGCCGGGGGTAGACCCGACGGAGAAAGCCCCGGCGCGTGGACGCGGCGGGGTCGGCCCGGTGGACCAGCCAGGCGGCGAGGGCGTGGACGGGCGGCTGCACGATCCCGGAGGTCTCGACGGTCGCGGGCGCCCCGGCCTTGTCCCCGGCGGTGGAGGATCGCCAGAAGTCCGGACTGGGGAAGTAGGCCGTGAGGGGGACGGCCGGGTTGAACACGATGTGCGGGATCCGGCCGTCCTGCCACTGGGCGGTCAGCAGCGTCTCCAGCTCGCGCTGGGCGCGGTCGGGGGAGACGTGGCGCAGCCCGATGGCGATGAACGCGGAGTCCCAGCTCCACTGGTGTGGGTAGAGGGCTCTGGAGGGGACCGTCGAGGAGCCGGTCCAGTTGCGGGCGAGAACGCGCTGCGCGCCGTTGTATGCGATCGAGGGGAGGCCGGGGGGCAGATCAGCGCGTTCCACGTGAGCTCCGAAGGACTCTGGCTTTTGCTGCCGCAGCGCGGCCGCACCACTTGTTTTGTCGAAGGTACCGCAGAGTTACGTCTACTTAACACGCAAAAGTACCGCTGTAATATCTACTTCACAAGCTAAATGGGGGTGAGGAATCAGTCACGGGGAAGGCAGGCGGTGTGATGAACCAGGCGAGCGCCGGGCACCTGCTGGGGTTGATCCGCAGCGGACAGGCGACAACGCGCGGCGAGCTCCAGCGGATCACCGGGCTCTCCCGGTCGACCGTCGGTCACCGGTTGGACCAGCTCTTCGGTGCCGGGTGGATCAGGGAGACGGCGGGCGATCCGGTAGAGGCCCCGACCGGCGGTCGCCCAGCCGTGCGGATCGAGTTCGACGCCTCCCACGCGGTGGTGCTCTGCGCCGACCTGGAGACGCGGCACGCGCGGGCCGCCGTGCTGGACCTGGCGGGCGGGCTGCTGGCCGAGCACTCGGGCTCGCTGCTGATCAACCAGGGCCCCGACGAGGTCCTCGACCGGCTCGGCCACTGGTTCGCGGCGCTGCTGGAGAAGGCCGGGGTGCCGGCCTCCGCCGTCTGCGGCATCGGCCTCTCGGTGCCGGGGCCCGTCGACTCGCGGTCCGGCCAGGTCGTCCAGCCGCCGATCATGCCCGGCTGGGATCGCTACCCGATCCGGGAGCGGATGCGGCGCGCGTTCGCCGAGCACTGCCACGGCGACGCCCGGATACCCGTGCTGATGGAGAACGACGCCAACCTGATGGCGTACGCCGAGCAGCGCCACGGCTACCCCGACTGCTCGGCGTTCCTGTTGATCAAGGTCTCCACCGGCATCGGCGCCGGGATGGTGGCCGGCGGCGAGATGTACCGGGGGATCGACGGCGCCGCCGGTGACATAGGGCACATCAGGCTCAGCGAGTACACCCACGCGCTCTGCCGCTGCGGCTCCTACGGCTGCCTGGCGGCGGTGGCCAGCGGCCGCGCCCTGGCCGAGCAGCTGACGGCGGCCGGCATTCCCACCGCCTCCGGCTCCGGCGTCCGCGACCAGCTGTCCATCGGCCAGCCCGACGCGGTACGGCTGGCCCGCGAGGCCGGCCGGCTGGTCGGCGGCGTGCTGGCGACGGTGGTCACGCTGCTCAACCCCGGTGTCCTGATGATCGCCGGCGACCTCGCAGGACCCCCGTTCCTGACCGGGGTCAGGGAGCTCCTCTACCAGCGCGCGATGCCGCGCACCACGGCGTACCTGCAGGTGGTGACGTCCCAGCTCGGCGACCGCGCCGGCCTCGCCGGGGCGGGCACGATGGTCGTCGAGTCGCTCTACGCCCCGACCGAGGCCGACCGCCGGCTGACGTCGGCGGCCCTCTCAGCGACGCAGCAGTAGATCGGCGGGGTCGATTTCGAAGGGGAATGGCCTCTTGATTTGAGTCCGGGTGCCGGCCTGCACGGTGACCTCCGCGTAGGCGCCTCCCAGGCCAAGCTCGCCCACATGGATCCGCGGTGTCGGTGCCAGCTCGACCCGCCAGTAGCTGGGGATGCCGGCGGCAGCGTAGAGCACCGGCTTCATCTTGCGGTCCGTGACCTGAGTAGAGGGCGAGGCGATCTCGATCACGGCGAGCACGTCACGCGGCTCAAGGTGGATGGTCGCCTGGGCCGCGCCCTCGGCGTCCGCGATGACGATGTCTGGGATCAGTAGTCCGTCCGACACGATCACGTTGTGGTCGTGGAAGATCTCGACCGGTGCCTCGGCGGCCTCGACCGCCCGGTCCAGCAGCTTCAACAACCGAGTCGAGGCCCGCTGATGCGGTGTGCCTGGGCTGGGGCTCATCATGAGTGCCCCCCCGACCAGCTCGATCCGGACACGTGAATCCTCGGGCAGGGCCAAGACCTCGTCGACTGTCCAGGGCCCGACATGTTCCTCGTACGCAACGCTCACGGTTCCCTTCGCCTCCTCTCGGGAGGTTTCAGTGTCCCCCAAAGGTCTCGCGACGAGCATGTACGCCGTTCGAATTTCGGGCCCAGTACAGGGGCGCGTCTCGCCTCGCCGTGCCCCGTCGCCTTGGGCGGCTTAGGCTGGAATTAGCCCTTTCGTGGGCGTGATGCCTGCCACGAATGATGACCGGAACGCTCAGATGAGCGGTTGGCGGGGTAACCTCCCGCTGTCAGGGCAGCCGTTCACGAGGAGTCGAGTCCCGTGCCGGAAACGCAAACCCCATCCCTCATCACCCCTC
>NZ_SMKI01000493.1 GCF_004348415.1 Streptomyces hainanensis
GTGGGTGGGTGTGGTCCTAGCTCAGCACCGCCTGGGCGAGCGCCCTGCGGGCGCGCCGTGAGGCGCGCTCCGCGCGGCGCTGGAGGCGGGCCGACCTGCGCTCCAGCCGGTTGGCGAGAGCCAACTGGTCGGCGGCGCGTTGGGATTCGGCTTCGCGGGCTCGTTCAGCCATATGGGAACGAGCGAGCGCTTCTGGGATGAGATGCAACTTCCTGGTCCTGTTCAGCTTCTGGCGCGGCGAGCGGGCCGCGGCCGGTTCTTCGGTGGGGAGGTTCATGTGGGGATCACGTCGTGGGCCGTACGCCGCCGGCCGACCGATGGTGCCTTGGACGTTCATGCCGTGACCGGGTTCTTGCGGGGGCGGCCACGAGGCCGCTTGCGGGGCACCACGACGCCCTGGACGAACAGCTCGCCACCCCACACCCCCCAGGGCTCACGGCGGTCCTTGGCACCGGCCAGGCAGGCCTCGCGCAGCGGGCAGGTCCCGCACAGCGACTTGGCGTACTCCACGTCCTCCGGGGTCTCCGCGAAGAAGACCTCGGGGTCGTAGGAGCGGCAGGGGACGCTGTCGTCGAGTCGCTCGATGGCTTCGTCGAGCTCGTTCAGCGTGTACAGCGGGGTCACAGAAGTCTCCGGATCGGGTGGTGAGGTGAGGTCAGGTCGGGCGGCGTACGGCGCGAGTGGCACGGTCGATTCCTCGTCGTCGTTGTCGGTCTCCGGCTCGTGGCCGGAATCGGCTGGCAAAACAGAAGGGCCGCGGATCCCGGTGTGGGTTCCGCGGCCCTGGTAGGTGCCGACCTGATCTCGCCGATCAGGCTGGATCACTCCAGGGATCGAGCCCGCGGAGGGCCCACATCGTGTGGTGCTGGGTCTTCTGCTGTCCGAAGAGCTGCTGTCCGAAGAGCTGGCTACCGGCGCCGGCCGCATTGGCGGTGGCATAGGCACCCATGTGTGCCTTCACCGCTACTGCTGCGGGCGCCTGGATCGGTCGCTCACTGGCGGCGGCCTCGCGAATCACGGCGGAAGCAGCCGGACGCACGGCAACGCGAGCGGACAGACGGGTGCCCGACAGCGGGACGTCGCCATCAGCCAGGAGAAGGCCGACGAACGCGCGGTCGATCAGTTTGGTCGTGATACTGGCCACGGGACTCGCCTCCTTCTGGCGTCTCGACGAGCAGTCTCTGCTGCTCACAACGGGCACTTCGGTACAGCTCAGTACAGCACGGCTCCGGGAGAAGCGGAAGACTCCTCCGGCGCCGTGTGCAGCACGCTATGCGCACCGCTCCGGCGCGCGCAAACTATTTTTCCGGGGATTCCTCGGAAGTCTCGGCCGCGGCCTCCGGCAGCGGCTGACCGGCGCACATGGCCAGCACGTCGGGACCGAACTGGCGCAGCTTGTGCGGGCCCACCCCGGAGATCTTGCCCAACTCGCGCTCGGATCCCGGCACGTTCTCCGCGATCGCCATCAGCGTGACGTCGGTGAACACCGCGTACGGCGGACGGCCCAGATCCCTGGCCCGCACCAGGCGCCACTCCCGCAGCCGCTCGAACAACTCCTCGTCCATGGTGGAGGGGCAGTCCACGCAGCGCCGGAGCTTGATTTCGGCCGCCTCGGTCAGGGTCCGCCCGCACACCCGGCACAGGACGGGCCCCCGCGCCCGGCGCCCGCGCGCGCCGGAGCCGCGCTCCACGCCCCCGGCGCCACCGGCGCCCGCCCCCGCGGACACGCTGGAGCCGGGCCGCAACCCGTCGAGGAAGCGGCTGGGCCGGCGGGAGGCCCGGCCGCCGGGCGAGCGGGACAGCGCCCAGGACATCGTCAGGTCACGCCGAGCCCTGGTGACCCCCACGTAGAGCAGGCGGCGCTCCTCCTCCACCTGCTCGGGCGTCTTGGCGTGGGTGATCGGCAGCATCCCGTCCGTCAGGCCGACGAGGAACACCGCGTCCCACTCGAGGCCCTTGGCGGTGTGCAGCGAGGCCAGCGTGACGCCCTCCACGGTGGGGATGTGCTGGGCCGCGGCGCGCTCGTCGAGCTCGGCCACGAAGTCCCGCAGGGTGGCGCCCGGCCTGGCCCGCGCGAACTCCTCGGCGAGCCGCACCAGGGAACTCAGCGAGTCCCACCGCTGGCGGACGGCGCCCGAGCCGGCCGGCGGCGTGGGCGTCCACCCGGTGGTGGCCAGCACGGCGCCCACCTGCGCGCCGAGCCCCTCGTCCGCCGCCTCGGTCAGCGCCGGGTCGTTGCCGGCGGCCCGGGAGGCGCCGCGCAGGGCGAGGCCGGCCTGCCGGATCTCGGGCCGCTCGAAGAACCGCTCGGCGCCCCTGACCTGGTAGGGAATCCCGGCGTCCGACAGCGCCTGCTCGTAGATCTCGGACTGGGCGTTGATCCGGAAGAGCACGGCGATCTCGCTGGCCGGCACCCCGCCGCCGCCCTCCTCGGTCGGGGCGAGCAGCTGCCTGATCCGCTTGGCGGTGGCCTCGGCCTCGGCCGGCTCGTCCGGGTGCTCGGCGAAGACCGGCTCAGGCCCCGCCGGCCGCTGCGAGACCAGCTCGAGACGGTTCTCCGCGGCCCGCCCCTTCGCCTGGGCGAGCAGCCCGTTGGCCAGGTGGACCACCTGCGGTGTGGAGCGGTAGTCCCGGACGAGCTTGACGACGGTGGCCTCCGGGTGGCTGAGCCGGAAGTTCAGCAGGTGCTCGGGGGTGGCGCCGGTGAAGGAGTAGATCGTCTGGCTGGCGTCCCCCACGACGCACAGGTTGTCGCGCTCCCCCAACCACAGTTGGAGCAGCCGCTGCTGGAGCGGGCTGACGTCCTGGTACTCGTCGACCACGAAGTGCTGGTACTGGCGGCGCACCGTCTCCGCGATGTCGTGCCGGTCGGTGAGGATGCCGACCGTCAGCAGCAGCACGTCCTCGAAGTCGATGACGCCGCGGTCTCGCTTGAGCCGCTCGTAGGTGCCGTAGATCCGGCTGATCTGGGCCGGGTCCGCGGACACCTCGCGGCCGGCCTTGGCGAGGGCCGCCGGGTACTCCTCGGGGATGGTCTGGGTCAGCTTGGCCCACTCGATCTCGCCGGTGACCTCGCGGAGCTCCGCCCGCTCCAACCGGACCCGGTTCCTGGCGGCGGCCTCCGCGACCAGCTGGATCTTCCGCTCCTCCACCCGGGGCACTTCCCCGCCCACCGCCTTGGGCCAGAAGTACTGGAGCTGCCGCAGCGCCGCGGAGTGGAAGGTCCTGGCCTGGACCCCGCCCGCGCCCAGCTGGCGCAGCCGGCCACGCATCTCGCCCGCCGCCCGCTGGGTGAAGGTGACCGCGAGCACCGTGGCCGGCTGGAAGACGCCGGCCAGCACCCCGTAGGCGATGCGGTGGGTGATCGCCCGCGTCTTCCCGGTGCCGGCACCGGCCAGCACGCACACCGGCCCGTGCAGCGTGGTGGCCACCTCCCGCTGCTCGGGATCGAGCCCGTCGAGCACGGCGTCGGCCGAGTCGGGTGTGGTGGGGAAGGATCCGGAGGGGAGGGGCGAGGCGTGCGGTGCTGATGTCACCCCGCCATGCTGCCAGGTCGCCGGAGGCCCGTGGGGCGGGTTGTCCACAGCCCGCGGAATTTGTCGTACCGGCCCGTGTGTTGTCCTGGAGCGAGGAATCGGCCCCCATCGGGACGACCGCACGACCGCGACGACGACCGCGTACGACGACCGCGACAACGACCATGACGAGGAGCAGGACGATGCAGGGCACCGTGACGATGTACAGCACCCCGTGGTGCGGTTACTGCCGCCGGCTCAAGGGCCAGCTGGACCGTGAGGGCATCGCGTTCACCGAGATCGACATCGAGCAGGACCCGACCGCGGTGGCCCTGGTGGAGAAGGCCAACAACGGCAACCAGACGGTGCCCACGGTCGTCGTGGCGCCCGCCTCGGGCGGCCCCGAGGTCACCATGACCAACCCCTCCCTCGCCCAGGTGAAGGAGGCGCTGGTCGGCGCGCCCGTCGCCGACTGAGCCCTCACACCGCGCGGGTACATGGCGCGGGCCGCCGGCCCTCAGACCAGCGGCTTGCCGTACCACATCTCGATCAGTCGGGCGGCGATGGAGATCCCGGCCGGGGGCAGCACCTCGCCGGACTCCATGGCCGCCCGCAGGTCGTCCCGCGAGAACCAGCGGGCCTCCTCGATCTCCTCGCCGTCCACCGTCAGCTCGGACGTGGTGGCGCGGGCCACGAAGCCCAGCATCAGGCTGGACGGGAACGGCCACGGCTGGCTCGCGACGTACGACACCTCGCCGATCGCGATCCCGGCCTCCTCGCGGACCTCGCGTATCACCGCCTCCTCGATCGACTCCCCCGGCTCCACGAAGCCGGCCAGCGTCGAGAAGCGGCCCTCGGGCCAGTGCACCTGCCGCCCGAGCAGCGCCCGGTCCGACTCGTCGAGCACCAGCATGATCACCGCCGGGTCGGTGCGCGGGTAGTGCTCGGCGCCGCAGGCCGGGCAGCGCCTCACGTGGCCGGCGGCCGCGATCACCGTGCGCTCGCCGCAGCGCGAGCAGAACCGGTGCAGCCGCTGCCAGTTCTCCAGGGCGACGGCGTGCACCAGCAGTTCGTTGTCCCGCTCGGACAGCAGCGCGGCGGCCTCCCGGAGCCCGGCGGGCCTGGCCGCCTCGTCCATCCGGCCCGGCAGCGAGTCCTTCTGGAGGGCGAAGTAGCGCACGCCGTCCTCGTCGGTGCCCAGGAAGTACCGGTGGGCCTCGGTGAGCGGGGCGTCGAACGACGGCATGGTGACCAGCTCGGTGCGCCCGTCCTCCGTGTCCTCGATCAGTGCCTGGCCGCCGGAGACCACGAACACCCTGGTGGTGGGATGACTCCAGGCGGCGCCCAGCCACGCCTCGTCGAGGCGGTGCCCGGCGCTGCGGTCGATGCCGCCTGTGCCGGTGAGCGGGATCGGCTGGACAGCGTTGTCCGAGGTGGTACGCATACTCAGAAGACTAACCGGGGTCGTTGGGCTCCCAGGAATCCTCCCCCAGCAGCAGCCGCTCGATGCCGCTGCGGCCCGGCAGCACGGTGGGCCGCACCAGCTCGCCGCTGCGCACGTACAGAAACGCCGCGCTGACCTGGCCCAACCGCAGCCCGTGGCGCTCGGCCCAGGCCAGCCGGTAGATGGCGAGCTGGAGCGGGTCGGCCTCCTGCCGCCTGGCCGTCTTCCAGTCGATGATCTCGAAGCCGCCGCTCGGCGTGCGGTACACGGCGTCGATGCGGCCGCTGATCACCCGGCCCGCCAGCTGGATCTGGAAGGGCGCCTCGACGCGGTACGGCCGGCGCCCCGCGTACGGTGTGCGGGCGAACGCCTCCTTCAGGGCGTCGAGCTCCCGCTCGTCCCTGATCTCCGAGTCCGCGTCGGGTTCGCCGCCTGGCAGCTCGTCCAGGCCGAGCATGGGCAGCGGCAGCTCCTCGAACCGCGACTCGACCCAGGCGTGGAACCGGGTGCCGCGGCGGGCCGCGGGCTGGGGC
>NZ_SMKI01000494.1 GCF_004348415.1 Streptomyces hainanensis
GTGGCGGCGGTGGCGGCGGTGTAGCCGTGGGCCGAGGAGAGCAGCTGGAGGCCGAGACGGAGCCGGCGGCGGGCCTCGGTCTCGGTGATGCCGAGCCGGTCCGCCATCTGCCGGCAGTCCTGGCGCTGGAACCTGGTGAGCTCCAGCGCGTCCCGCAGCGGCGCGGGCATGGCCGTGACGATGTAGTCGGCGCGGGCCGCCGTGGAGGCGGCACGGACCTTGGCCGCCACCTCCTCGGGGTCGCGGCCGACGCCCGGGCGGCGGCGCAGCCGGTCGACCGCGAGGCGGTGGGCCTCCTCCGCTATCCACGACCGCATCGGGCCGCGCTCCGGGTCGAAGTCCAGCGGGTGCTCCCACAGCCTGCCGAACAGGTCGTGGGTCACACCGGCGGTGAACTCCTCGTCGTCCAGCACGCGTTGCGCGATGCCGAAGGCCAGCGAGGCGAACCGGTCGTAGAGTTCGGCGAGGGCGGCGGCCTCGCCGCGCTGGAGCCGACGACGCATGTCGCGGTCCCACTGTGGCGGCGTCTCGTGCGCCATCCGGCAACCCCTCTCGGTCCATGGAGCCCGTCCCGTGCGGCGAATCCCCGTGCGGCGAACAACCTCAGACCCCGGCGTCGCGTCAAATGTAGTGCGCGGTGGCGTTCGGGCGCGCCCCCCGAGCGCGGAACAGCGCGCCCCAGGCGGGGTTCCCGTCAGAGCTTCGCTCTTTCGGGTGGCCGAATGGCGGGTTCCTGGCACCTGGGCGTTGGCATATGACGCGTGGGCCCCCGGAAAGTGGGCAAGGGCGCACATAGAGTGGGCCGGGCCTTCCCGGCCTCCGGCGCCGGCACGGCGGGCGCGGGACGAGTGGGCGACACAGAAGGGCTGCACGCGGGTGACGTTGAAGGTGCGGGGAGAACAGCGGGGTGAGTGGACCGTGCTGCGGGTGGTCGGCGAGCTCGACCTGGCCACCTCGCCGAGCGTCAGGCAGCGCGTGCACGACGCGGTGGCGGACGGGCGCCGGCACCTGGTGCTCGACCTGTCCGAGGTGCTGTTCTGCGACTCCAGCGGCGTGGGCGTCCTGGTGGCGGCACGCCGGCTGATGCGGTCCTGTGCCGGCGAACTGCGGTTGATACTGCCCGCGCGGGGCGCGGAGGACGGCTCGCACGTGAACCGGGTGCTCGCGGCGCTCGGCGTGCGCCGGCTCTTCGACTGCTACCCGGACCTGGAGTCCGCGGTGGGCGGCGCCGACGCCTCGCTGCCGGCGTAGGCGGCGGCCGGGCGGCCCCCCGTTCGGTCGCCATGGTGCCGCCGCGGTGGTGCCGCGGCGCCGCCGGTGTGCTGTCACTGTTCGAAGGAGTAACGATTCAGGGATCGCACACCGTGGCGGTCCCTTACTCCTTTGCGCCGGAATATTCCTGAAGCGCTTGTTGTCCGACTCGCCCGTCAATCATGCTGTGCGAGACCGGGGTTGTGCCCCGGTTGAAGGCGAATGGTCCGCCGGTTCGGATGGTGTGAGCGGTGCAGGAGCTGGAGAAACAACTGGAAGTCGCCCCCGAGCCCTCGGAGGTGGGCCGCGCCCGAAGATGGGCGCGGGCACAGCTGGGCCGGGGGCGGTCCTGTCCGGCCCGGCCCGGCGAGTCGCAGCCCGACGAGTCGCAGACCGACACCGTGGTGCTGCTCGTGTCGGAGCTGGTCACCAACGCCGTGGTGCACACGGGGCGGCCGGCCGTGCTGCGGATCGCCGTGCGGGAGCCCGGCTCGGTCCGGCTCGAGGTGGTGGACGTCAGCGCGCGTGCCCCGCGCCCTCGGCGCGCCGAGGGGGAGGACACGGGGGGCCGTGGTCTGGAGCTGGTCGAGCTGCTCGCCGACCGTTGGGGGTGGCAGGAGGAGGGGGCGGGCAAGCGCGTCTGGTGCGAGCTGTCCTGTCCGCCGCCGCGCTCGGCGTCGGGTGACGGGGACGAGTCGCGCCGGGAACCGGAACGGGAACGGAAGGTTCCGGCCAGGTATTGACGACCCGTGCTGGCTTGATCACCCTAAGGAAAGGTTCCGTCCGGTTCCCTGGAGGCAGGATCGGGCGGTGCAGGGTGATGCGTTGCGAGGGGACGTCGAGGTCGTCGTCCCGGTCGTGGGCCGACCTCGACGAGTGCGGATCACCGGCTGGCGCCCCTTCCCGCCCGGGGAGGGGCGCCCGAGTTCCGGGGGCCCGCGGGCGGACGGCGAAGGTGGCCGGGTCAGAGCCGCCTGGCGACGGCGGCGGCGATCTTCTCGGCGTCCCTGGCGAGTTCGCGGAGCATGCCGCTGATGGGGTTGGTGAATCCGGTGAAGTAGAGCCCGGGCGCTGCCGGGTGGCTCTGTCTACCGTGCACCAGGGGTCTGCCTCTGCCGTCCAGCAGGCCGAGCTGGCCGACCAGCGGTTCGAGGCCGCGCCGGTATCCGGTGGCGGCGATCACCGTGTCGGGGGTGACGCTCGTGCCGTCGGCCAGGTTGACGGCCGCGCCGTCGAACGAGACGACCGCGGCGACCGGGTGGACCAGCCGCTTCCTGACCGCCTTGACCAGCCCGACGTCCTGCACCGGGATCGCGCCCTCGCGCACCCGGGAGTAGAGGCCGGTCCTCGGGCGGGGCAGCCCGTGGCGGGTGAGGTCGGGGACGGCGCGCTCGATCGGCCGGCAGAGCCGGTCCACCAGGCCGACCGGCAGTCGGCGCACCAGGACGGCGCTGGCCTGGGAGGGCCAGCCGAGGGTGGAGCGGCGCACGATGTGCGGGACGGTGCGGATCGCCAGCCGGACGTGTTCCGCGCCGCCGAAGGCGAGGTCGGCGGCTATCTCGGCGCCGGTGTTGCCGACGCCGACCACCAGTACGTCCTGGCCGGCGAACGGCTCGGGGGCGCGGTAGTCGCCGGCGTGCAGCAGCCGGCCGGTGAAGCCCTCGACGCCCGGCCAGTCGGGGAGCAGCGGGGTGTGGTTGTAGCCGGTGGCGACGACCACGGCGGGGGCGCGCAGCACGCGACCGCCGTTGGCCTCCAGGACCCAGCCCTCGCCTTCGGGGGCGCGGGATATCTGGGAGACCTCGACGCCGTGCGCGAGGTCGATCCTGTGGTGCTTGGCGTACCGCTCCAGATAGCTGACGAAGTCGTCCCGGCGGACCCAGCGCCCCGCGGAGCGCGGGATGCGCAGCCCGGGCAGCGAGGACCAGCGCCTGGTGGTGTGCAGCCGCAGCCGGTCGTAGTGGCCGCGCCAGGCGGCGCCGACGTCGTTCGACTTCTCCAGGACGACGGTGCGCACCCCGCGGCGCCCGAGCGCGGCGGCGACGGCGAGGCCGCCGGGGCCCGCGCCGATGACGTGCACGGGAGTGGTGGTGGGGCCCGGTTCGCGGGGCGGCTGCGGCATGGCGACGAGCATACGCAGCCGGTCGGAGGGCTGACAGAGGGTGTCCGGCGCGGTGCGCGCGGCGGGGCGCGCCGGCCCGGAGACAGGGGCCGGGCGGCGTCGCCCGCGTCGTTCCCGCGGCTGCCGCTACCTGGTGGTCTGGCTGGTGTCTGGCTGGTGGTCCGCCCCGCGGTCTACCTGGTGGTCGGCTTGCGGCCGGTGACGCCGAGGTAGAGGAGCAGCGCCAGCGCGGGCCGGAGGTCGGCCTGCTTGGCGCCGAGCGCCTGGAGGCTCTTGGGCTGGGCGGTGACGGCGGCCAGCATCGTGACGAGCGAGCCGGCGAGCGCCACCGGGGGCGCCGTCTGCTCGGTCGCGCGCCCGCGCGTGCGCAGCTCGTCGATGGAGTCCGCGAGCGGCTTCGCGACCGCCCCCTGCACCCGGGTCCTGATCCGGACGAACCGGCGGTCGCCCTCGGCCGCGCCGAGGTCGATGACCCGCAGGATGGCGTCGTGTTTGCGCCAGAAGGCGACGAAGCCGTCCACCAGGTCTTCCGCCGTCCGCCAGCCGGCCTTGCCGGCCCAGGTGCGGCCCTCGACGAGCTCGGAGAGGCCGGCGCTCTCGCGCAGCGTCTCCTCGGCGATCTCCAGCACCGCGGCTTCGACATCCGGGAAGTACTGGTAGAAAGTGGCCGGCGAGGTGCCCGCTTTGCGAGCTACGTCGATCACCTTGACGTCGCGGTAGGGGGCGGACCCCAGCATCTTGCCCAGGCAGTCGAGGAGCTTCTGCCGTGTTGCCTGACCTCTGCGGCCGGCGACGCGGCCGTCAACGGTCGTTACCTGTCCTGTCATGCAAGTCAGCTTATCTACGCGCGATCACGGCGCGATTTGATCGCCGCCGAATGGGGGGCGGCTCTGGATATTTCCTGACAGATAGCTCAATCCAGACCCCGGGTTCGCCACGGCCACTCGCTGAGGGAAGAATCGTCCCGGAGGTCCGCAGGTGTCAGCGGGCAATGAGATGCTGCGTAGGGCGGCGGAGTGGCGCCAGGACGGGGAGGTGTCAGGCACGTGGTGGAGCAGCTGACGCAGCACGATCCGCGGCGGATCGGGCCGTTCGAGGTGCTCGGCCGGCTGGGCGCCGGTGGCATGGGCCTGGTGTACCTGGCCCGGTCGGCGTCCGGGCGGCGGGTGGCCATCAAGACGGTGCGCAGCGAGCTCGCCGAGGACCAGCTGTTCCGGGTGCGCTTCACGCGTGAGGTGGAGGCGGCGCGGGCCGTCTCCGGCTTCTACACCGCGGCCGTGGTCGACGCCGACCCACGCGCCGCCGTGCCCTGGCTGGCCACCGCCTACGTGCCGGCCCCCTCGCTCGAGGAGATCGTCAACCAGTGCGGCCCGCTGCCGGTGCCCGCCGTGCGCTGGCTGGCGGCCGGCATCGCCGAGGCCCTGCAGTCCATCCACGGCGCGGGCCTGGTCCACCGCGACATGAAGCCGTCCAACGTGCTGGTCTCCGAGGACGGCCCCCGGGTGATCGACTTCGGCATCGCGTCGGGCGTCTCCAACACCCGCCTGACCATGACCAACGTGGCGGTCGGCACCCCCGCCTACATGTCGCCGGAGCAGGCGCGGGACTCGCGCAGCGTCAACGGCGCGAGCGACGTGTTCTCGCTCGCCTCCACCCTGGTCTTCGCCGCCACCGGGCACCCGCCCTACCACGGGGCCAACCCGGTCGAGACGGTGTTCATGCTGCTGCGCGAGCGGCCCGACCTGTCCGGGCTGCCCGACGAACTGCGGCCGATGATCGAGTCGCTGATGGCCCACAAGGCGGACGAGCGGCCGAGCCCGGCCGACCTCCAGGCCGAGTTGGCCCCGCACCTCTTCGCCGCCAGCGACGACGGCGGCAGCGCCTCGGCCTGGCTGCCGCCGGCCGCGGTCGCCCTCATCGAGGCCCGGCAGGGCCGCACCCCCGCCGCCGTGCCCTCGGCGGTGCCGGCCGCGCCCTCCCCGCCGCCGCCGTCCGCCTCGCCGTCCGCGCCGCTCCTGGTGCCGCCGCCGATGCCGACGGCCCCGCCCCCCATGCC
>NZ_SMKI01000495.1 GCF_004348415.1 Streptomyces hainanensis
GAGCGGGCGCGGGTGGTCGACGTCACCGAGGCCCTGGGCTGGCCCCACGATCCGGACCCGCTGACCTCCGGTTGGTGGCGCCGGCTGTGCAGGGACTTCCCCGAGGCCCGGTCGCGCCTGGCGGCGGCCGCCGCGGCCGGCGAGGGGCGGCCGCTCGCCGGGACGCGGCTGCGGGCGCCCGCCGTCAACCCCAGCAAGATCGTGGCCTGCGCGTGCAACTACGCCGACCACGTGGCCGAGATGCACGGGGTCCAGGAGCGCACCCTGGGCGGCGTGGAGTCCTGGATGATGAACTTCGACGTCTTCCTGAAGTCGCCGTCCTCGCTCTCCGGCCCCGCCGACGACATCGTGCTCCCGGAGGAGATCGTCGCCGCGGGTCAGGAGATCCACCACGAGTCGGAGCTGGTGATCGTGGTGGGCCGGGGCGGTCGCGACATCCCGGAGGAGCGGGCGCTCGACCATGTTCTGGGCTACACGCTCGGGCTGGACATCACGGTGCGCTCGGCGGCCGACCGCTCCCGCCGCAAGAGCTATGACACCTTCAGCCCGCTCGGCCCGGTCCTGGTCACCGCCGACGAGATCGGCGACCCCGGCGCGCTGGAGATCCGGCTGGACGTCAACGGCGGCGAACGGCAACACGTCAACACCCGGGACCTGTTGACGCCCGTGCCGGCGATCGTCTCCTACGCCTCGCACATGATGACGCTGCTCCCCGGCGATCTGATCTTCACCGGCGCGCCGCCCGGAGTGGGGGCGATCGAGCCGGGCGACACCGTGCACGCGTCGATCGCCGGCGTGGGCGCGATGACCCTCGCCGTCCGGCAGGGCTGACCGCGCCCCGGGGTCCCGGGCGGCCGGTGGTTTCCTTACCGCCCGGGACCCCTCATCGGAAAAGAAGTGGGCTAGAATTCCTTCATGTCGAATGATGTTCCCGGGGCGCGCCGGGCCACCGCCCCGTCGAGCGGCGCCGGTTCGGGCCTCAGCTCCGTGGACAACGCCCTGCGGCTCCTCGAACTGATCGGGGAGCGGCAGGCGCTGCGCGTCTCGGAGGCCGCCGACGACCTGGGGGTCGCCCCCTCCACCGCCCACCGGCTGCTCAACGCGCTGCGCCGGCGCGGTTTCGTGCTCCAGGAGAAGCCCAACACCGCCTATCGGCCCGGCCCGGTGCTCAACGAGATCGGGCTGGCCGCCATCGGCCGGGTCGACATCCGGCAGGTGGCCAGGCCGGTGCTCGAGGACGTCAGGGACCGCACCGAGGAGACGGTCAGCCTCTCGCTGATCGAGGGGCGCAACGTCCGGTTCATCGACTGTGTGGAGAGTCCCCGCGCGGTCCGGGTCGGCAACCGCACCGGGGTGGTACTGCCGGCGCACTGCACCGCCGCCGGCAAGGCGATCCTGGCCGCCATGCCCGAGTCCGAGCTGGCCCGCCGGTTCGCGGACGCCGAGCTGGTCACCCGCACCGAGTTCTCGGTCGCCGAATGGCCCAGGCTGGCGGCCGAGTTGGCCGAGATCCGGCGGCTCGGCTACGCGGTCAACATCGAGGAGGGCGAGCTGGGCATCTCCGCCGTGGCCGCCGTGCTCCGGGACCGGGCCGGCACCCCGCTGGCCTCGGTGGCGGTCGTGGTCCCGGCGCACCGCCTCGCCGCCAGGGAGCAGGCGGGGCGGTTGGCCGAGCGGCTGCTGGTCGCCAGGGACCAGCTCCAGGAGACGCTGCGCGGGCAGCTCACCTGACCCCGTGCGCGGCGGGTCAGTCCGCCACCGCGCTTTCGTAGTCCAACTCCGCGTCCGTGAGCCCGATCTCCCGCATCACCGCGTGGATGGTCTCGATCGACTCCCGGTCGTTGCCGCCGTGCCAGACGGGCAGGTTCATCCGGCCGGCCAGCTCGGGGGACAGATCGCTGATCTCGGGCAGCGCCTCGCGGAAGGCCGCCGGGTCCTCGGCCACCGAACGCGCCGTCCGCTCGACGCCGGCCCGGAACGCCGCCACCAGCTCGGGGTCGTCCGCCACCCGCTCCGACGTCATCAGATAGGTGCCGATCTGCAACCCGGGCCGGGTGTTGACGTAGGGGCTGGCGAGCACCCGCAGACCCTGCGAACGGCCGATGGAGGCGAACGGCTCGATCAGCACGCCGGCGTCCACGTCCCCGCGCTCGATCGCCGCCGGGATGTCCGGCAACGGCATCTCCACGAAGCGGACGTCGTCGTTGGAAAGACCCGCCTCGGTCAGCACCGAGTTGACCACCACGTCATTGATGTTCTGGAGCGAGTTGACCGCGATCCTGGTCCCGTCCAGATCCTCGGGAGTGGTGATCGGGCTGTCCTCGGTGACCACCAGCGAGGCGAAGTCCTCCGCCGGGTCGTCCGCCGTGGAGGTGCCGGCCGCCACCATCTGGATCGGCATCCGCCGCCCCATGGCGATCATCGCCGAGACCACGTTGGAGCCGGCCACGTCGATGTCGCCGCTGAGCAGCGCGGGGATCACCGTCGCGCCACCGCTGGACGGGCTCACCCTCAGGTCGACCCCCTCGTCGGCGAAGTAGCCCCGGGACACCCCGTAGGCCAGGAACGAGGACGGCACGCCGGCGGTCTCCGAGACCACCAGGGTGTCGCCGTCCCCGCCGCCGGAGACGTTGGTCCCCGACAGGTCGCCCCCGTAGTCGCTGCAGGCCGCGGTGCCGAGCACCAGCAGCCCGGCGAGCACGCCGCCCACCGCGGACTTCCCGCCGCGTCGCCGCCGGCTCACGCCGCCACCGTCCCGCCGTCGATCGCGGCGAACAGCTCACCACGCAGCCGGGCGAACTCCGGGTTCTCCTTGGTGCGCACCTGGTCCCTGGGGCGCGGCAGGTTCACCGTCACCTCGTGGCCCACGGTGGCCGGCGGACGCAGCACCAGCACCCGGTCGGCGAGGTAGATCGCCTCGTCGATGTCATGGGTGACGAAGAGCACCGTCGTCTCGTAGCGCTCCCAGACCCGGAGCAGCAGATCCTCGAGACCCGACCTGGTCTGGGCGTCCACCGAGGCGAACGGCTCGTCCATCAGCAGGATCCGGGGCCGGTAGGCCAGCGCCCTGGCGATGGCCACCCGCTGCTGCATGCCCCCGGAGAGCTGCCAGGGGAAGCGGTCGCCCCGGCCGGCCAGGCCCACCGCGTCCAGCGCCTCCTCGGTCAGCGCCGCCGCCTCCCGGCGGTCCACCCCCCGGTAGCGCAGCGGGAAGGCGATGTTGCGGCGGACCGTCATCCAGGGCAGCAGCGAGCGGCTGTAGTCCTGGAAGACGAAGGCCATGTCCTTGGGCGGCCCCGTCACCGGCTCGCCGCGCAGCGTGATCTCGCCCGAGGTGAAGGGGATCAGGCCGGACAGGCACCGCAGCATCGTGGTCTTGCCGCACCCGGAGGAGCCCAGGATGCAGACGAACTCCCGGTCCTCCACGGTGAAGTCGAGGTCCGCCACGGCCGGCGCCGCGCTCGGGTCGGGGCCGTAGACCTTCCGCAGGTGGGAAACGTTGAGCATCAGACTTCTCCGTCGGACGAGGGGGCGGCGGAACGCGCCGACCGCTTGGTGGTTCCGGTGTTCTTGGCGGCGGCCGGCGAGGCCAGCCCCTTGAGGCCGAAGTGCCAGGCCAGCACCCGGCGTTCCAGGCGCTGGAAGAGCCAGTTGAGGACGTAGCCCAGCACCCCGAGCAGGATGATCCCCGTCCACATCTCGGGGATGGCGAAGGAGCGCTGCTGCTCCAGCACGAAGTAGCCGAGACCGTTGCTGCTGGCCACCATCTCGGAGACCACCATCAGGATGATCGCGATGGCCAACGAGGTGCGCATCCCGGCGAAGATCCGCGGCGCCGCGCCCGGCAGGATGATCCGCAGCACCCGGGCGCCCAGCGGGATGTGGTAGGCGCGGGCCATGTCCAGTTGCTGGCCGTCGACCCCCCGCACCCCGTCGATGGTGTTCAGCAGGATCGGCCAGACCGCCCCCAGCACGATCACGAAGATCTTGGAGCTGTCGCCGGAGCCGAAGAGCAGCAGGGAGAACGGGATCAGCGCCGGGGCCGGCAGCGCCCGCAGGAACTCCACCACCGGCTCGGCCGCGGTGCGCAGCATCCTGGACATGCCCAGCGCCAGGCCGAGCGCCACGCCGAGGACGACCGAGGCCAGGTAGCCGGCCGACATCCGCAGCAGCGAGGGCAGCAGGTCGCTGCCCACCCGGTCGAAGAGCCACAGGTCGCGGAAGTACTGGAGGATCTCGCCCAGCGGCGGGAAGTAGAAGCTCTGCGCCTGGGCCGTCCACAGGCCGTAGCCGACCAGCAGGGCGGCGGGCAGCGCCAGCTCCAGCAGGAGCCCGAGGACGCGTCGGTTCACTGGGCCACCTCCTGGCGCTGCGACGGGTGCCACTTCAGCAGCCGGCGCTCGACGGACTGGAAGGCGCTGTTGAGCAGCCAACCGACCAGTCCCGTGACGATGATCAGGGCGTACATCCGCGGCAGGTTGGCGTTGGACTGGGCCACCACGATCGACTGCCCGAGGCCGGGCGCGCCCACCACCAGCTCGGCGGTCACCGCCAACACCAGCGCGATGGCCGAGGAGATCCGCAGCCCGGTGGCGATGTAGGGGGCGGCGCTCGGCAGGGTGACCCGGAAGAACGTGGCGGTCGGCGGCAGCCCGTAGGACCGGGCGGTGTCCCGCACCACCGGGTCCACGTCCTGCACCCCGTAGATCACCTGGAGCAGGATCGGCCAGAAGGTGACGAAGACGATCAGGAAGACCTTCATCTCCAGGCCGACGCCGTAGACCAGTACCGCCAGGGGGATCAGCGCCACGGAGGGCACCGGGCGGCAGAACTCGATGACCACCCGGGCCGCCCGGTACGCCGTCCTGTTCGAGCCCAGCAGGATGCCGCAGGGCACGGCCAGCAGGGTGGCCAGCGTCAACCCCAGGGCCCAGCCGCTCAGCGTGCGGCCTATCTCCGTCCAGAGCGGATGCCCGGCGGCCAGCTTGAACAGCTCCGCGTAGGTCTCGGTGATCGGCGGGAACCAGTCGCGGGAGAGCAGCCCGGTGCGCGAACACACCTCCAACGCCAGGAGCACCACGAGCACCCCGGCGATCTTCAGCCCGAGGTCCCGCACCCAGCGTTGGCCGAGAAGGTGTGCCACGCGTCCCGGGCCGCCCGCCGGATGTGCCCGAGACATCCCCTGTGGAGCGCTTGTGACCGTTGCGGTCCCTTCGAGGCTCATGACATGACAGAGGTAGTTTCGGACCAGCTCATGGCGACTCCTTTGTGCTTGAACGGGGTGCCCTGCAAGTTACGACCTGTTTCCGCCTACAGCAATATGTTCGTCTGAACTTCCCTCTATAGGAAAAACCCGCGATCGGGGGGCCCGTCGCGCGGTGAGGGGGGCGCGCCGGAGCCGGGGCCCCGGACGCGGTGGGTGAGCTG
>NZ_SMKI01000496.1 GCF_004348415.1 Streptomyces hainanensis
ACCCCGCAGGCCCCCGCCACCGTCGACGTCGGCAACGCCGGCACGGTGATGCGCTTCCTGCCGCCGTTCGCCTCGCTCGCCGAGGGCGCCGTCAGGTTCGACGGCGACAAGCGGTCCCACGAGCGACCGCTGCACGGGCTGATCGCCGCGCTGCGGGCGCTCGGCGTCCGCGTCGAGGACGGCGCCCGGGGCGCGCTGCCGCTGACCGTGCACGGCGCCGGCTCGGTCGAGGGCGGCTACGCGGAGGTGGACGCGTCGTCCTCCTCGCAGTTCATCAGCGCGCTGCTGCTCTCCGCGCCCCGCTTCAACCACGGGATCGAGCTCCGGCACGTCGGCGCCACCCTGCCGTCCCTGCCGCACATCCGGATGACCGTGGACATGCTGCGCAGGGCCGGGGCCCAGGTGGACTCCCCGGACTCCGGCGGCGAGCCCAACGTCTGGCGCGTCACCCCCGGCGCGCTGCTCGGCCGCGACCTGGTCGTCGAGCCCGACCTCTCCAACGCCCAGCCGTTCCTGGCCGCCGCGCTGGTCACCGGCGGCCGTGTCACCATCCCCGACTGGCCCCGGACCACCACCCAGCCCGGCGACGCGCTGCGCCGCATCTTCACGGAGATGGGCGGCTCCTGCGTGCTGGACGACCGCGGCCTGACCCTCACCGGCACCGGCCGGGTGCTCGGGATCGACGCCGACCTGAGCGAGGTCGGCGAGCTGACCCCGGGCATCGCCGCCGTGGCGGCGCTGGCCGAGGGCGAGTCGGTGCTGCGCGGCGTCGCGCACCTGCGGCTGCACGAGACCGACCGGCTCGCGGCGCTCACCAAGGAGATCAACGGGCTCGGCGGCGACGTCACCGAGACCGCCGACGGGCTGCGCATCCGGCCGCGACCGCTGCGCGGCGGGGTCTTCCACACCTACGAGGACCACCGGCTCGCCACCGCGGGCGCGGTGCTCGGGCTGCTCGTCAAGGACGTCGAGGTGGAGGACGTCGCCACCACGGGCAAGACCATGCCGGACTTCCCCGACCTGTGGCACCGCATGGTGGCGGCGTCGGGCGACCGGGCCTGAGGCCGCCGCCCGCGATGCGCCGGTACGGCAAGCACACCGACGAGGACGACGTCCGGGTCCGCCCCAGCAGGCGAGGCACCAGACCGCGCACCCACCTGCGGCCCAAGCACGAGGACGCCGCCGAGGGGTTCGTGGTCACGGTGGACCGCGGCCGGTTCACCTGCCTCGTGGAGGACCGGATGATCACCGCCATGAAGGCCAGGGAGCTGGGCCGCAAGAGCGTGGTGGTCGGTGACCGGGTGGCCCTGGTGGGCGACCTGTCGGGCGCCAAGGACACCCTGGCCAGGATCGTCAGGATCGAGACCCGCTCCTCCACGCTGCGGCGCACGGCGGACGACGACGACCCGTTCGAGCGGGTGGTGGTGGCCAACGCCGACCAGCTGGCGATCGTCACCGCGCTCGCCGACCCCGAGCCGCGGCCCCGGCTGATCGACCGCTGCCTGGTGGCCGCCTACGACGCCGGGCTCGACCCGCTGCTGATCCTCACCAAGGCCGACCTGGCGCCCGCCGAGCCGCTGTTGGAGACCTACGCGCCGCTCGGCATCCGCCATGTGGTCACCAGCGCCGAGGAGTTCGGCGGCGACCCGGCGGCCGTCGCACGGGTGCGCGAGCTGCTGACCGACCGGATCACCGCGTTCGTCGGGCACAGCGGCGTCGGCAAGACGACGCTGGTCAACGCGCTGGTGCCGGACCGGCGGCGGGCGACGGGCCAGGTCAACGTCGTCACCGGGCGCGGCCGGCACACCACGGTCTCGGCGCTCGCCCTGGCGCTGCCCGACGCGCCCGGGTGGGTCATCGACACCCCGGGGGTGCGGTCGTTCGGGCTGCACCACGTCGACCCGTCCCGGGTGATCCACGCCTTCCCCGACCTGGAGCCCGGCACGGCCGACTGCCCGCGGGCCTGCTCCCACGACGAGCCGGACTGCGCCCTCGACGCCTGGGTGGCCGCCGGCCACGCCGAGCCGGCCAGGCTCACCTCGCTGCGGCGGCTGTTGGCCTCCCGCGAGCGGCCGGACAAGTCCTAGCCGACGGCGGGGGCCGCCGTCAGGGCGCTATCAGGCGGGAGAGCGCCAGGCGGATGGCGGTCTCGCAGGTGGTGGCCGAGTGGTGGGGCAGCGCGCGCGACGCCCGGGCGGACAACTCCCGGAGCAGCCGCTCCGGGCGGGTGGCGACCGGCGGCGCCCCGGCGCAGTCGCACCGGCAGCCGGTCAGGGCGGCACGCACCACGCGGTCGGCGCGGGCCGTCGCCAGCAGCCAGTCGGCGGCCCCGTCCAGCGAGCGGACGCGGGCGAGCTGGGCGGCGAAGCCGTCGAGCAGGGCCGTGGTGCGGTGGGTGGCCAGGGCGGCGCCGAGGCCCGCCTTGTCCCCGAACTCGTTGTACAGCGTCTGACGGGAGACGCCGGCCGACGCCGCCACCTCGACCATGCGGACGCGTCGCCACGGACGCCGTTCGAGCGCGGCACCGGCCGCGTCCAGCAGGGACTCACGCGCGGTGGGCATCGTCGCCTCCTCGCCTGCCCGAGGCCGCACCGCCCCGGCGAGGCACAGGATTGACGCGGTGTCAGGGGCTGTCAAGGTTGCTCGCGGGGCCCCGAAGAACGTGCCCGATACTGGGACCATGGCCGACTACCACGATGACCTGCGCCTCGCCCACGTGCTGGCCGACGCCGCCGACGCCGCGACGATGGAGCGCTTCAAGGCGCTCGACCTCAAGGTCGACACCAAGCCGGACATGACGCCGGTCAGCGAGGCGGACACGGCCACCGAGGAGCTGATCAGGTCGGCCCTCCAGCGGGCCAGGCCACGGGACGCGGTGCTCGGCGAGGAGTTCGGCTCCGACGGGCACGGGGCGCGCCGCTGGATCATCGACCCGATCGACGGCACCAAGAACTACGTGCGGGGCGTCCCCGTCTGGGCCACCCTGATCGCGCTCGTCGACCGCGGCGCGGGCGGCGACCGGCCGGTGGTCGGCGTCGTGTCGGCGCCCGCGCTCGGCCGCCGGTGGTGGGCCGTGGAGGGCGGCGGCGCCTACACGGGCCGCAGCCTGTCGGCGGCCACCCGGCTGCGGGTCTCCGGGGTGTCCCGGCTCGCCGACGCCTCCTTCGCCTACTCCTCGCTCACCGGCTGGGAGGAGCTCGGCCGGCTCGACGCGTTCCTCCAACTCGGCCGGGACTGCTGGCGTACCCGGGCCTACGGCGACTTCTGGTCCTACATGATGGTGGCCGAGGGCTCCGTCGACATGTGCGCCGAGCCCGAGCTGTCGCTGTGGGACATGGCGGCGCCGGCGATCGTGGTCACCGAGGCCGGCGGCCGGTTCACCGGCCTCGACGGGCGGGAAGGCCCGCACGGCGGGAACGCGGCGGCCTCCAACGGGCTGCTCCACGACGAGCTGCTGCGCCGCCTGGGGGGCTGAACGTGGCCCTGGCGGGTGGGGCGCGCCCCACCCGCCAGGGTGGTTACGGCAAGGGCGCCGTCACTGGCCCCGGAGGGCCTGGACCGCGGCCTGGAGCCGCTTGCCGTAGTCCTCGTCGGCCCGGCGGAAGTTCTCGATCGCCCGCTCCGCGATGTCGTCGCGGGAGACCTGGGCGATGAAGCCCGCCAGGTTGCCGACGAGGCGTTCCTTCTCCTCGTCCGACATCAGCCGGTAGAGGTTGCCCGCCTGCGTGAAGTCGTCGTCCTCGACGTGCGCCGGGGTCGGGTGGTCGCCGGTGGCGCCGCCGACGGCGACCGGCTCCCACAGCGGTCGGTCGGTCTGGGCCGGGCCGCCGAAGCTGTTGGGCTCGTAGTTCCTGGCGCGGCCGTGCCGGCCGTCGTAGCCGACGCCGTCCCGGCTGTTGGTGCGGGCCTCGGTGGCGTGCGGGCGGTTCACCGGCAGGTGGTCGGCGTTGATGCCGACCCGGTAGCGGTGGGCGTCGCCGTAGGCGAAGAGCCGGCCCTGGAGCATCTTGTCGGGCGACGGGCCGATGCCCGGCACGAAGTGGTGCGGGGAGAAGACCGACTGCTCGACCTCGGCGAAGACGTTCTCCGGGTTGCGGTTGAGCTCCAGACGGCCGATCTCGATCGGCGGGTAGTCCTCGTGCGGCCAGACCTTCGTCAGGTCGAACGGGTTGAACCGGTAACCGGCGGCGTCGGCGGCCGGCATGATCTGCGCCTGCACCGTCCAGGACGGGAAGTCGCCGTTCTCGATCGAGACCCGCAGGTCGCGCTGGTGGCTGTCCGGGTCGGTGCCGGCCAGCGCCGCGGCCTCGTCGGCGGTCAGGTTCCTGATGCCC
This sequence comes from Streptomyces hainanensis, assembly GCF_004348415.1. Classification (GTDB taxonomy): domain Bacteria; phylum Actinomycetota; class Actinomycetes; order Streptomycetales; family Streptomycetaceae; genus Streptomyces; species Streptomyces hainanensis. The sequence continues at coordinate 4,335 of NZ_SMKI01000496.1, forward strand.
TGGTCGGTCTTGAAGTGGTACTTGACCCAGAAGACCTCGCCGGCCTCGTTGTTCCACTGGAAGGTGTGCGAACCGTACCCGTTCAGGTGGCGGTAGCTGGCGGGGATGCCGCGGTCGCCGAAGAGCCAGGTGACCTGGTGGGTGGACTCGGGGCTCAGCCCCCAGAAGTCCCAGACGTTGTCCGCCTCCTGCGAGCCCGTGTACGGGTCGCGCTTCTGGGTGTGGATGAAGTCGGGGAACTTGATGGCGTCCCTGATGAAGAAGACCGGGGTGTTGTTGCCGACGAGGTCGTAGTTGCCCTCCTCGGTGTAGAACTTCAGCGCGAAGCCGCGCGGGTCGCGCACGGCGTCGGCCGAGCCCAGGTTGCCGGCCACCGTGGAGAACCGCAGGAAGACCTCCGTCTCCCTGCCGATCTCGGCGAGGAAGGCGGCCCGGGTGTAGGGCGTGACGTCCGCCGTCACGGTGAAGGTGCCGTAGGCGCCGGCGCCCCTCGCGTGCACGACGCGCTCCGGGATCCGCTCGCGGTTGAAGTGCGCGAGCTTCTCGATCAGGAGCTGGTCCTGGATGAGGCCGGGCCCACCGACGCCGGCGGACTGGCTGTTCTGGTTGTCCGCCACCGGGGCCCCGGCCTCGGTGGTCAGCGGTCCCGCCGCGGTCTGGTCGGTCATCTGCCTGTCACGCCCTTCGGGTGCTCGGAGGTGTTTCTGCGGCTCGGCTCTTGGCCATCGCCAGAACCGATCCTATATTGGACTTAGTCCAAGTCAAGACGGCGCCCGAGATCGTACCGAGTCCTGGGTGGCCGCGCGCCGGTTAGGGTGACAGGCATGAGTGACCTCCTACAGCGACTCCGTGGCCGCGGCTGGCGGCTGACCGCCCAGCGCCGGGTCATCGCCGAGGTGCTGGACGGCGAGCACGTCCACTTCACGGCCGACGAGGTGCACGCCAGGGCCACCGAGCGGCTTCCGGAGATCTCCCGCGCCTCCGTCTACAACACCCTCGGCGAGCTCGTCGCGCTCGGCGAGGTCATCGAGGTCACCACGGACGGCCGCGCCAAGCGCTACGACCCCAACGCCTGTCTCTTAT
>NZ_SMKI01000497.1 GCF_004348415.1 Streptomyces hainanensis
CGCCCCGCCCAAGCCGGCCGCGCCGCCGCCGCCGCCCGCCGACGCGGACCGCGATCCGCTGGAGTTGCTGGCCTCGCTCACCAACCGGCCGGCGCCGCCGGAGACGCCGCTCCGCATGACGTGGCGCCGCGTGAAGATCTACACGCCGTTCGCCCTGCTGCTGTTGGTCGCCCTGGTGGTGGCCCAGTCGCTGCGCCCGCTGCCCGAGCCCGAGCTCCGGTTGACGGCCAGCGAGACCTACACGTTCGACGGCGAGGCGCCGTCCGTCCCGTGGCCCGCCTCCGGGCAGTCCGCTCTGGACGTCGAGGGGCTCGGCGGTTTCGGCACCTCGGGCGAGCAGGAGCCGGTGCCGATCGCCTCGGTCGCCAAGGTGATGACGGCCTATGTCATCCTCCGCGAACACCCCATGGAGTTCGGCTCCACGGGCGCGGCCATCCCGGTCGACCAACAGGCCGAGGACGACGCGCAGTTGAGTGACGACGGCGAGTCGACCGTGGAGGTGGAGGCCGGCACGGACCTCACCCAACACGAGGCGCTCCAGGCGATCATGATCGCGTCCGCGAACAACGTGGCGCGGCTGTTGGCCCGTTGGGACGCCGGTTCGGAGGAGGCGTTCGTCGACAAGATGAACGAGACCGCCGCCGAACTCGGCATGGAGAACACCACCTACACCGACCCGAGCGGCCTCAACTCCGACACCGTCAGCACCGCCGAGGACCAGGTGCTGCTGGGCCGGGCCGCGATGGAGGACCCGGTGTTCCGGGACATCGTGGCCCAACTCTCGTACGACGACAGCCAGGGCGAGAACCACTCGAACTGGAACCAGCTCGTCTCGCCCGGCGACGTGGTCGGCATCAAGACGGGCACCACGACGGCCGCCGGCGGCAACCTGCTGTTCGCCGCCGTGCAGGACGTCGACGGCGCCCAGCAGATGATCATCGGCGCGGTGCTCGCCCAGCCCCCGCACCCGTCGGACAACTCGATCCTCACGGGCGCCCTGACCGCCGGCGGCGAGTTGATCGACTTCGCCCAGGGGACGTTGCGCGGGGAAACCCTGATCGCCGCGGGCGAGGAGGTCGGCTACGTCGACGACGGGCTCGGCGGGCGCACGCCGGTGGTGGTCACGGAGGACGTGCAGGCGGCCGGTTGGGACGGCCTGGAGGTGCGGATGGATCTGGAACCCGGGGGCGACGGCGTGCCCGCCACGGCGACGGCCGGCACCGAGGTCGGCACGTTGACCATCGGCAGCACCTCCGTACCCATCGCGCTCGGCTCGGAGCTGGCCGAACCCGGCTTCACCAGCAGGCTGCTGCGCCTGGGCTGAGGTCGCGCTAGAGTCGTTGGCCCCGTCGGCAGGGGCCAACGCCGCGCGGGGCCTTGGCTGGGAGGGTGTGCGACGACTGTGGCTCGGTCACCGCAGGATGAGGCGGCGTGGCGGGATCTCGATCCCGCCACGCGGGAGCGGCTCGACTTCCTGGACCCGGAGGATTTCACCGTGGGTCCGACCGCCGAGGCCGCCGCGCAGTGGGAACGCTTCACGGCGACCCTGGACAAGGCCGAGCGATACCGCTCGCACTGCGAGTCGCGGTAGGCCGCACACCCCCGGCCGCACACCCCCGGCCGGCGCCACGGGCGGGAGACGGCGACGCCACGGGCGGGACGCGGCGCGTTCGCGCCGGAGCCGGCGGCCGCCGCGGGCGGCGTCAACCCGCCTCTCCACCATGACCCGGACGGGGCGGTGCCGGAGAACGTCGGCGGTCGCCTCGCCCCTCACCACGCCACGATCCCCCCGAACTCACCGACGAGAGGCGTCGGTCGGCCGGGGCGTGAGGTGTCGCCGGGCGGTGGGCGGTGGGCGGGAGTGGCTTACTCTTCGCAGGACGCGGCGCGCGATTCCCTCTTCGCGCGCTTTCTCGTAGACATTTCATAGAAAGTCTTCCCGCCATGACAGACGACCTCAGCCAGGTGCGCTTTCCGGACGGATTCGTCTGGGGCACGGCGACCGCCAGCTACCAGATCGAGGGCGCGGTGCACGAGGACGGCAGGCTGCCCTCCATCTGGGACACGTTCTCGCACACCCCGGGCAGGACCGCTGGCGGCGACACCGGCGACGTCGCCGACGACCACTACCACCGCTACCCGGAGGACCTGAGCCTGCTGGCCGACCTCGGGGTCAGCCACTACCGCTTCTCGCTCGCCTGGCCCCGTATCCAGCCCGAGGGGCGCGGTCAACTCAACGGCGCCGGCGTCGACTTCTACCAGCGGCTGGTGGACGGGCTGTTGGAGTACGGCATCAAGCCGTGGGTGACGCTGTTCCACTGGGACCTGCCGCAGACCCTGGAGGACGCGGGCGGCTGGCCGGCCAGGGACACGGCGGAGCGGTTCGCCGAGTACGCGGCGCTGATCCACCAGCGGCTCGGGGACCGGGTCGCCGACTGGACCACGCTCAACGAGCCCTGGTGCGCGGCGTTCCTCGGCTACGCGAGCGGCCACCACGCGCCGGGGCGCACGGACGGCGCGGCGGCGGTGCGAGCGGCGCACCACCTGCTGCTCGGCCACGGTCTCGCGGCGCGCGCGCTGCGCGCGCAGGGCGCGACGAGCGTGGGCACCACCGTCAACCTGTACCCGGTGGACCCGGCGACGCCGGCCGAGGCCGACCAGGACGCGGCGCGCCGCATCGACGGCCTGATGAACCGCATGTTCCTGGACCCGCTGCTGCGCGGCTCCTACCCGGCCGACGTGCTCAAGGACCTGGCGGAGGTGACGGGCACCGACCACGTCCACGACGGCGACCTGGCGGTGATCTCGACACCTCTGGACTTCCTCGGCGTCAACTACTACTCGCGGCACGTGGTGCGGGCCGGCACGGCGCGCCCCGGGCAGCCGTCGCACTGGGTGGGCTCGGAGGACGTGGAGTTCGTGAAGCGGCCCGGCGTGCCGGTGACCGAGATGGGGTGGGAGATCGACCCGGACGGGCTCCACGAGACGCTGACCCGGGTGTGGCGGGAGTACGGTCCGCTGCCGCTGTACGTGACGGAGAACGGGGCGGCGTTCCCGGACGAGGTGACGGGCGACGGCCGGGTGCGGGACGAGGACCGGCGCTCGTACCTGGAGCGGCACTTCGCCGCCGCGCACCGGGCCATCGCGGACGGCGTCGACCTGCGCGGCTACTTCGTGTGGTCGCTGCTGGACAACTTCGAGTGGGCGCACGGCTATTCGAAGCGGTTCGGGATCGTGCACGTGGACTTCGAGACCCAGCGCCGCACGCTGAAGGACAGCGGCCGCTGGTTCTCCGAGGTCACCCGCGCCAACGCGCTGTAGGGCCGCCGCCCGGACCGCCCCTGCGTCAGGGGCAGGTGTCCAACAGGCGGGTCAGCTCGTCCCGTTCGGTGTCCGTGACGGTCAGCTCGTAGGTGTCCTTCACCGTCGTCCACGCGACGGCGTAGGTGCAGTGGAAGTCCTCGGCGGGGGGCAGCCACTCGTCGGGTGACTGGTCGCCCTTGGAGCGGTTGCTGGCCGCGCTGACGGCGAGGAGCTGGGGCCCCTGGAGGTCGTTGGCCAGCTCCTCGCGGCGGTCGTCCGTCCACGAGTCGGCGCCGGAGCGCCAGGCGTTGGCCAGCGGGACGATGTGGTCGATGTCCAGGTCGCCCGGGTCCTCGAAGGTCTCGCCGTCGTAGGCGCTGCGCCAACTCCCGGACGTCGGCGCGCAGTCGTCGTCCACGGCGACGTCCTCGGCGTCGCGGATCAGCACGGTCTGGCGGGTGGTGCAGCCGTCCGTGCTGGTCCAGTGGGAGAAGGCGTCCCGGGAGTAGCCGGTCATGGGGCGGGGTTCGGCGACGGTCAGGCCGGCCAGCAGCTCGCGGGCCTCGTCGGGGGCCGGCAGCCCGGGGAGGACGTCGGAGACCCCGGAGCCGCCGGCCCCCGGCGCCTCCGGGGACCCCGAGGCCCCCGAGGACTCCGAGGACTCGGACGGGCGCGCGGTGCCCCCCGTCTCGTCGTCGCCGTCCACGTCCTCCAGCGTGCAGCCGCCGACGGTCAGCGCGACCGCCGCGAGACCGATCGCCGTCCTCGTCAGCCCTCCGTGTCGGGTGCCCCGCCCGCCGCCCGCTATGACTGCTCGCATGACCGTCGCTCCTCTGTCCCGCCCTGCCACCTCTGCCAGGAAGACGGTAACAACTCCTGGTCAGGGGCGTACCATTCGGCGCGACCTGAGGTAGAGCAGGGCGCCGCCGGCCAGCAGCAGCGGCCAGAGCAGGTAGCGGCCGGAGAGCAGCAGCAGGGCGGAGACGGCGATCAGCGAGCCGAGCGCGGCGAGCCAGCCGGGGCTGCGGCGGGGCAGCAGCCGGAGCGCGGCGGCGACGCCGACGGCGTAGACCGTGACGAAGCAGCCGGTGCTGAGCAGCACCAGCGGCCGCGGGCCGGCGTCGAGGGCGGCGACGACGGCCAGCGAGAGCGCCGAGCCGCCGGCGACCAGCCCCAGGCTGCGGCGTGGCACCTCGCCGGCGACGCTGCCGCGGGCCAGCCAGCTGGGTAGCGCGCCGTCGCGGCCGAGGGCGGCGCCGAGCTTGGCGGCGCTGGCGAAGTAGGCGTTCATGGTGCCGAAGCACAGCAGCAGCGCGGGCCCGGCGGCCAGCAGCCGGGCGTCGCCGCCGAGGGCGTGGGCCATCAGCTCGCCGAGCGGGGCCTCGGTGTCGGCGGCGGCCGGGCCGAGGACGGCGACGACGGCGAAGGCCACGGCGAGGTAGAGGAGGCCGACCACCAGCACGGCGACGGCGGTGGCGCGCGGCAGGTCGCGGGCCGGCCGGCGGAACTCGCCGGCGAGGTGGGTGATGGCCTCCCAGCCGGCGAAGCTCCACACCAGCAGGGTGGCGGCGGTGCCGACGGCCGCCCAGCCGTGCGGGGCGAAGGGCTGGAGGTTGTCGACGCGGGCCTCGGGCAGCGCGAGCAGGGTGGCGCCGAGGACGAGCGTCACCAGCAGCCCGGCCAGGACGAGTTGGAGCCGGCCGGTGAGCCGCAGCCCGACGGCGTTGGCGGCCGCGACGGCGGCGATCAGGCCGGCCGCGGTGGTCACGACGGTGGTGGTGCCGCCGCCGAGGGCGGCGGCGACGTAGGCGCCGGCGAAGAGCCCGGCGGCCGGCGCGCCGACCGGCACGGCGAAGAAGAAGCACCAGCCGACGACGGCCGCCGCGCGGTCGCCGAAGGCCAGCCGGGCGTAGGTGGAGACGCCGCCGGCGTCCGGGTGGCGGGCGCCGAGGGCCGCGAAGGTGGCGGCGAGCGGCGCGGAGAGCGCGACCAGCGCCAGCCAGGCCAGCAGGGAGGCGGGGCCGGCCGCGTCGGCGGCCAGCGCCGGCAGCGCGATCACGCCGGTGCCGAGCACGGCGCCGATGTACAGGGCGGTGCCCTGGGCGGCGGTCAGC
>NZ_SMKI01000498.1 GCF_004348415.1 Streptomyces hainanensis
ACGGCGGCCAACTCGCCTTCGGCCCCGACGGCTACCTCTACTGGAGCATCGGCGACGGCGGCGGCTCCGGCGACCCGTACAAGTCGGGCCAGCGCGTCGACACCCTGCTCGGCAAGATCCTCCGCGTGGCCGCCGGCGAGTCGTACGGCGGCATGTTCGGCGAGAGCAGTCCGATCCTCATCCGGCCGCCACCCCCGTCGTCGTCAGTCGCTCGGCGAGCAGCGACGCCACCGCCACGGTGGTGAGGTGGGTGTTGGCGCGCGGGATCACCGGCATCAACGAGGCGTCGGCGACATGGACGTTGGCGAGGCCGTGCACCCGGCCGTCCGGGCCCGCCACCGCCATCGGGTCGTCCTCCGGGCCCATGGCGCAGGTGCCGACGGGATGCCAGTAGCCGCTGGCCGCGGCCCGGACGGCGGCGGGCTCGCGCTCGGCCGCGGTGGCGCGCCTGACGCCGGCGAGACCGGCCAGCGGCCCGGCCGAGGCGAGGTCGCGGGCCAGGTCGACGCCGTCGAGGACGACCCGGATGTCGTGGCCCTCCGGGTCGGTGAAGAAGCCGTGGTCGATCTCCGGCGGGGCCGTCGGGTCGAGGGAGGTGGCGCGGACCCGGCCGCGGGACCTGGGGGCCATCACGAAGACGTAGAGGCCGGCGGAGAGCGGTCCGTTGTAGAAGCCCTGGGCGTCCTCGGCGGGGCCGGCGGACGGCACGATGTGCAGGTCCCAGTCGTCGTCGACGGCCCGGCTGGAGCGGGCCTTGACCAGGCTCTGCGCGAAGTAGGACTCCGCGGCGTCCGGCATCCGCTCGGCCAGGACGCTCGTCGGGTCGAGCATCAGCCCGAGCGAGCCGTGGTCGGTCAGGTTCTCCCCCACGCCGGGCAGCGGCAGCACCACCGGGGCGCCGAGCCGGCGCAGTTCGGGCTCCGGGCCGATGCCGCTGCGGATCAGCAGCGGCGGGGTGCCGTAGCTGCCGCAGGCGAGCACCACGGTGCCGGCCCGCACGGTGAGCGGGCGGCCGGCGTGGACGGCGGCCACGCCGGTGGCGCGGTCGCCGGTGAGCAGCAGCCGGTCGGCGTGGGTGTCGGCCAGGACGCGGAGGTTGGGGCGGTCGCGGGCCGGGTCGAGGTAGGCGAAGGCGGCGTGCCAGCGGGTGCGGCCCACCGCGTTGAGCGGGACCCAGCCGATGCCCTCGCGGGCGTCGGCGGCGTTGACGTCCGGCAGGAACGGCAGGCCGAGGGCGCCGGCCGCCTCGATCACGGCGTGATGCCAGGGGGTCTGGTCCTCCGAGGGCACCGTCCGCACCCGGAGGGTGGCCATGGCCTCGGCGAGGTGCGGGCGCAGCGTCTCGTGGGTGATGGCGCCGCCGGACGGCGGGCGCCAGGCGTCGTAGTCGGCGGCCGCGCCGAGGGTGGCCCAGCAGCCGTTGTGGGCCGAGGAGCCGCCGACGACGCGGGCGCGGGCGCAGCACGGCGGCGCGGCCAGGTCCCAGTCGTGGCCGCGGGCCGCCGAGCGGGCGTCGAGCAGTTCGGCCGGCCAGCGGCCGGGGTCGAACGGGCCGTGGTCGGGGCCCGCTTCGAGGAGCAGCACGGTGTGGTTCGGGTCCGCGCTGAGCCGGGCGGCGAGGACGCAGCCGGCGGCGCCGGCGCCGACTATCACGGTGTCGACGGTGAGCGTGTCGGTCGGTTCCGGGTCGCGGTCCCGGGTGGGGTTCGGGTTCGGGTTCGGGGTGCGGGTGCCGGTCATGGGGCTCCAGTTCCGGGGTCAGGACAGTGCGCTGCCGAGCTCCTCCTCGGTGATGAAGGAGGTGTGGGTTCCCGCGGTGGCGCAGGCGTGTGCGCCGGCCGCCGAGCCGGCCCGCATGGCGGTCGGCCAGTCGGCGCCGCCGAGCCGGGCGTACAGGAAGCCGGCGACGTAGCTGTCGCCGGCGCCGTTGGTGTCGACCACCCGGCCGCCCGGCACCGGCGAGGCCGGCAGCCGGCGCAGCGGCTGGCCGGGCAGCGCCAGGTGGCTGCCGTCGCCGCCGGCCATGGCGACCACGGCGGCGGCCCGCCCCTTGGCGAGGACGGCGCGTGCGACGTCCTCGGTGCGGTCGCCGAGCGCCGCGGTGGAGACGAAGACCAGGTCGGCGCCGTAGGCGAAGTCGCGGTGGTACTCGCTCTCGCCGTCCCAGTCGTGCAGGTCGGTCGAGGTGGGGACGTGGGCGGCGACGGCCTCGGCCAGGGCGTGCCGTGCCCAGTCCATGATGGAGACGTGGACGTGCCGGGCCCGGCCGAGCGCCGGCCGGTAGAGGTCGGGGTCGACGGCCATCCCGACGGGGTGCCTGGCGTCGTAGAGGGAGAGCCGGTGGCCGTGCCGGTCGACCAGGTTGACGCTGCGTCGGGTGCCGCTGGGGTGGACGCGGTGGTCGAAGGAGAGCCCGGTCCTCGCGTAGCTCCCGGTGATCAGCTCGCCCTCGTAGTCGGCGCCGATCACGTCGGCGAGGTGGGTGCGCAGGCCGAGGTGGTGGCAGCCGAGGGCGACGCCGTTGCCGGTGTGGGCGACGTACCGCTCGATGGGCGGCACCATGATGGAGTCCCGTACGGGGAGCGGGAGTTCGGGGACGCGGACGATAGTGTCCACACCCACTCCGCCGATCACGAACACGTCGAGCGGCGTCCTGGGGTCTCGGTCGGTCACGTGTCGTCCCTCTCCTGCGGCGCCGGGCCCGGCGCGTCAAGCGCGGCCCAGCCGACCCGGCCGTCGGCGCGGGTGACGAGCATCGCGACCACCGGCTCGGCGGCTGCCGGCACCGTACCGGTGAAGGCGCCGGTCGGGTCGGCGGTCAGCGGCCATGTCGTGGTGGCGCGCACCACGTCCACCGTCCTGACGCCGGCGGCACGGTAGGCGATCCGCCAGTGGTCGCGGCCCGCAGGCTCGACGGTGCCGGTGCCGGTGCCCGGCTCGGGGGCGGAGGCGGAGGGCGCGGGCGCCGGGCGGTGCGGGGTCAGGGTGCCGGCGCGGACGCCGGCGAAGACGGCGTGGAAGGTGGCGGCGACCCGCTCCCAGGTGAAGCCCCGCGCGGTGCGCACGGCGTTGGCCCGCAGCCTGGCCAGCTCCTCGGGTGGCGCCGCGAGCAGCCGGTCGACCTGGGCCTCGATGGCGGCGACCAGGGCGGGGTCGTCGGCGCGGAAGGAGCGGGGCAGCGCGGCGCCGGTGGCCTCGGGATGGTCGGGGGGCCTGGTGTGGCCGAAGTGGGTCATGCCGAGCTGGGCGGTGGCGACGGGCACCGCGCCGCAGGCCATCGCCTCGCCCATCGCGAGCAGGAAGGTGTCCATCTCGAACTTCGAGGGGAACAGGCAGAGTTCGGCGGCGCAGGCCAGCTCGATCAGCTCGGCCTCGGGGACCGGCTCGCTGGACAGCCAGACGGCGTCCGGGTGGGCCTCGGCGAGCCCGGTCAGCTCGGGGTCGGTCAGCGGCAGCGGGCTGAGGCAGTGCAGCACGGCGTTGAACCGCCGTCCCGCGTCGAGGAGTCGGCGCAGCGCGCGGGCCAACTCGCGCTGTCCCTTGTGGTGGATGGCGTGGCGGGCGTTGTGGTAGATCGTGGGGCGCGCCGGGTCGAGGCCGTGGCGGCGCAGCACGGCGGCCCGGTCGACGCGGGTGCGGTCGGCGGCCAGCCAGGCGGGGCCGACGGCGCAGCCCCCGACCACCAACCGGTCGGCGGCCAGGTCGAGTTCGTGGCGCACCCGGAGTCGTTGGAAGAGCGCCTGGGCCGGCGTGTCGCGCTGGGTCGTCACGTGTTCGAGCTGGCCGGGCGAGAGGAAGTCCAGGGCGGAGGCGGTCCTGGCGACCAGCGCGAGGCCGCTGACGTAGTCGTGCCCGGGGCGCTCGGGGTACTCGTTGTAGAGGTGGGTGACGGGCAGGTAGCCGCGCATGGCCCGCTCCAGCGGGGTGTCGAGCGGCGGGTCGGCGAGGCCGGCGACGGGCGCCTCGTCGGCGCCCAGGTAGCGGAGCAGGGCGCGGGCCTCGGGGCCGTACACCTTCTTGTTGACCGGCATGTTGCTCTGCACCGTGCAGACGGTCTCGGCGCCGGCCCGGCGCAGCGGGGCCGGCATCAGGTAGTGGTAGTAGGGCTCGTGGAGGTGGACGACGGTGCCGGGGGGCATGGTGCGGATCAGGTAGCGGGTGGCGGCCAGTTGGAAGAGCAGCGGTTTGAGGAAGCCGAGGTCGCGGCCCTTGGACTCGTAGGGCGGGTAGAACGTCTCGGGGTGGCCGTCCAGCGGCCCGCCGGCGAGCAGCACCACGTCGATGCCGTCCACGGTGATCCGGTGGGCGGTGACCTCGGCGGTGATCCGGGCGGCCGGGCCGTGGTCGGGCCAGACGGCGGGGTCGAGCGGGATCTCCACGTCGATGGTGTCGACGTGGTCGAGGTCGGTGACGTCGTGGTGGCGCCGCAGCTCGGGGACGGTTCCGTGGGCGGCGGTGAGGCCGCTGACGGCCAGGCCGCGGTCGCGCAGGGCGCGGCTGAGGTTCCAGAGGTAGACGGAGATGCCGCCCTTGACGAAGCGGTGGTCGAAACCGCCGAACTCGAAGTGGCACTCGACGACGTTGCTCGGCTCGGTGTCCGACCGGGTTCTCGGCTCGGTTCTCGGCTCGGTTCTCGGCTCGGTTCTCGACTCGGTTCTCGACTCGGTTCTCGACTCGGTCAACCGCGTGGGCTCCCTTCCTGGGCGGAGACGAACTCCCGGAGCGCCATCCAGGTGAGGTCGGCGTAGTAGTCGGCGTCCGGGTCGCCGGCGCGTTCGCCGTGGTAGCGCAACTCGTGCAGCAGGCGCAGCAGGTACGGGACGCGGAGCGCGTCGGGGGCGGTGCCCGCGGTGAGGCGGGCGGTGATCCGGGCCGCCCAGCGGGATCCGGGCGCGCGCGGCGGCCGGGCCGCGGTGGCGGGGGCCAGCGCGGCGCGGCGGAGCGCGGTGGCGTACCGGTGCTTGTGGTAGGCGCGTTGCCGCGCGGTACGGGCCACCCGTTCGTCGGTGGTGAAGCACTCGACGGCCCGGCAGAGCGCGGCCAGGTCGTCGAGCGGGCCCGCGTCGGGGGCCGGGGCGCTCTCCGGGTCGACGAACCGCACGCGGCCGGCGTCGTCGACGAGCACGTGTCCCAGGTGCAGGTCGCCGTGGACGGGGCCGGCCGGGTAGTGGACGCCGTCGGCCCACCGGACGGCGAGGGCGGCGCCGCGGTCGAGCAGCCGGTGCCGGGGCCCGGTGGTCTCCGGCAGGATGCGGTGGAGGTCGGCGACGGTGGCGACGAGCCGCGGCAGCCGGTCGGCGAGGAGCCTCGGACGGGGCGGATCGGCCGCGGCCAGCGCGTCGTGCAGCTCGGCCAGCGTGGCCCGCACCCGGTCGAGCAGGGGGTCGAGCGGGGGGTCGACGGG
>NZ_SMKI01000499.1 GCF_004348415.1 Streptomyces hainanensis
CCCCTGTTTCGGCGCTTCGCGCGGGTGGGGCCCCGGCGGGGCCGTAGGCGGCTGCGCCGCCGGGCCCTGCCGGGGCTGCGCCCCGCCAGGGGCGCACGGGCCCGGGCGCAGCGCGGTGGCGGCCCGCCAGGGGCGCGCGGGCCCGGGCGCAGTGGGGTGGCGCCCCGCCAGGGGCGCGGCGCGGGCCCGAGGCCGGGGGCGGCTTCGCCGCCGGGCCGAGGCGGCTATGCCGCCGGGCAGGCGCCCCGCGCTCCGCGCGGTGTGCCCTGGCGGGCCTGGCCCGCGGGTCGCGGATGGGTGCCCCGCGCTCCACGCGGTGGGCCCTGGCGGGCCCGGGGGCCAAGGCGGCTGCGCCGCCCGGCCCTCGGGGGCACCGCACCATCCCCGCGCGCAGCGCGGAACTCCGGGGCGGGCTTGTGGGGGCACCTCCCAGCATCGGCTGGGGGAGGCTGGACGAAGACCCCCGGACAGACGCCGCGGCGGCTACGCCGCCTACGCCGCCTACGTCGCCTACGCCCCCATCATGTGCACGCCACCATCCACGTGCACGATCTCGCCCGTCGTCTTCGGGAACCAGTCGGACAGCAGCGCCACGACACCCCGCGCGCCCGGCTCCGGGTCCGCCAGGTCCCAGCCGATGGGGGCGCGGTTGTTCCAGACGTCGGCCAGCTCCTCGAAGCCGGGGATCGACTTCGCCGCCATCGACTTGACCGGCCCCGCCGAGATCAGGTTCACGCGGATGTTCTTCGGCCCGAGGTCACGCGCCAGGTACCGCGACGTGGCCTCGAGCGCGGCCTTGGAGACGCCCATCCAGTCGTACTTCGGCCACGCCACCTGCGCGTCGAAGTCCATGCCGACGACCGAGCCGCCCCGCTGCTCGAGCAGCGGAAGCAGGGCCATGGTCACGGACTTGAGCGAGTACGCGGAGACCTCGACCGCCGTGGCGACCGACTCCCACTCGGTGTGGAGGAAGTTGCCGCCCAGCGCGTCCTGCGGGGCGAAGGCGATGGAGTGCACCAGGCCGTCCAGGCCGACGCCCTCGCCCAGGTGCTCGGTGACCGCGTCGGCGAGCCCGTCCAGGTGCTCGCGGTTCTGCACGTCGAGCTCGATCACCGGTGCCGGCTTCGGCAGGCGCTTGGCGATCCGCTGCACCAGGCTCAGCCGGCCGAAGCCGGTGAGCACGACCTCGGCGCCCTCCTCCTGCGCCAGTCTGGCGGCGTGGAAGGCGAACGACGATTCGGTGAGAACGCCGGTGACGAGTACCCGCTTGCCCGCGAGAAGTCCGCTCATTGTCAGTGACCCATGCCCAATCCGCCGTCAACCGGGATGACGGCTCCAGTGATGTACGCGGCGGCGTCCGACGCCAGGAAGCGGACGACGCCGGCCACTTCCTCCGGCTGCGCGTAGCGCGCCAGGGGTACGCCGGCCAGCACCTCGGCACGCCGCTCCTCGCTCACCGCCCGCGCCATGTCGGTGTCGACCCAGCCCGGTGAGACGACGTTGCAGGTGATGCCGCGGGAGCCGAGCTCGCGCGCCAGGGAGCGGGAGAAGCCGATGAGACCGGCCTTGGAGGCGGCGTAGTTGACCTGCCCCGCCGAACCCGTCATGCCGACCACGGAGGAGATCAGCACGATCCGCCCGGCCTTGGCGCGCAGCATGCCGCGGGCGGCGCGCTTGGCCACCCGGAAGGTGCCCGTCAGGTTGGTGTCGAGGACGGCGCTGAAGTCCTCCTCGGACATCCGGAGCAGCAACTGGTCACGGGTGATGCCGGCGTTGGCCACCAGCACCTCGACCTTGCCGTGCTTCTCCTCGATCTCTTTGTAGGCCTGCTCCACCTGCTCGCTCTCGGTGATGTCGCACCTGACCGGCAGACATCCGAGGTCGACGAGCTCCTGCGGGGGCTCCCCAGAGCGGTACGTGATGGCGACCTTGTCGCCGGCGGCAGCGAAGGCGTGGGCGATGGCCAGGCCAATCCCACGGTTGCCTCCGGTGACCAGTACCGAGCGGCTCAAGGGATCACCTCTCTCTCAGTCGTGTGCTCTGTTCAAACCTAGTGCCCCGCACTTCGGGGCAGAGGAGCGGGCCGCGACAGGCACGCCGCCACGCCGCTGTGGAATGTCTACAGCCGTTTCCCGGTCAGAACCACCCCCGGCCTGCGGCGACACCTCTGGGCACCGGGGCCGGCGGCAGGCATGATCGGAGACCGGGGGCGACACCCCCGCCACACCGGCCTCGCGGGGGCACCTGGGGCCGGTGAGCCGACGAACAGGAGAGATCGTGCCAAGATCCATCGACGAATCCTTCCTCGCGCTCCCCCTGCGCCAGTTGGCCGACGCGGCCCTGGCCAGGGCGCGGGCGTTGGGGGCAGACCACGCCGACTTCCGGTTCGAGCGGATCCGCAGCGCCAACTGGCTGCTGCGGAACGCCAGGCCGGCCGGATCGGAGGACACCCTCGACACCGGGTACGCGGTGCGCGTCGTGCACGGTGGCAGTTGGGGTTTCGCCTCGGGGGTCGACCTGACGATGGACGGCGCGGCCCGGGTCGCGGCCCAGGCGGTGGAGATGGCCAGGCTCTCGGCCAAGATCATCGCGGCGGCCGGCTCGGACGAGCGGGTCGAGCTGGCGCCCGAGCCCTCGCACGGCGAGCGGACCTGGGTCTCGTCCTACGAGATCAACCCGTTCGACATCCCGGACGCGGAGAAGACCGCGCTGCTCGCCGACTGGAGCGAACGGCTGCTGGCCGGGGACGGCGTGACCCACGTGGACACCCGGCTGTGGGCCGTGCAGGAGAACAAGTTCTACGCGGACACCGCGGGCACCGTCACCACCCAGCAACGGGTGCGGGTGCTCCCCGAGTTGACCGCGACGTCGGTCGACGCGGGTAGCGGCCGGTTCGACACGATGCGGACGCTGGCCCCGCCGGCCGGCCGCGGCTGGGAGTACCTGACCGGCACCGGCTGGGACTGGGACGCCGAACTGGCGGAGATTCCGAGCCTGTTGGCGGAGAAGATGGCCGCCCCCTCGGTCGAGTCCGGCGCGTACGACCTGGTCATCGACCCGTCCAACCTGTTCCTGACCATTCACGAGTCCATCGGCCACGCCACCGAGTTGGACCGGGCCCTCGGCTACGAGGCGGCCTACGCCGGCACCTCGTTCGCCACCTTCGACAAGCTGGGCACCCTGGGGTACGGCTCGTCGATCATGAACGTGACGGGCGACCGCACCGTCGAGCACGGCCTGGCCAGCACCGGCTACGACGACGACGGGGTGCAGACCCAGTCGTGGGACATCGTGAAGGACGGCGTGCTGGTCGGCTACCAGATGGACCGCCGGATCGCGAAGCTCCAGGGCTTCGAGCGCTCCAACGGCTGCGCGTTCGCCGACTCGCCGTCCCACGTGCCGTTGCAGCGGATGGCCAACGTCTCGCTCCAGCCGGCGCCGGACGGGCCCGACACGGCGGGGCTGATCGCGGGCGTGGAACGCGGGATCTACATCGTCGGCGACGGCTCCTGGTCGATCGACATGCAGCGCTACAACTTCCAGTTCACCGGCCAGCGCTTCTACAGGATCGAGAACGGCCGGCTGGCCGGCCAGCTGCGGGACGTCGCCTACCAGGCCACCACCACCGACTTCTGGGGCGCGATGGAGGCCGTGGGCGGCCCCGAGACATACGTCCTCGGCGGCACCTTCATGTGCGGCAAGGCCCAGCCCGGTCAGGCGGCGGCCGTCTCGCACGGCTGCCCCTCCGCCCTCTTCCGGCAGATCAACATCCTCAACACCACCCAGGAGTCCGGCCGATGAGCACGAGCAGACCGCACGAGATCGTCGAGCGCGCCCTGGGTCTGTCGCGGGCCGACGAGACGGTGGTGATCGCCGACGAGGTGTCGTCCGCCAACCTGCGCTGGGCGGGCAACGCGCTGACCACCAACGGCGTCACCCGCGGCCGGCGGCTGACCGTGATCGCCACGGTCGGCGGCGCCCAGGGCACCTCGGCAGGCGTGGTGTCCCGGACGGCGGTGACGGACGAGGAGTTGGAGCCGCTGGTGCGGGCGGCCGAGGAGGCGGCCCGCCAGTCGCCGGCCGCCGAGGACGCGCAGCCGCTGGTCAGCGGCGTGCCGGCGTCGTCCGGCTTCACCGAGCCGCCGGCCGAGACCTCGTCCGAGGTGTTCGCCGCGTTCGCGCCGGCCCTGGGCGAGACGTTCGCGCGCGCCGCCGCCGAGGGGCGGCGGCTGTTCGGCTTCGCGCAACACGAGGTCGTCTCCAGCTACCTCGGCACCTCGAGCGGGCTGCGGCTGCGGCACGACCAGCCGACCGGGCACGCTGACCTGAACGCCAAGTCGGCGGACGGCTCGCGCTCGTCCTACGTCACCGTGCCCACCCACGACTTCTCCGACGTGGACCCGGCGGCGCTCGACGCCTCGCTCGCCAGGCGGCTGGCGTGGGCGGAGCGCCGCGTGGAACTGGGGGCCGGCCGCTACGAGACGCTGCTGCCGCCGAGTTCGGTGGCCGACCTGGTGATCTACCAGCACTGGATGTCGGACGCCCGCGACGCCCTCGAGGGGCGCACGGTGTTCAGCAAGCCGGGCGGCGGCACCCGGATCGGCGAGCGGCTCTCCCAACTCCCGGCCACCCTCTACAGCGACCCGACCGCGCCCGGCGTGGCGACCGCCCCGTTCGCCGTGGCCCACTCGTCGGGCAGCGACTTCTCGCCGGCCACCTCGGTCTTCGACAACGGACTGCCGCTGTCCCGCACCGACTGGATCCGCGACGGCGTCCTCGCCCAACTCCCCACCAGCCGCTACACGGCCGGCCTCACCGACCTGCCGGTGGCGCCGCTGGTGGACAACCTGCTGCTGGACGCGGGCGGCACCGGCTCGATCGACGACCTCGTCGCCTCGACCGAGCGGGCGCTGCTGATCACCTCGCTGTGGTACATCCGCACCGTGGACCCGAAGACGCTGCTGCTGACCGGCCTCACCAGGGACGGCGTCTACCTGGTGGAGAACGGCGAGGTCAGCGGCGTGGTGACCAACTTCCGCTTCAACGAGTCCCCCATCGACGTGCTGTCGCGCGCCACCGCGGCCGGCGCGATGGAGGTGTGCCGCTCGCGCGAGTGGGGCGAGTACTTCCCGCGCACGGCGATGCCGGCGCTGCGGATCCCGGAGTTCAACATGAGCTCCGTGAGCCCGGGCGTCTGACCCCCGGCCGCGGCGGGCCCCTCGGCCCGCCGCGGCCCGATCAGCCGTCGTCCCGCGCGGTGCCCACGTAGACGGTGTCCAGCCGCTGGCGCCTGCGCCGCCACACCACCGCCGTGCCGACGGCGGCGACGACCACGACGGCGCCACCCACCACCGGCCACACCGAAGGGGCCGGCGTCCTCGTCGCCGACATCG
>NZ_SMKI01000049.1 GCF_004348415.1 Streptomyces hainanensis
CCCGAGCACCCCGTCGCGCTGGGCCGCCCCGCCGACCAGGCACTCGACGAGGAGGCGTGCGACTGGATCCGGGCCCCCGACCTGCTCACCGACGCCGAGTGCGCGGCGCCCTGGGCCGTCGGCCTGGACGTCAACATGGCCTTCGCGGCCGCCGCCAACCGCCTCGTCGTCGGTCTCGGCGAGGCCCTGCACACCGACGGCCCCCGCTTCGACAAGCGGCTGCCCGGCAGCTGGTACGTCGACCTGTCCCACCTCGCACTCGACCCGCGGCTGCCCAACCCCTTCACCCCGGCCGGCACCCGGCCCGAGGGCCCCGCCTGGTACACCACCCCCACCGTCGCCTACGCCGCCGAGCTGGGGGCCGACGTCCGGCCGCTCGAGGCGTGGCTCCGCCCCGAGTCGGGCCCCTACCTGGACCCCTGGTACGAACGGCTCCGGGACGCCTACCTGGCCACCATGGCCGACCTCGGCGTCACCAAGGACCTCGACGATCCCGCCTTCCTGGCCGCGATGGCCGCCGCCAGGGCGGGGGAGCCCGGGCCGGCGGCCGTGCTCTCCGCGATCAAGGCCACGGTCAAGGGCGGCATCGGCAAGCTGCGGGAACGGCCCCAGGGCCTCCGGCACCGCCCGGGCGACCGCTGGCCGGCCCTCGACCGGCCGACCTGGCGCCCCGACATCCGGGCCGCCGTCATCGCCACCGCCCGCGTCAACATGCACCGCAAGATGAGCCGGATGGCGGCCGCCGGCCGCTACCCGATCGCCGTGCTCTCCGACTGCGTCGTCTACCCCGGCCCCGGCCCGTCCCCGCTCGACGTGCTGCCCCGCACCCCGGAGGGCAGGCCGGTGCCCGGCGCCTTCCGGCTCGGCGTCTCACCCGGCATGGTCAAGCTCGAAGGCGTCCGCGAGCTCTGGTGGGCCGCCGAGCTGCTCGAACAGGGCCACAACCCGGCCCGCCACATCAAGGACGGCACACGGGACGCGGGGGAGTAGCCCATGGGAGAGATCCAGGACGGCATCGAGTCCGCGTTGCAGGCCACCCAGACCCGGCCGCTCCCCGTCTCGCCGCTCGCCAGGATGCGGGTCCTGCTGCGCGCCGAGCGCGGCTCCACCAGCGCCGTCGCCGCCCGGCTCGGCATCTCCGCCCGCACGGTGCAGCGCTATCTCAGGGGCCAGATCCGCCGCCCGGGGCCCCGGCTGGCCGCCGCCCTGGAGCGCGAGGCGCGCCGCTCCTGGCAGCCACGCGTCCGGCAGCGCGCCCTCCGCCGCGCCGCCCGGGCCGGCGTCGCCGTCGAGACCCGCGCCCGGTTCGGCTTCACGGCCGCCCCCGGCTCCACCGACGACCCCCGGCTGCGCCGCGTCACCCAACAACTCCCGCCGGACGTCGCGGCCCGGCTCCTCGCCGCCCACCAGGCCGGCGCTCCCGAGGACGAGCTGCGCCGCGTCCTCGGCGAGGGCCTCGGATTCGCCTACTTCCAGGACCTCGGCCGCCGCGCCCAGGGGCTCGACGTCGAGATCACCGACGTCGACTACCTCGACCTCGACCTGGGCTGAACCCACCACCGGGCCCCGACCCGAGGTGTGACGCCGGACGGTCGTCCTCTCGGCTCCCGAGGGCCTCCGCGATCCGCTGGGCGGCCTGGGCGGGTGTGAGGTGCGTGGTGTCGACGACCTCGGCCTCGGCGTGCAGCCACGTGCGGGCCGCCTCGGCGTAGGGCTCGAGGTACTGGAGCCGGAACGGGGAGTCGGGGCCGAGAACGGTGTCGCCCGCGATGCGCCGGCGGAGGGTGTCCTGGTCGGCATGGAGGACGAAGTGCCGGACCGGCACGGCGTGCCGGGCGAAGCCCGAGCTGATCTCGCGCCAGTACTGCTCGACCAGGACCGTCATCGGCATCACCAGGGTGCCGCCGGTGTAGTCGAGGACGCGCCGGGCGGTCTCGACGACGAGCGGCCGCCACGGCGGCCAGTGCTGGAAGTTGTCCGTCGCGGGCAGCCCCGGCGTGATGTCCATGAGTGCCACGCCGACCTTCTCGGCGTCGAACACCCGTGAATCCGGGATCAGCCGTTGCACGAGCGCACTGGTCGTCGTCTTGCCCGCGCCATGGGTGCCGTTGAGCCATACGATCACGGGACTCACGCTAGCGCGGTGTGGACGAGCCCGGTGCCTCGCCTGTGACAACCCGGCAGCTTCGGCCCGGCCACGGCGATGAGTTCGGGCGGCGGATCGGGTCGGATCCGGCATGACCCGCATCATCGCCGACATCTCGGTCTCCCTCGACGGCTTCGTCACCGGCCCCGACCCCGGTCCCGACAACGGTCTCGGCGTCGGCGGCGAGGCCCTGCACACCTGGGCGTTCTCCGAGGACCCCGACGACCGCCGGATCCTCCGCGAGGCGACCGCCCGCTCGGGGGCCGTCGTCCTCGGCCGCCACCTCTTCGACATCGTCGACGGGCCGCACGGCTGGGACGACGAGACCGGCTACGGCGCCGGGGAGGTCGGCAGGCCCGCGTTCCTCGTCGTGACGAGCGCGCCGCCGGAGTCGGTGCGGCTCACCGACTTCGACTGGACGTTCGTCACCACCGGCCTGCCCGACGCCGTCGCCGCCGCGCGCCGGCGTGCCGGCGAGGACCGCGACGTCGTCCTGATGGGCGGTGGCGCCACGATCGGCTCGGCGCTCGACGCCGGGCTCGTCGACGTGCTGTCGCTGCATCTCGCGCCGGTCGTGCTGGGCGCCGGGACGCCCCTGTTCACCGGCGGCCCGCCGCGCACACTGGCGCAGCGGAGCGTGACCACCACGTCGACCGTGACGCACCTGACCTACGACGTCCTCGGGTGACGCCGCGCGGCGTCACCCGAGGACGTCGTACCACCACATCAGTACGCGCTGTCCACGTTGTCCATGGAGCCGTACCGGTCGGCGGCGTAGTTGCAGGCGGCGACGATGTTGGCCACCGGGTCGTACAGGTCCTTCGGGGTGCCCTCGACGTGGTACCGGTCGAAGGTCGGCTGGATGACCTGCAGCAGCCCCTTGGACGGCACGCCGTTCCTGGCGTTGATGTCCCAGTTGTTGATCGCGTTCGGGTCACCGCTGGACTCGCGGATGATGTTGCGGTGGATGCCCTCGTAGCTGCCCGGTATGTCGTGCTGGTCCATGATGTCGAGCGCCTCCCGGATCCAGCCGTCGAGGTTGTTCGGGTAGGTCTTCTCGGCCGGCTCCTCGCTCGCCGCCGGTTCCTCACTCGTGGCCGGCTTCTCGCCCGTCGCCGGCGCCTCGTCCACCGCGGCCACGTCCTGGGCCGGCTGCTGGGTGCTCTCGCCCGACCGCGTCGCGGGGACGTGGAGGGTGATCTCGCCGCCGAGGCTGTCGCGCACAGTCTTGACCGTCGAACTGTGCGCGTCGGTACTGAACGCCGTCGGCGCATCCGTCTGGACGGCTACCCGGGCCGGCGTGTGTGCGCCGGCGGCCGGGGCGGCCGAGGCCTGCCCGGGGATCAGGGAGACGGCCACGGCCGCGGTGCCCGCGACGGTGATCCCGGCGATCGAGATCCTGCGGGCCTTCGGCGAAAGGGCGCCGAGGTTGGGGGTCGCGGGCACAGTGGCTCACCTCGTTCGAAAGTGGGGGAAAGCTCGCGAAAGCGGACGACCGCCATTGTTAGCGGCCCCGTTTCGGCGCGACAAGGACCCCCATCGCCTCCCCACTACGACCGACGCCCGTAGGACGCGGCCGGCCCACCAGGCGACGCCCGTGCCCCGGCGGCTCCCGCTGCCCGCCGCCCGCTACCCCGCTTCGTAGGTGATCCCGGTCACGTGCCGGGGTTCACAGGCCGGCCCCGTCCGCTCCACCGAGCGTGACCGGCCCGAAGCGGCGGCCCGGAGCCTCAGACGCCCCGTGGCCCGCCCGCCAGGTGACGCGCGGCGAACGCCCGCGCCCGGCGCCTGACGTTCTCGTTCCCCGCCGGGCTGTTGAACCCGGCGTAGCCCGGCCACTGGAAGACGAGCACCGCCAGCTCCTCGGCCACCAGGGCACGGGTGAGCGCGCGCCGGTCGCCAGGCCGCCCAACGAGGTAGGCGTCGAGCAGCGCCCGCGGCACCACCACCCCCGACGGCGTCGCGCGGACGCCGGGGAACGCCAGGTCGGTGGTCGGCCGGCCGATGCCCACCGCCTGCCAGTCGCGGAGGACCGGCGAGCAGCGGATCCGGCCGCGCCCAGCCACCGGGCGTCTCCGGCGCCGCGCCGTGCGGCGCCGCCAGCTCCCCACCCAGCCGCGCCCACATGTCGACCGTCCACTCCCCGACGTCCCGGGACCCGCCGGCCGACGACAGCAACACGGCCACCCCGCCCCCGTCGTCCGCCCAGGCGAGGCGTCCGCACCGGCACCAGCGGTGCGAGCGACCGGTAGAACCGGAGCTCCCGACCAGCCCACGCGGCACGCCGACGACTCCACTCGGGCCCCCACCCTAGCCGGGGTGTTCACCGCCCAACGTCCGCCCCAGGAAGGCGAACGCGGCCTCCTGCGCCGCCACGTCGAAGCGGTGCGGGCCGTCCGCGAAGCGGAACGCGTAGGCGTCCGGCCGGCCGGCCAGGCCGTACAGCTCGCGCAGTTTCCGGTGCGCCGCCGCCATGCCCTCGGGCGAGAACAGCGCGTCGTCGCGCAGGTACTGGACCTGGAGCGGCCAGGGCGCGCGGCAGGCGGCGACGTCGGGCCAGTCGGCCACCCGGCTCAGCCCCGGCGGGAACAGGGACCAGCTGTGCGGCGCCACGTGCCGGTCCAACAGCTCCGCAGACCCGCTCATCATGCCCACCACCACGGTGGCCGCGATCTCGTCGCGCACCGCGCCGAGCAGCACCGCCCGCGCCCCACCGCCGGAGAACCCGACGCAGCCGACCCGCTCCGGCACCACGTCGGGACGCGACCCCAGATACCGCAGGGCGACGCCGTCCTCGCGCAGGATGGTGCCGGCCACGCTGGTTCCGAGCAGCGCGCAGTACTTCGCCACCACGTGCTCGTGGCCCTCGGCCACGATGTCGTACCGCTCCGGCAGGCCCGGCTCCCGCTCCGGCCGGCCTTCGGCCGCCAGCCGCCCGGCGACCTCGCGCCGCGCCGCCTCCGAGTCCAGATCCAGCTCGAACCGGCGGCTGCCCCACATGAACACGTCGTGGACCAGCACCACGAAGCCCCGGCGGGCGAGCGCGTTCGCCCAGGCGCGGCCGCCGTAGAAGCGGTCGCGGAGTGGACGCAGCGCCTCCGGCGGCCCGCCGGGACCGTCGGCGATCTTCTCCTTGCCGTGGTACTTCACGCCCGCGTGCTCGTGCATCGCCACCACGGCCGGCAGCGGCCCCGCCGTGTCCGGCCGCAGCACGTACGCCTCGGTGCGCGGCCCGTACCCCACCGACCAGGAGACGAGTTCCCCCCGCAGTCCGTCCTCCCGCCAGGAGTGCTCCACCCGCGCCTCCGGCGGCGCTTCGCCCCGGTCGGCGCCCAGCGCGCGGCGCACCGACTCCCGCGTGGCGTCGCCGGGCGGCGCGGTGGGGAAGAGCCCGCCCGCCTCGCGGGCGCGCTCCGCCCAGTCGCCGTACGAACCGAGATGCGCGTGTCCACCGCTCATCGTCGCCCGCCACCCCTTCCCGCCCTGGTGGGCGAAGTCCCGGCCGGCACAGGGAGACGGCGGCGGGAGCCCGACACGAGGAGCGCGACGCCGCGGGGACAACCCTCCGGGGCGGTCGGGAGTCTCCTGTGTGCTGTCACACCATGGCACGAGATCTGGGGGAATCACCGTGAGAAGAACGCAGCTTCGCCATGCCCGGGCCGCCGTGGGAGCGGGCGCGATCCTGGCCGTCACCCTGTCCGTCGGCACGCTCGCCCCCGTCGCGTCGGCCGACGACCGCTCCCACGGCGAGCGTTGGGAGACGGTCACCGCGGACACCCTGCGGGAGGAGACGTTCATCAACTCGGTGACCGCCGCCGGCGCCAACCGGGCCTGGTCCAGCGGCACCCGGTGGGTCGACGGCACACCCGGCGGCGTCGTGCTGACCTGGCGGCACGGCGCCTGGCAGGAGGACACCACCCCGGGCCTGCCGGACGTCAGCACCTGGCACTCCGTGGCCGCCGCCGACCGCGACGACGTGTGGGCCTACGGCTGGTCGTGGACGGGCGAGGACCCGGGGGAGGCGCTGGCCCACTACGACGGTCGGAGCTGGGAGGAGGTCGCCCTGCCGGAGACCGCCGGGCACACCTTCGGCGAACTCGCCGCCGTGCCGGGCCGGATCTGGCTGGCCGGCGACCGGCGCCTGAGCACCTACGCCCGCGGCACCTGGCAGACCACCGAACTGCCCGCCCAACGCTCCATCGGCCAGGTCCACGCCCGCTCGGCGAACGACGCGTGGGCCGTCGGCGCCGACTACGCGGGGCTCGGCGCCGACCCGGTCGCCCTGCACTGGGACGGCCGCGCCTGGCGCGACATCAGCCCGGCACTGCCCGGGCTGCGGCTCACCGACGTGTACGTGGAGTCCGCCCGGAGCGTGTGGGCCACCGCCACCTCCGTCGACGACTGGTTCACCTCCCACGTCCTGCACTGGGACGGCCGCGCCTGGCGCGACACCAGCGGGCCCGTCACCGGCATCCACGCCCAGGCGGTGAGCGCCGACGGCCACGGCCGCGCCTGGATGTCCGGCGACCCGGAGGGCTGGGAGGGCCCGCCGGTCTACTGGCGGTACGACGGCCACCGCTGGACGCGGGTGGCCGGCCCGGTCGTCCCGGACGGCACCACCCAGAGCTACGAGGTGACCGCCCTCGCCCCCATCGCCCACACCGGCCGGTTCTGGGCCGTCGGCTGGTTCCAGCTCGTCGACGGAACCACCGCCCACCAGCGCGACCTCATCCAACGCTCCCGCTACTGACCGCCCGCGCGGCCGGCGGCTCCGGCCCCCGGCCGCCGCGCGCCGGCGACCGCTCGGGCCGTTTGACCAGGGGACCATCGGCCGACCGCGGCGGGCGCGGTCATCGCTCCCTCGACTCCGCGTGTCGCTCGTAGCGCGAACGCGCCAGGTCGTGGGCCGCGCGCAGCAGCTCCCGAACCGAACCGGCCGTGCGGGGGCCGGGGTCGACCACGGCCAACCAGCCGGCGGCGCCGTACACGGGGTGGGCCAGCACGGTGTCGGCCGTGGCGGGATCGACCCCGGCGGGCGCAGGATCACGCGGCGCGTGTCCGGTCCACCGGACGAACGCCTCCTTTCCGGCCAAGACGTTCACGCGGAAGGCGTCCGGCCGGTCCAGGCGCGACGCCGTGTCGTCGGGGTAGTCCTTGGTCACGACCGTGGCGAACGGTTGGGTCCTGGTCGGGGTGACGCCGTCCGGCGCGTAGTAGAAGAACGTGTCACCCCAGCTGATCTCGGGCGAGCCGTCGCCGGGCCCCGGCCGGAGGGTCAGGACGCCGTCGAGGCCGCCCACGAGGTCGATGATCTCGTCTATCGTCATGTGCTCAAGCGTCACATTCAGGTGCTTGTGGAGACTTCGCCACGGAGAACAGGGGGCCACACGATGCCAAGTCTCAAATCAGGTGATCTGCGCCCCGCCGACGTCGCGCGCCGCGCCGGCTACTCCGTCCAACAGGTCCGCAACCTCGAGCGCGACGGAGTGCTCCCGCCGGCGGCACGCACCGCCACCGGCTACCGGCGCTACGGCGAGCCGCAGCTGCGGGCCGCGCTGGCCTATCGGGCGCTGGCGGCCGGCGTCGGCCCGGTCGGGGCCAGGGAGATCATGCGGGCCGCCCACCGCTTCCCCGCCTCGCCCACGGTGCTGGAACTCCTGGACGCCGCCCACGCCCGCCTGCACACGGAGCGCGTGGAGCTGCGCCAGGCCAGGGAGGCCGCCGGGGCGATCTCCGGCGAGCCCGTCGAGGACGTACGCCCGTCGGACGCGATGAGCGTCTCCGAACTGGCCGCCGCACTCGGCGTCCGCCCCTCCACACTGCGGCACTGGGACGCGGAGGGCCTGGTGGTCCCGGACCGCGACGCCCCGCGGGGAACGCGCCGGTACACCCCGCCCCAGGTGCGGGACGCGCGGATCGTGCACCAGCTGCGCAGGGCCGGCTACCGCGTCGAGCAGCTCAGGGCCCTGATGCCGGAGCTGCGCGGCTCCCGCCGATCGGCGGACGTGGCCGCCGCGTTGGCGGCCAGGGACGCCACCCTCGCGGCCCGCTCCAGGGCCCTGCTCGACGGCGCGGCCGCGCTCAGCGCCGTCCTCGCCACGTGCGAGCCCGCCGAGGCGCCGTGAACCGTGGCCGGTTCCCGCCCCCGGATCGAACCCCGCCGGGGCCGCCTCCGTGTGTGAAGCGTCATGTGCATGACCTCACGCGATGGGAGCGAGCACGATGTCCCGAACCCCTTCCCGCCGGCCCCGTCCCGGCGTCGCCCTCGGCGCCGCCCTGGCCGCACTCACCCTGGCCCTCGCCCCGACCGCCGCCTCGGCGACGACCACGTCCCCGGCCGCGGACGTGACGGTGACCCTGCGCATCACCATCGGCGTCGGGGACCCCTCGTGGCCCGCGGACTCCGTCATCGTCGGCATGCCGGACGGCAGCGCCGGCGGCCGCTACTGGGCCTGCCACCAGGGCTTCTCGACCGGCGTCCCCAGGGACGTCACGGTGACCGTCCCCGAGGGCACCTTCCTCCCCGTCTGGAGCAGCCACGGCTGCTACGACGCGCTCCGCAACGGCACCGCCGTCGCGACCACGGACGGTGAGGTGCTCGAGGTCGTCGTCCCCTAGCGCCGAGCCCGCCCGCCGCCCCGGCCACCGCTCGACGACATCCGCGAGCTCCCCGCCGGGCGGCGCCCGGGGGCGCGCGAGTATCAACGTCGGTTCACCGTGCGCCGTGTGACGTCCGTCACTGCCGCCGGGCTCCAACGGGGTATGCCGTCGACGGCGCCCGGCCGGACGACGGCCGCCCCGCACGTGCACAAGGGGAAACGTCGCTGGCCAACGGGATCGCCGAGCATCCGCCACCGGCTGACGAGTCGTCATACATCCACAGCCCGCTGGCATATGCATGGATCCGGAAGTGTCACTTCCGAAAAAACGTCACGGGTGACATCAACGTTTAGCGATCTCGTCCGCTTAGCTGATGACTGAGAGCGACGAGGCTCCGCAGCGGGACCTGGCAGTGGAACGGGGCCTGGTAGCCGCTGGACCCCCACTACTTCACGAGGGATCCCAAGTGACACACGAAGTCGCGAACCGTGCGCGGGCTCGCGCGGTTGGCCTGACGCGGCGGGAGCACCGTCTCCCTCGGCCGGGCGGGGTGCCCGCCCCGGCGCGGGACTGTGACGGTGATGCGTGATGGTGTCCGACATGCCCCCCGGATTCGACCGGGCCGTGCGCGAACTCACCGCCGAGAAGCTGCCC
Organism: Streptomyces hainanensis; assembly: GCF_004348415.1. Taxonomy (GTDB): domain Bacteria; phylum Actinomycetota; class Actinomycetes; order Streptomycetales; family Streptomycetaceae; genus Streptomyces; species Streptomyces hainanensis. The sequence goes on from NZ_SMKI01000049.1 coordinate 9,401, forward strand.
CCCGCGTTCTGGGCCTTCCACGAGCAGCACTACGGCATCTACAAGGAGTACGCCGTCCTCCAGCTGGACGACGCCACCTGGGCCGGCCAGGTGGTCCACGAGGTCATGATGAGCCTCGCGTTCAACTGGAACTGGCTCATGATGCAGGCCTCCCCGGCGCGCGTCGCCTGGAGCGTCCTGCGGATCACGCTCGCCGAGCAGCTCCGGCGGAACCGGCGCCAACGGGCCTTCGTCGCGAGCGCGACCTTCCGCCGTGCCGCGCTCGCCGCCCTCGACGAACTCGACGCGCTGCGTTCCGCGTTCGCCGCCGTCGAGAGCGACCTCGGCCTGTACGCGGCGATCTCCCGGCTGCCGGAGCGTCAGTACGACGTCATCGTGCTTCAGTACGTCCTCGACACGCCGCCCCACCGGGTCGCCAGCATCATGGGCGTCAGCCAGCCGACGGTGCGCACCCACCGTCGGCTCGCCCGAGCCAAGCTCGCCCTCGAGCTCGGCATCGACATCACGGAGGAAACCACCGATGACCGGGATGAATAGGACGACATGAGCAGCCGCCGCACCCGCCGTAGCATGCGCGACCTCGACGACCGCCTCGGCCTCGCCGCCGTGCCGACCGGCACCGGCGACGACCTGGCGGCGGAGATCGCCGCCTCCCGGCGCATGATCGAGGACGAGATCGCCGACGCGCTGTGGCAGCGGGCACTCCAACGCGACGCCTACGCCCAGCGGGTCATCGGCACCACCGGTGTCCGGCCGGCGCTCGTGAGCCCGGGACCGCCCACGGCCCCCGCGGCCATGCAGGACCAGGCCACCAGCGACCTCGCCGAACTGTGCCGGCTCGTCGTCCAGACCTCGCACGCCGCCGCCGACCTGGCCGGCCTGGTCGACGGCGGCGCGGGCGGCGAGGGCGCCCTCGTCTTCGCCTGTCTCCTCCACCTGGCGGACCGGCCCGAAGGGGCCCAGTTCTGGTGGAAGTTCAGCGCCGGCACCGGCAAGTCCACGGCCGCCCTCTGCCTGTACTTCGCCCACCTCCAACGCGGCGAGCTCCGCGACGCCGAACACTGGGCGCACGAGGCGGTCGGCCTCGAAGTGCTCGAACACCACGCCGTCCCACCCGCCGGCCCGCGCGGACGACACGTCCCCCAGCGCGCCTTCTACCTCTGGGAGGACCCCGACCTCTACGACCGTGGCTACACCACCGTGGAGTCCATGCTCCTGAGGATCGTCACCTCCTCCTGGGCGACCAGCGCCGGCACCGCCGGCGCGGACCCGGCCGACGAACTCACCGAGGCGGTGGACCACCTCGCCGTCGACCACGACCCCTACTTCGGCGACATCCCCAGACCGGACACCACCCTCGCCGCCCGCGTCCGGGAGTACCTGGCCTCCTGACCACGGACCGGTGAACACGGAACGTAGCAAGCAGAAAGGCGACGACATGCAGCACAGGCCCCTGCGCGGCACGCTGGCGCGGGTACGGTCGGCCGCGAGCGGCACATCGCGCTGGCTCGCCCGGCGCCGCGCGATCGCCGCGCACCAGTTCCTGCGCGGCGCCAGCTACGCCGCGGGCACGACGGTGGTCGGCCTCCTGGTGGTCTGGTTCCAGGCCCGCCACTGAGCACACGCCCTCGCGCGACGGCGCCCCGCCGCCGTCGCGCGCGGGCCGGTGCCAAACCCACGGCTCGGCCTCTTCACGCTTTCAGGTGAACCGCCACCGCCGCCCGCCACCCGCGGGAACCGGTGGCCGGATAGTGAGGCCAACGCCCGACCACCGTTCTCCTCCCACGGGGCCGGGCGTTGTTCGACCGCTCCCGCCCCACCGCCGGAAGAAGGGTGAACCCCCATGCGCACAGAGGCGATCAGCCGCGTCAGGCTCGTCTTCACGCTCTTCGACGCCAACGGCAACGGCCGCCTGGAGGCCGACGACTTCGACCTCATGTCCAGCCGGGTCGAGGAGGCGGCACAGGCGTCCGACGCGTCCGCGAGGCAGGCCATGCGGGTCGCCTTCAGGAGGTACTGGTCCACCCTGGCGACCGAGTTGGACACCGACGGCGACGGCCGGGTCAGCTACGACGAGTTCGTGCGGTGCGTCCTGTCACCCGAGCGCTTCGACGCGACGGTCGCCGAGTTCGCCGAGGCACTCGCCGCACTCGGCGACCCGGACGGCGACGGCCTCGTCGACCGTCCCACCTTCGTGGCACTGATGCTCGCCATCGGCTTCGACCGCCCCAACATCGACGCGCTCTTCGACGCCTTCGGCCCCACGGACACCGACCACATCCCGGCGGTCACCTGGCGTGAGGGCATCAAGGACTACTACGCCCCGGAGAAGGCCGACATCCCCGGGGACCGCCTCGTCGGCGGCACCGCCGTCTGAGCGTCGCCACCCGGCCGGCCGGCGGACCGGGCAGCACCGATCAGGATTCGAGAAGCGCTGGTCACAGCGGCGCGGCTAGCGTGAGGGACATGGACATCACGATTCACACCTGCGCCCTGCCCCACGACGACCCCGACGCCTCCCTGGCCTTCTACCGCGACGTTCTCGGCTTCGAGGTCCGCAGCGACTTCGGCCAGGGGAAGATGCGCTGGATCACGGTCGGCCCCGCCGACCAGCCCGGCATCTCCACCCTCCTGGCCCCGCCGGCCGCCGACCCGGGGATCACCGAGGACGAGAGCCGCACCATCACCGAGATGATGGCCAAGGGCACCTACGGCTGGATCCTGCTGGCCACCGGAGATCTCGACGGCACCTTCGAGAAGCTCCAGGCCGCCGCCGGCGACGCCGACGTCATCCAGGAGCCCACCGAACAGCCGTACGGCGTCCGCGACTGCGCCTTCCGCGACCCCGCGGGCAACCAGATCCGCATCCAGGAAGTGCGCTGATCCGAGCCCGTCGACCACCCGGCGACCGGTGGGGAGACGGGATCCCCCGCCCCCCGCCGGTCACGGTGTGTACGGGGCGCGGGGACCGCGCTTGTGTCCCCACCTTCGGGACGGTCAGTATGATCGTCATGCTGAAGGCGCTGTTGGTGTCCCACCGCCTGGGCGGATTCGACGGCGTCAGCGTCGCCGCCGAGAAGTGGCGCACCGTCCTCTCCCACCTCGGGTTCGACGTCGTGCGCGTGGCGAGCCACTACGTACGCCGAGAACCCGGTGACGTGCTCGTCCCGGGCATGTGGGCGGATCTGCCGGGACAGCCCTGCCCACCTCTGGACGCACCGGCCGTGCGGGACCTCGTGCGCCGGGCCGACCTGGTGGTGCTCGACAACCTCGGGACCCTGCCGTCCGCGCCCGAGGCCGCCCTGGGCTGGCAGGACATCCTGCTGCGCGAGAAGGTGCCGACGATCGTCCGGCACCACGATCCCGGCTGGCAGATCGTCTCCGGGCTCTGGGGTCCCTACCATCCCTCGGCGGGACTCCCGCTGCACCACCCGGGAATGCTGCACGTCACCATCAACCGGATCACCGAACAGGAGTTCGCGGACCGGTTTCCTGGGCTGCGGGACCGGGGCGCCCTGGTGACCGCGTACAACACGGTGGACGTCCGGGAACTGGTGGACGGCGACCGGTCCGGCACCAGGAAGGCGCTGCGGGTCGACGACGAGGACCTGCTGGTGCTGCACCCGATCGCGCTCGGCAAACGGAAGAACATCCCGGCGGCGGTCGAGCTCGCCCGCTCCCTGCAACGGCTCTACGGCGCGTCCCGGCGGGTCAGGTACTGGGTGACCCACACGTCGGCGAAGTGGGAGTCCGTTCCGCCCGACATCCAGGAGGTCTTCGCGACCGCCCCCGGTCTCCTGGTGGGCTCCGTGCCGGACCGGGGCGACATGTACGCCGCCGCCGACCTGGTGGTGCTCTCCTCCACCTGGGAGGGATTCGGACAGCCGGTCCCCGAGGCGATGGTCGCGGGGAGGCCCGTCGCGGCCGGCCCCTATCCCGTGCTCCGGGAGTTGGTCGACCTCCACGGCTGGCGCGTCCTGGATCCCCTGCGCCCCGAGGAGGTCTTCCACGCCCTGGAGGACACCGAGCGGCTGCCCGAACTGATCGCCTGGAACCGGGCCCGCGCCGAGCGGATGGACACCGCGGAGTTCGCCCCCACCATGCGGACGTTGGTACGGGCGGCGGAGGACCTGGCCGAAGGGCGCACGGGAATCCGAGCGGTCCCGAACACCGACACCTCGCCCGGCGCCGGGTGGCCGATCACATGGTCCAGACCTCTTGTTGACGATCCGGCACGGCACCTACCCTCGCCGTAGCTCTGCCGAAAGGTCAACTCATGCATCTGGTCCCCGCGCCCAGGGAAGCCCGGCCCGGTCCGACGGGCGGCGACGCCTTCGTCCTCCGCCCCGACACCCCGCTGGCGTCGGACGCCGCGAGCGCCTCGACCGCTCGCTGGCTGAGCGCGACACTCGGCGCCGCGACCGGTCTTGCCCTCCGGCCCGCACCGCCCGGCGCGGCCGACGCGGCGAACGCCGTCACCCTCCGCGTCACCGACCGGCTCGCCGACCGGGGCCCGGAGGCGTACGAACTCGTCGCGGACGCCTCCGGGGTGCTGGTCGAGGGCGGCGGCCCGGCCGGCGTCTTCTGGGGCGCGCAGACCCTGCGCCAACTGCTCGGCCCCGCGGCCTTCCGGCACGCCCCGCTGCACGACGGACCCTGGAAGGTGCCGCCGGTCCGGATCGCGGACGCCCCGCGGTTCCGCTGGCGCGGCATGATGCTGGACGTCGCCCGGCACTTCCTGCCGAAGGACGGCGTGCTGCGGTACGTCGACCTCCTGGCCGCCCACAAGCTGAACGTGCTCCATCTCCACCTCACCGACGACCAGGGCTGGCGCATCCAGATCGACCGCTACCCCCGACTCACCGAGGTGGGGTCCTGGCGCGCCCGCAGCCGGATCGGGCTCGGCGACACGGCCGCCTGGGACGACCGCCCGCACGGCGGCTACTACACCCGGGACGACCTGCGCGAGATCGTCGCCTACGCCGCCGCACGCCACATCACCGTGGTCCCCGAGATCGACGTGCCGGGCCACTCCCAGGCCGCCATCGCCGCCTACCCCGAACTGGGCAACACCGACGTCGTCGACACCTCCGAGCTGACCCCGTGGGATCGCTGGGGCATCAACCCCAACGTGCTGAACGTCTCCGACGCCACGCTCGGGTTCTACGAGAACGTGCTCACCGAGGTCCTGGAGATCTTCCCCTCCGAGTACGTCCACATCGGCGGCGACGAGTGCCCCAAGGAACAGTGGCGGGCCAGCCCCGCCGTCCAGCAGCGCATCCGGGACCTCGGCCTGGCCGACGAGGACGAGCTGCAGAGCTGGTTCGTCCGCCACTTCGACCGCTGGCTGGCCGACCGGGGACGCAGGCTCGTCGGCTGGGACGAGATCCGCGAAGGCGGCCTGGCACCCGGCGCGGTGGTGGCGTCCTGGCGCGGCTACGCGGGCGGCGTCAGCGCCGCCCGCGCCGGCCACGACGTCGTGATGTGCCCGGAACAGCACACCTACCTCGACTGGCGCCAGGCCGAAGGACCGGACGAGCCCGTGCCGATCGCGCACGTGCGCACCCTGGAGGACGTCTACCGTTTCGAACCGGTGCCGGACTCCCTGAGCCGGACGGAGGCCGCGCACGTCATCGGCGTCCAGGCCAACGTCTGGACCGAGACCATGGACAGCGCCCGCGCCATCGACTACCTGGCCTTCCCGCGCCTCGCCGCCTTCGCCGAGATCGCCTGGCGCCCCCTGCCACCGCCCGAGGAACGGGACTTCGCCGACTTCGCCCACCGGATGGACGCCGCCCACTACGCCCGCCTCGACGCGCTCGGCGTCGCGTACCGGCCGCCGTCCGGGCCCCGCCCCTGGCAGCGCCGCCCCGGCGTCCCCGGCCGCCCGAGGCCGGGCCGCCCGCCGGCGCGCTGACCGTCACTCCCTGGCGAGCCGCGGGCCGCGAGCCGCGAGGTTCCGGGCTCCGCCCCCGTCCGCACGGAGATGGCCGGCGGGGGCCCTCGTGCTCCCGCACCCGGGTCCGGTCACAGACGCACGGGGAGGGCCTTCAGGTGCCAGTTGACCGGGTTGGTGCCGCGTCGCAGCCGCTCGGGTTCGACGGCGAGCCGCAGGTCGGGGAAACGGTCGAACAGCGCGGTCAGGGCTCCGACGGTCTCCTCCTGGGCGAGGTGGGCGCCGAGGCAACGGTGGGCACCGTGGCCGAACCCGAGGTGCGGCTCGCGGCTGTGCCGGGTGCGGGTGATGTCGAGGCGGTCGGGGTCGGTGAACACGGCGGGATCCCGGTTGGCCGCGGACACGATCGGGAGGACGGCCTCCCCGGTACGCACCTCGGTGCCGCCCAGCGTGACGTCGCGGGTGGCGTAGCGGGGCAGCGCGCGGACGACGGGGCCGCAGTAGCGCATGAGCTCGTCGACGGCGTGCGGCATGAGGGTGGGGTCCGCGCGCAGCAGGGCGAGTTGGTCGGGATGGGCGAGGAGCGCCTCGGTGCCGTTGGCGATGAGGTTGACGGTGGTGATGTGCCCGGCGACCACGAGGTTGACGATGAGGGCGACGAGCTCGTCGGTGCTCAGCCGGTCGTGGTGGAGGGGGTCGAGCAGGTCGGAGATCAGGTCGTCGCCGGGGTGGGCCTTGTGGTGCTCGACGAGGACGTGGGCGTCGCCGACCATGCCGCCGAGCGCGTCGCCGAGTTCGGCGCCGCAGACGCCGGCGGACAGCGTGGCGCTGCGGGCCCGCCAGCGGTCGCGGTCGGGTTCGGGGACGCCGATGAGTTCGCAGATGACCGTGATGGGCAGCGGGCGGGCGAAGTGCTCGACCAGGTCGACGACGCCGCCTTCGGCCCGGTCCGGGAGGCCGTCGAGCAGCTCGGCGGCGATGGCGTCGATCCGGGGACGCAGCGCGGCGACCCGACGGGGCGAGAACGCGGCGGCCACCAGGCCGCGCAGGCGGCGGTGGTCGGCGCCGTCCGCGTCGAAGATCGAGGCACGCAGGTACTTCTCGTACCCGGGGCGCATGCCACGGCCCTGCCAGGTCTGCTCGGTGCGGTGCGCGACCGAGGCTCCTGGGCAGGCCTTGGCGTCGATGGTGAAACGGGGATCGTTCATGGCGGTGCGGATGTCGTCGTGGCGGGTGGCCACCCACATCGGGTCGGCGCCCCGCACCCGCCCGCGCACCATCGAGGCACGTTCCCGGATGTGGGCGAAGGAGGTGAACGGATCCCGGACCAGCTCCTCATCGGCCAGGTCCAGCGGTTCGTCGTCGGCGCGGGTGGTGTCCGGCTCCGGCATGTCAGGTACCCCCAACAGGCGATTGTCCGATCGCGACACCAGCACGATCACACGCGGCCGGCGTCCCGTGGACCACGCGGGGGCGAAACCACCCGGACGAGCGCATCACCGCCCGCGCTCCCACCGGCCCTCGTAAAGTGGACCCGACAGTCCATTCAACGGAGGCGGGCCATGCGGCGGGAGCTGACGTCCAAGGGGCGGGCGACGCGGGAGCGGATCATCGAGGGAGCCGCGGCGGTGCTGCGGGAGAAGGGTGTCGCGTTCACGACGTTGGAGGACGTCATGGCCAGGACCCACACCAGCAAGGGGCAGCTGTTCCACTACTTCCCCGAGGGCAAGGACGAACTGCTCGTCGCCGTCGCCCGGCTCGAGGCGGATCGGGTCCTGGAGGACCAGCAGCCGTACCTCGGTTCCCTCGACTCCTGGGAGGCGTGGGAGCGGTGGCGGGACGTGGTGATCGAGCGGTACGAGGCGCAGGGGGACAGCTGCCCGCTCGGCTCGCTGTTCCAGCAGGTCGGGCGTTCGACGCCGGGCGCGCGGGCGGTCGTCGTCGAGATGACCCGGCGCTGGCAGGAGAGCCTGGCGGCCGGCGTCCGGGCGCTGCAGGCGGCCGGCAGGCTCCCCGCCGACGTGGACGTGGACCGCCGGGCCGCCGCCCTGCTGGCCGCGATCCAGGGCGGCGTGTCGATCCTGCTGTCGACGGGGCGGTCCGCCCACCTGCGGGCCGCCCTCGACCAGGGCCTCGCGGACCTGCGTCGCGCGGGGGACGGCCCGGCCTGAGCCCCCTCGGAATCAGGCGGCGATGACGGCGACGCCGGTGCGGCCGCCGTCGACGTCGAGTGTCGCGCCGTGTACGAAGGAGGACTCCTCGCTCGCCAGGTACACGGCGGCGTGGGCGATCGCCTCCGGGGTGCCCATCCGGCCCGCCGGCGTGCCCCGCATCATCGCCGCGGCGGGATGGGCCCCCTCGGGCGCGGGCGCCAGCACCACGCCCGGGGAGATCGCGTTGACGCGGACGCCCCGCGGCCCGAACTCGGCGGCCCAGGCCCGGGTCAGGGTCTCCACGGCGCCCTTGGTCGAGCTGTAGAGGGCACCCACGGGCACGGCGAGGCGCGCGACCCAGGAGCCCAGGTTGACGATCGCCCCGCCGCCGGCCTCCGCCATGGCGGGCGCGACGGCCGCGGTCAGGAAGAACGGGGCCTTCACGTTGACCGCGTAGACGTGGTCGAAGGTCCGCTCGTCGGTCGCCGCGGTCGTGTCGCCGGGGAAGACCCCGGCGTTGTTGACCAGAACGTCGATCCGGCCGCCGAGGGCCTTCGTCGCCTGCTCGGCCAGGGCCCGCGAGGCGTCCGCGCCGCCGTCCAGGTCGGCGCGGACGAAGTCCGCGCGACCGCCACGGGCGCGGATGCCGTCGACGACCTCCGCGCCGCGCTCGGCGCTGCGCCCCGAGACGACGACGTGCGCCCCCTCGGCGGCGAACGCCTCGGCGATCGCCCGCCCGATGTTGCTGGTCGCCCCGGTCACCAGGGCCGTCCTGCCCGCGAGCCGCATCGACATGGTCCACTCTGTCGTCTCGTTCCACCGTGAACCCGAAGGCCGGACGGACGCGCCGCCGGCCGGACGGGGCCCTGGAAGGCCAGGGCGCGGAGCCCACTGTGCGACGACGAAAATGGACCCGCAAGTCCAGTCGGCGGCCACGGCTACGCTTCCGCTGACCATCACAGCGAGGCCGACGGAGGAAGCGGATGGAGATCGACAACTCGAGGGCACACTCGGCGCGGGTGTGGAACTTCTGGCTGGGCGGCAAGGACTGGTACGCCACGGACAAGGACGCCGGCGAGCAGATCACCAGCGTGTACCCGGGCATCGTCCGCACCGCGCGGTACCAGCGGATGTTCCTCTCCAGGGCCGTCCGCTTCCTCGCGCGGGACGCGGGCTTACGGCAGTTCCTCGACCTGGGCACCGGCCTGCCGACCGTGGACAACACCCACGAGGTGGCGCAGCGCGTGGCCCCCGAGTCCAGGATCGTCTACGTCGACAACGACCCGCTGGTGCTCGCCCACGCCCGGGCACTGCTCACCAGCACGCCCGCCGGCCAGACGGCGTACATCGACGCGGACCTGCGCACACCCGAGGCCATCCTGGAACAGGCCGCCGAACTCCTGGACTTCTCCCGACCCGTCGCCGTGACCATGCTCGGCATCCTCGGCCACATCCCCGACGAGGACCGGCCCGCCGACATCGTGCGGCGCCTGCTCGCCCCGCTTCCCGCGGGCAGCTACCTGGCCATCAGTGACGGCGTCAACACCAACGCCACGCTCAACGCGGCCACCACCAACTACAACGCCCGCCTGGCCGGTGACTACACGCTGCGCGGTCCCGAGGAGGTCACCGCCTTCTTCGACGGGCTCTCACTCCTCGACCCGGGCGTGGTCACCATCGAACGCTGGCGCCCCGAGCACCCCGTCTTCGGGGACGAGCAGCCGGTGGACGCCGTGTGCGGGCTGGCCGTCAAGCCCTGACCCCGCGGGTCGGCCGGCCGGGGCCGCGCGCCGTCGGGCGGCGCCCGGCCCGGCCGGCCGGACGGCGATCGCGTCCCCCTCGAAGAGCATGCTCAGCGAGGACCTCGATCCGCTCGGGGAGGTGGTCCCGCCCGTCATGACGCGCGGTCCTTCCCCGGTGTTCCTCGCCCGCCGTCTGCGGCGGGCGAGGGGCCGGAAGGCCACCACCCGCGGCCCCTGCCGAGGGCGTCGAACGCGCGGGACGGCTTGATCGGCAGCGTCGCCGCCGGCTCCGCGAGGAGCACCCATCGCGGCTCGGCACGCCGCTTTCGGTTCGGCCCCCGCAGTGGCTCTGAACAGGCAACCACAGCGTGCTACGCTTCTGCTGTTGCAGTTGTGGTACCCATGAACTCATGTGCGCCTGACGGGAATGCTACTCCTTCAGGCGCATTATTTGTCGTCCGGCATTCCCGGATGGGGCCTCTGCCTTACAGAAGGAGAATGTCATGGCTCAGGGAACCGTGAAGTGGTTCAACGCCGAAAAGGGTTTCGGCTTCATCGAGCAGGATGGCGGCGGCCCCGACGTGTTCGCGCACTACTCGAACATCGCGGGCCAGGGCTTCCGTGAGCTCCAGGAGGGCCAGCGGGTGTCCTTCGACGTGACCCAGGGCCAGAAGGGCCCGCAGGCGGAGAACATCGTTCCCGCCTGAGCGTCGCTCGGCTAACACGAAGCCGGGGCCGCACCTGACGGTGCGGTCCCGGCTTCGTGTCGTTTCGGGTCGGCGGCAACCTGCGGGCGGCTCTTCGGCGAACCCCTGCCCGCCGGGATCGGCATCCCGTTGGGGACGGCCGGCCTGGCCTCTCACCCTCCCGGGTCGTGACAGACTGTGAAGCAGTGTGTGCGCTACGGAAGGGTGATGATGTCGTCAGCCGTGGAGGGTCTCGACCCGGCAGTGCCGCCCAGTGGAGTCGGCTGCGTGGAATGTGAGCAGGCGAAAGGCTGGTGGCTGCATCTGCGCCGATGTGCCCAGTGCGGCCACATCGGGTGCTGTGACTCCTCCCCGGGGCAGCACGCCTCGCGCCACTTCGCCGACACCGGGCATCGACTCATCCGGAGCTTCGAGCCCGGCGACGACTGGTTCTGGGACTACCGGGCCGAGGACTTCGCCACCGGCCCGGACCTGGCGCAGCCGCAGCATCACCCGCTGGACCAGCCGGCGCCCGGCCCGCGGGGGCGCGTGCCCAGCGACTGGCGGAACCACCTTCACGACTGAGGCGCACTCGCGCGGGGGCGCGACAGCGGCGAGAACCATGGTCGGGCAGCCGTGTGCGGCGAGCTCACGACATCGCCGCACCGGGCCGCCCCCGTTCCCGGCGCGGCCCGGTACGACGCCGGACGACTCAGTACACCGTGGCGCCGTACGCGTTCAGCACCTCGACGACCGGTTGGAAGTAGGTGGTGCCGCCGGACGAGCAGTTGCCGCTGCCGCCCGAGGTGAGGCCGAGGGCGGTGGGCCCGTTGAACAGCGGGCCGCCGCTGTCACCCGGCTCGGCACAGATGTTGGTCCTGATCAGGCCGGTGACGACACCGTCGGGGTAGTTCACCGTGTAGTTCAGGCCGGTCACCGAGCCGCAGGCCAGGCCCGTGGTGCCGCCGCTGCGGCACGCCGACTGCCCGACGATCGGGTTGGCCGCGCCGGTGATGTCCTGGACCGAGCCGTTGTAGAGGTTGACGACGCCTTGGAGGTCGTCGGGGACGCCCTGGTACTGCACGAGCCCGTAGTCGTTGCCCGGGTAGGAGAAGTGGACGCCGAAGCCACTGCGCGGGTCCGGCGGGTTGGGCGGGTCCGGCGGCTTGGGGAACGGCCACCACACGTACCGCGGCGGTAGTTCACGGAGGCAGTGCCCGGCCGTGATGAAGTAGTAGGTGGTCCCGATACGGACGTTGAAACCGAGGGTGCAACGCCAGTAGTCCCAGGCGAAGATGGCGTCACCGCCCCTCGGGTACGCCTGGAGACGGCCCGGGGTGCGCTCGATCACGAGCGCGTCGGCGAGCGGCCCGGCGGCACGCCTGATCGCGGCGAGTTCCGTGGCCGACACGGTCTCGTCCGCGGTGACGCGGACCGTGCCCGAGGCGTGGTCGACGGCCCAGGCGGTGCCGGGCACGTCGGCGGCCAGCACCGCGTCGCCGGCGTCGGCCAGTTGGGTGGCGCTGAAGGTCCGGGGCTGCCCCGAGTCCGCGGCGGCGACCCCGGGCAGCAGGAGGGCGAGGGCGGCGAGACCCGACAGTGCGGCGATCAGCCGCGCTCTGCCGGGTCCCGGTCTGTGGCCGGTGGTGCGCTCACGTCGTGTGTGTCTCACGCGCTTCCTCCGATGGGGACAGGGCCCGGCCGGTGAGGTGCCGGACCGTGAGGCGAGTAGATGCTTTCACCGGCCGCCCACGGGAGCGGAGCCATTCGCGCCGCCCTACGTCCGCGAATACGTCCCCATTCGCTGTCAAGTCGCCATATGTAGGCGGGTTGACCGTGGATGGCGGGCCACCCCGCCCTCGGCGGCCGCGGGCCGAAGCCCGCGCGACCCGCCGACTACCAGGCCGTGCCACCGGCCGCCGATCCGGACGACCAGCTCACCCTTTCTCGACGAGCGCGAACAGCTCGGCCGCGCGCGCCCTGAGTACCTCGGGTGTGCGGACATGGTCCTCGGTCTGGGGGTAGGTGAGCCGGGTGCTGCGGGGGATCTCGTCCATCGCGAGGGTCGGCACGTCACCGGTCAGCGGCCCGTGGAACACCATCGTGCCGTGTGCGCGGAGCACCTGGAGCGATGTGGCGAACGTGGTCGCGCCGGCGCCGTCGCAGACCACGTGCACTCCCTCGCCTGCGGTCAGTCCGCGAACCGACTCGACGAACGCGCCACCGGTGGAGACCAGGACGTGGTCGGCGCCCGCGCCGGTGGCGGCCCCGACCTTCTCCAGGCGTGACACCAGCCGATCACGGTACCGCCGCGGGCCTTGACGCCGACCGCACTGCCGCGAGGGCGGTGTCACCGTCCTGCTCGCCACCGGCTCCGCGGTGTAGGGGAGTTCCCACGGGGGCGACTCCTGGGGCGACGCGCGCTCGCGGACCCACCGTCAGCGCGGCGGCTACGGTGCCTGATGTGAGCGACTACTACGACCTGTTCCTGGCGGTGGACCTGCCGCCGGACCTGCCCGAACCCGTGCTTCTGGAGCTGAGGTGGCTCCTGGGGGAGGCGGACATGCCGACGGAGCCGCGGTCGACCGACTGGGAGTCATGGGGCGGCCCCTGGCAGGCGTTCGACGGCGGCTCGGCGAGCCACGCGTTCGCCGGGGCCGATGTGTCCCTGCTGGTCCGCGCCGTGGACAGAGCGAACCTGGACGGCGGCGAACCGTGGGCCCTGACCGTCCGGACGTGCGTCCACGAGGACGCCTTCGGGGTGATGATGGAGGTCGTCGGGTGGCTTCTTCGACACGCGACGACGCGAGGGTGGGTCGGGTTCGTCCGTGACTCCGGGGCGGGCCAGGTCCGACATCTCGTGCGCCACGAGGACGGCTTCGGTCTTGTCGATGTCCACCCGGTCGGCCAGGAGAAGCGGGTTCCCTGGCCGTCGCGGTAACCGGCCTCCGGGGAGCCCGGCTCGTCGACACACGAAGGAACAACGCTGCCGTAGCGAGCGATGTCGAGGCCGTTTCGTCCGAACCGATCGGGGCCGGCCGTTCCCGGGGCGATCAGTACGTGCCCGTCGTCGGGGACAGCGGAGGCAACCGCGACCTGAGCCCTCCGAGCGTCTCGAAGTCGTCCGGGAACTCCCGGCACGGCGAGGAGAAGTCGAACTCCAGCATCGGGGACCCCTCCCGCCAGGACTCGCGGTTGAAGCGAGCGACGAGCCCGTCCTCCTTGTGTTCCATTCGGAGCTCCAGACGGTCGGGATCGGAGAACTCCTCCACCGACACCTGCCACCCTTCGGCCTCCAGGCCTTCGCGCAGGCGGTCGAGCGCGGGACGGCCGGCTGACGGGTCCACGGACACGTACCACTCGTAGGATATTCCGAAGGCGTCCGTCGAGGACTGCGCCGACAGGCTCCCACTGAATCCGGTGGGGACACACGGCGTCGTCTCGGCCCTCGGCGCGACCTCCTCCTGGAGGCCGACCATGTCGTAGGCCGTCTGCGAGTAGCCGTGCAGCCGCTCCATCGTCCGAGTCGGGTCCTCCGCGGGATACGGCTCGCCCACCCACCAGCGGTGAACTCCCCAGATCCCGATGATGACGCCGATGACGACGCCGAACGGCCACAGGGGGCCCACCCGTTGCCGGAGTCCGGTGGCCGGCGTGTCCTGTCGAGGCTGATCCATACCGGGAACGATAGGCGCCCCGCCGTCGGGGGCGCGGGCACGGAGGTAAGGGAACGCCTTCGCCAACTCGCCCCGGCCCGGGCCGGACTGTCCCGCCCGGCATCAGACAGGCGGACAACGACCGAGGATGCCGAACATCTCGGAGTCCCGCCATCCGTCCCGGATCAGGGCAACGCGTCGGTGCCGGCCCTCCCATGTCACGCCGAGCTTGCGAAGCACCCCGGCCTGATCTGCGAGCGAGGGTCGGTCCACTTTGCGAAGCGCTCGGCGATCCAGGCCAGCTGGCCGACCGGCGAGTCGGTCAGCGCGTAGCCGATGGTCTGCGGGGTGGCGGCCTGCAGGGCCTGGTACGGCGGACGATTCGCCATCAGCTGCCTGACCTTGTCGAGCCGGGCCTCGTCCGTGTCGGGCAGTTCGATGTGGACGATGTCCCAGCCCCGCTCGTGGGTCGGGCCCGAGAAGCCGTAACCCGGGATGGACGGAATCACCAGGTGGAAGTCCCGCGACAGCGGCTCGATCACGTCGAGGAACTCCAGGAACGAACCCGGCCAGCCGTGGGTGAGGATCAGCGCGAGCGCGTCCGGCTTCGCGGACCGGACGTGGACGAAGTGGATGTTCTGGCCGTCGATCTCCGTGGTGAAGTGCGGGAGTTCGTTGGGCTCGGCCTCCTGCGCGCGTCAGTCGTAGCCGGTGCGCCAGTACTCGACGAGCTCCTTCAGCCGTGCCAGGGGGAAGCCGTAGTCCCACCCGGCGTCGGCGACCTCGTTGGGCCAACGGGTACGGGACAGGCGGTCGGCCAGGTCGTCGAGGTCGGCCTGCGGGATGTCGGCGCGGAAGGGCGTGATCACGGTCTGCACTCCAGGGGATTCGTTCGGGACGTAAACGTTAGTGTTAGTGGCACTAACGCAAGAGGTGGAGGATTCCCCCATGAGCC
>NZ_SMKI01000004.1 GCF_004348415.1 Streptomyces hainanensis
GTGCCTGGTGGCTCTGGGCCCTCGGCCTCGCCATCGCCGCGAGCCGCACCACCAACCCGGTGCTGCTCGCCCTGGTGCTCGCTGGAAGGCGTAGGTGGGCAGGTCGGTGTGGGTGGCGCCGGAGCCCTCGTAGGGGGCGCGGAGATCGACCGGGACGCCGTGCACGTGGAGTTCGGCCAGCGCGGTGACCAGGGTGGCGGCCTCCGGACGGCCGGCCCTGGCGGTCGCCACCGCGAGCACCGACCCGGTCTCCTCCGGATCCTGCGGCAGGCAGCCGGGGGTGAGGGCGCTGAGCACGGCGTCGGGGCCCAGTTCGAGATAGGCGCCGGTGCCCTCCCGGTGCAGTCGGCGCACCGCGTCGAGGAACCTGACCGGCTCCCGCACCTGGCGCACCCAGTACTCGGGTGCGCACAGCTCCCGCTCGCCCGCCGGCTCGCCGGTGAGGGTGGAGACCACGGCCAGGGCCGGGGAGTGGTAGGTGACGCCCCGCGCGACGTCGTGGAAGGCGTCGAGCATGCCGTCCATGTGCGGCGAGTGGAAGGCGTGGCTGACCTCGAGACGCCGTGTCCGGTGGCCGGCCGCCGCCCACTCGGCGGCGACCCGCTCCACCTCGTCGGCGTCGCCGGCGATCACCGTCGCCAGCGGGCCGTTGACGGTGGCGACCGTGACCCGCCCCTCGGCCCCGGCCAGCGACTCGCGTACCTCGTCGGCGCCGGCGCGGATCGCGACCATGGCGCCGCCGGCCCGGCACGACTGCATCAACCGGCCGCGGGCGGCCACGAGCCGGCAGGCGTCGTCGAGGGACCAGACGCCGGCGACATGGGCGGCGGTCAGCTCGCCGACCGAGTGGCCGGCCAGCAGGTCGGGGGTGAGCCCCCAGGACTCGACGAGCCGGAACAGCGCCGTCTCGTAGGCGAACAGCGCGGGCTGGGTGTAGGCCGTGTGATGCAACCTGGCCGCGTCCTGGGAGCCCTCCTCGGCGAACATCACGTCCCGCAGCGGCCGTTCGAGCAGCGCGTCCATCCGGGCGCAGACCTCGTCCAGGGCGCGGGCGAACACCGGGTAGACGGCGTGCAGTTCACGCCCCATGCCGGGCCGTTGGCTGCCCTGGCCGGTGAACAGCACGGCCAGCCTGCCGTGCGGCCCGCCGTGCCGCAGCGCGGGCCGCACCGCGCCGCTGACCAGCCGGGGCGCCGGGCGGTCGGCGGCCAACGCGGCGAGCGCGCCGGCCAGTTGCTCCCGATCGGCGGCGACGGCGACCGCGCGGTGCTCGAACCTGGAACGCCCGGCCAGCGTGAATCCGACGTCGAGGGGCGTCAGTTCCGGCCGCTCCGCCAGGTGGGCGGCGACGCGTGCGGCCTGCGCGCGCAGCGCGGCACCGGTACGTCCGGAGAGCACCACGGGAACCGCCACGGTCGCCTCGGCCGGCTCCGCGTCCGGCGCCTCCTCGATCACCACGTGGGCGTTGGTGCCGCTGACCCCGAACGCGGAGACGGCGGCCCGGCGGGGGCGCCCCGAACGGCTCCAGGGCACCGGCTCCGTGAGCAGCCGCACCCGGCCGGCCGACCAGTCGACGTGCGGCGAGGGCTCGGTGACGTGCAGCGTCCTTGGCAGCACGCCGTGCCGCATCGCCTCCACCATCTTGATGACCCCGGCGACGCCGGCGGCGGCCTGCGGATGGCCGATGTTGGACTTGAGCGAGCCGAGGTGGAGCGGCCGTTCGGCCGGCCGGTCCTGCCCGTAGGTGGCGATCAGGGCCTGGGCCTCGATGGGATCGCCGAGCGCCGTGCCGGTGCCGTGCGCCTCCACGGCGTCGACGTCGGTCGGCCGCAGCCCGGCGTTGGCCAGGGTCTGCCGGATCAGCCGCTGCTGGGACGGGCCGTTGGGGGCGGTGAGGCCGTTGCTCGCGCCGTCCTGGTTGATGGCGGTGCCGCGCACCAGGCCCAGCACCCGGTGCCCGTTGCGCCGCGCGTCGGAGAGCCGTTCGAGCAGCAGCACCGCGGCGCCCTCGGCCCAGCCGGTGCCGTCGGCGTCCGCGGCGAACGCCTTGCAGCGGCCGTCCGGGGCGAGGCCGCGCTTCCTGCTGAACTCCAGCAGCATGCCGGGCGTGGACATCAGCGTGACGCCGCCGGCCAGCGCCAGATCGGCCTCTCCCGTGCGCAGGGCCTGGCCGGCCAGGTGGACGGCGACCAGCGACGACGAACACTGGGTGTCGACGGTGAGTGCCGGGCCCTCGAAGCCGAACGTGTAGGCGACGCGCCCCGCCATCACGCCCAGGGCGTTGCCGGTGAGCATCTGGCCCTGCGCCTCCGCCGGCGCCTCGTGCCAGGCCGGGCCGTAGTCCTGGAGGGAGACGCCGGCGAACACGCCGGTGCGGGAGCCGCGCAGCGTGGCCGGGTCGATCCCGGCGCGCTCCACCGCCTCCCAGGAGATCTCCAGCAGCAGCCGCTGCTGCGGGTCGAGGGCCCTGGCCTCCCGCGGGCCGATCCCGAAGAAGGCCGGGTCGAACTGGTCGATGCCGGGCAGGAATCCGCCGTGCCGGGTGTAGGCCGTGCCGTGCCGCTCGGGGTCCGGGTCGTAGAGCGCGTCCAGGTCCCAGCCGCGGTCCTCGGGCAGCCCCGCGATGGCGTCCCGGCCCTCGTCGACGAGCCGCCACAGCGCGTCGGGCGAGTCCGCGCCGCCGGGCAGCCGGCAGGCGGAGCCCACGATGGCGATCGGCTCCCGGTCCGCGACGGGCGGCGCGGCGTGGGCGGCGCCGGCCGCCTCCGCGCCGGCCTGGGCTGGGGTGCCGAGCAGCCGCGAACGCAGGTACTCGGCGACCGCCAGCGGGCTGGGGTGGTCGAAGAAGAGCGTGGCGGGCAGGTCGAGCCCGGTGGCCTCCGCGAGGCCGTCCCGCAACCGCCCGGCCACCTCCCGGTAGACGCCGAGCCGGCGCCAGGGCGTGGCCGGGTCGACCGCCGAGGAGTCCGCCCGGCCCGTCGCCGTCGCCACCTGTCCGGCGATCAGCGCGAGCAGCGCCTCGTGCCACGCCGAGTCCGGCAGAGCGGTGAGCCGACTGCTCCAGTTTCCCTCGGTTTCCGGCATGGCGAATTTCTCTCCAGGGGCTTGTGAAGTGCTGGTGCAAATTCCGCGCACTGTGGATGCAGGAGGTAATGACACTCCTGTGACCTGCGGAGTTGGCAGCCTAAGCGGAATCGAGCGAGCTTGTCGAACCGGCCCCGTGAATTCGCCGTAAATTCAGTTGTCATGGAGGATGAGGGTGATTCATGTGTGACTTCCACAGGATTTCAAGAATTCCGGCGGGTGGCCACGCCGGGTCCACAGCCTCCTTGCCGGACCACCCCGCCGCGGCCCGTAATCGCCCGCGGCGGGGTGTCGTTCCCACGTCAGGCGCCGGCGAGCACCGTCACGGCGGCGGTCGCCCCGACGCCGGTGCCGGCCACCGCGCCGGCGACGGTGAAGGTGCCGGGCCGGGCGTAGCGGTCGGGTGGGATCTCGTCCCAGTCGACCGGCACGGCGCTGTCCCGGGAGCCGTCGTTGTAGGTCGCGGTCACCGTCTCCGGCAGGTCGGGCGCCACCCCGGCCAGGGTGCGCAGCCGCTCCTCGGCGACGCTGGTGATCTCCACCGCCCCGGTGACCCGCACCCAGACGGTGGCCGAGACGGTGAGCGGCGGCGACTCCGTCAGGCCGGCCACCCGCACACTGGTGCCGCCCTGGGAGACCTGCTCCTCGGTGAGCGGCTGCCACCCGACGGCGGCCGAGGCGGTGGTGCCGTCCGGGTACACCAGCGTGACCCGCTCCGGCAGTTCGGGCACCACGCCGGGGGAGGTCGGCACGTGCACGGGGCGGATCTCCTCGGGCGCCTGGGCGTACACCTTCCACTCCTGGACCCCGAGCGCCAGGTTGGGATGGCCGGTGAGCACGGCCCGCAGCCGGGTGGTGGTCACCGGGTCGAAGCCCGTGGCGTTGTACGCGTTCTCGGCCGTGCCGTAGCCGGTCGGGTCGCTCACCTGCCGCCAGCCCGAGCCGTCCCACCACTCGATGACCCACGACCGCGGCACGCCGACGCCGTCGGCGGCGCCCGGCTGGGCGTCACGGAAGAAGTACATGTCCGAGCCGTCCACCCGCACCGGTTCCGGCCATTGGTACTCCACCCACTGGGTGCCCTTCTGCGGCCAGGTGCCCCACCGCGGGCTGTCACCCGACGAGGTCGGCTCCCGGCCGTCGTTCACCGCCGCCACGGACTCCCAGCCCGAGGTGTACGAGGCGCTCGGGGTCGCCGCCGGGGCCACGTTGACCCGGCCGGCGGCCGCGCCCTCGGTGGTCACCACCACGTCGCTCGTCGACCGCCGCTCCCCGTCGTCGGCGGTCAGCCGCAGCCGGTACGTCCCGGCCTCGGAGAACCGCGCCACCGTCGTCGCCGCCGTCGGGTCCTCGAAGATCGCCACCCCGTCCGCCGGCGCCGCCACCACGTCCCAGCGGGCGGTCAGGGTCCCGGACGGCCGCGCGTCGTCCTTGACCACGCCCACCAGCCGGGCCGCGCCGGCCATGGCGTACCCGGGGTCCTGCCAGGCCCTGACCCCGGGCGGCTCGTTGGGCACGTCCGCGCCGCCGGCGCCGGTGGCGAACGCCTGGATCTCCTTGAGGCCGCCGCTGTGCCCCGGCTGGTGCGTCATGACCACCCGGAGCCCGGTGGTCGTCACCTCGTCGAAGCGCACCTCGTTCAGGTTGGCGCGCGGCACCGTCGGGGCGCGCACCGCGGACTCCACGTCCCGCCACTGTCCGCCGCCGTCCCGGTACTGGACGGTGTACATGGCGGGTTCGGCGTAGCCGCCGGCCCGTTTGTCGCTGGCGAAGTGGAGCCGCAGCGCGTCGACGTCGACCGGCTCGCCGAAGTCCAGCGCCAGCCAGTCCTCCGGGTCGCCCGAGCCGGCGGCGCCCCAGAACGGCTCGTTGATGGTGAAGCCGTCCACGGCCGCCGAGGCCGGCCGGCCGGACGCCTGGTGCGAGGCGCTGACCGTCGCGCCCTCCGCCAGGTTCCGTGTCTCCTCGGAGACGGTCACGTCGCGCCCGGCCTTGGCGAACACGTCGGTGACCCGGTCGTCCGCGTCGAAGACCACCTCGTCGGGGGCGGCCAGCTCCGCGGTGGTGGCGGCGATCACCTCGCCACCGCCCTCGGGGAACGTCACCCCGCCCGTCTCCGGGTCGTACACCAGGTGCGTCAACGCGTCGACGGTGAAGGCGCGTTCGCCGTCGAGGAAGACGGAGTAGCCCTCGGGCACCGCGGTGCCGTACGGGCGGTCGCCGTCACCCGGCTCGTCCCACACCACGGCCAGGTCCGTGCCGCGGTAGTTGATGTCGGTCACCGCGAACGACGGCCAGTCGATGTCGATCGGCCACAGCTCGACCAGGTCGTCGGAGCGCGGCTGGAAGCCCATCGCGTCCTCGATCACCGTCCAGTTGGTGGTGCCGAGGATGGTGTGGTGGATCCAGGAGCGGTAGCCGATGTCCTGCGGGTCGGCGCTGCCGTCGGCCCAGAACTCGTTCTGGTCGGGCCAGTTGTTGTCGCCGTCGATGTAGTGGGCCCAGGCGTTCCAGGAGAGCAGCCTGGCGTACCAGTCGTTGTCGATGTACTCGCTCGGGTAGTGGCGCAGCACCGAGGCCAGGAACCGGAACGTCACCGTGGAGTTGATGACGGAGAAGTTGTTGCTGCCCGGGTGTCCCTGCTCCGCGGCCTCCCGCTTGTCGGCCTGGTTCGCCGTGAAGAACGGGAAGATCGGGTACTCGTCGGCGTCCGCCCACAGCCGCAGCGCCTCCAGGTACCGCGGGTCCTCGTCGGGCGTCGGCATCAGCCCGACCGAGTACGGGTAGTAGTTGTTGATCTCCTTCCACGGCACCAGGTCGCCCGAGGCGACGTGCCGGTGCTGGATCAGGCGCTCCTCGTCGTTCCACAGGTACTCGAGCACGCCGTCCCGCACCCGCTCGGCGACCGCCCGCATCTCGTCCTCCGCCGCGTCCTCGCCGAGCTGCGCGTAGGCGTCGGCGGCGGCCAGCGCGTTGCTGTAGACGTAGGCGGACTCGGCGCGGTCCAGGTTGCCGGGACGCCAGTCGAACGACACCGCGTCGGCGTCGTTGCCGGTCATCGCGCCCCAGTCGTACTCGATCAGGCCGTTGCCGTCCGTGTCGTAGGCGTCGAGCTGCCCGCGCACGTCGGCCGCCGCGTACTGGGCGAGGTTCCGCACCACGCCCTCGGGCCCGCCGTGCACCTGGTAGGAGTCCCAGGCGGACTCCGAGAGGTACTGGGTGTAGCTGTTCGACCAGTTCTCCGGATCACCCGGGTTGTCGGTGTAGCGGTCGTTGCGGGACACCTCGCCCGCCGACACCCAGGGCCCGTACGAGTAGACCGGATCCCGCAGGTACTTGAGGTCGTCGACGAACATGCCGGTCGTCAGCACGATGGCGTTGTTGTAGCCGAGTACCCCCTCCATCGAGGTGGGGAACTGGTAGTCGCCGCCCGGGATGTCGGCGTCGAGGTAGTTGTAACGCAGCAGCCACCAGCGGTAGTACAGCGTCTTCTCGATGTCGTCGTCCGGGATGTCGATGTACGGCAGGTTCTCCACCCACCAGCTGTTGTAGTGCCGCACGTGCCCGGCGAACGCGGCGGCCGGCGAGGCGTCCCCGACCGCGTCGTACGCGGCCCGCGAGTCGGCGATCTCGTCGGTGACGAAGCCCAGCTGCACCTTGGTGGTGGCCGACCCGCCGGCCGGCAGGTCCAGCGTGCCGGTCAGGGCCGCGCCGCCCGGGGTCAGGCCGTCGCCTGACAGCCGCGGGTAGAGGGTGGTGAGGTTGTTGCGGGCCGGCACGGTGCCGGTCAGCTCCGCGCCGTCGGCCGTGGTGGCGTAGGGCGAGACGGCCCGCACCCCGACCTGCCGGGCGGCCGAACCGGTGTTGGTCACCTGGAGGTTGGTCACCGCCACGTTCGCCTCGGTGATGAACTTCGTCTGGACCACCCGCAGTCCACCGCCGGTGAACTCGCTGCGCCAGTGACTGGGCGTCTGGACCCGCTGCCCGACGTTCTCGGTGAGCCGGACGTCCTGGCCGCCGGCGTTCAGGGTGATCGTGTAGGCGGCGCGGTTGTCGATGCTCTCCCAGTAGGCGACGCTGCCGCCGAAGCCCAGCCGCGACGGGTCGTGTTCCTTCATGAAGACGGCGCGGCCCCGGGTGAACAGCCAGTCGCCCGCCGGGTCGGCGCCGCGCCTGGCCAGCATCCGGTCCATCCAGAAGCTGGTGCCGTCGCCGGCGGCCAGGTCCGCCTCGTACTGCGCCCGGAGGGTGCCGGTGACGGCGAACCCCTCGGACAGCTCGGGCACGGGCTCGGCCGAGCCGCCGAACTCCGGGTAGCCGATCGCGTCGTTGTCCGCGGCGGCCGGCGCGACGCCGGCCGGATTCAGCGTCAACGCCATGACGAGGGCGGCGGTCAGGACCGCGCCGCGTCGCCCTCTGCGGTGCCCTCTTCGGTGCCGGAAACGCATCGCGTACCTCCTCGGTCGGGGTCCCTGGCCGGCAGCCAGACCCGCATGGTGGAGGGGCCTCGGTTGGCCCAGGAGTGGTAGGGCACGAGGACGGCGCGGAAGCCGTCCTCGGCGGGGGCCCGTGGCGCGTCGGGCCCTTGGTGCGGGGGATAGGGCCAGGCCAGGTCCGCGGCGCCGGCCAGCTCGGCCCGGACCACGACCCGGCCGTTCTCGTCCGCCGGCGGAACCCGGGGGTCGACGCGCAGCGCGTCGACCTCGTGGCCCGGCGGCAGGTCGACGGACTCGGCGCACAGCACCAGCGGACCCCGTTCCACGGCGAGCGTGCCGCGCACCGCGTCGATCCTCGGATCGGGTGCCACCCAGCGGGGCGCCATGGGCAGCGCGAGCCGCACCTCGTCCCCGGGACGGAACTCCCGGGTGACGGCGGCGACCCCGGGGGCGACCGGCCGGCCCGCGCCGTCCGGTGCGGTCAACACCGCCCCGGCGCGGGCCCACTCGGGCACCCGGAGGGAGAGGGTGACCGGGCCGCCCGGCGCCTCGGTGACCTGCACCGACACCGTGCCGTCGACCGGATAGCCGGTGGCGACCCGAAGGCGGAGCCGGCGGCCGTCGGGGAGCGCCGCCGTCAACTCGGCGTCCGCGTACTGGTGCAGCTGCACCCCCGTCTCGTCCGTGGTCGCCAGATAG
Organism: Streptomyces hainanensis; assembly: GCF_004348415.1. Classification (GTDB taxonomy): domain Bacteria; phylum Actinomycetota; class Actinomycetes; order Streptomycetales; family Streptomycetaceae; genus Streptomyces; species Streptomyces hainanensis. The sequence continues at coordinate 8,220 of NZ_SMKI01000004.1, forward strand.
CCGCCGAGGCTGGCCAGCAGCCGGGCCACGTTGGTCGGGCAGCAGGAGACCGCGAACCACGGCGCGCGCAGCCCCGACGCGGCGCGCGGGCTGGCCGCCTCGGGGTCGGGAACCGTCGAACGGCCGCGCCGGTGCAGGGTGTTGGTGTAGAAGAACGACCGGCCGTCCTCGGCCGGCGAGGCCGCGACGACGTTGAACAGCGTGCGCTCGGCCAGGTCGGCGAAGCGCGGCTGACCGGTGGCGAGCAGCAGCCGCCAGGCCAGCATCACGGAGGCCACGCCGGCGCACGTCTCGCAGTAGCTGCGGTCGGGCGGCAGCTGGAAGTCCTCGCCGAACGACTCGTCCAGGTGGTGCGAGCCCATCCCGCCGGTGAGATAGGTGCGGCGCGCCACCGTCGCCTCCCACTGGCGGACGACCGCCGCCAGCAGCTCGTCGTCGCCGGTCTCCACCGCCACGTCCACGGCGCCGGCCGCCAGGTAGAGCGCGCGCACCGCGTGGCCCCGGAACACCGTGGCCGCCCGGAGCGGCACGTCGTCCTGGAAGTAGCCGGCGCCGAACTCGGCGCGGCGCAGGGCTCCGTGGCCGCGGCGGTCGAGGAACAGCGCCGCCTGGTCCAGGTAGCGCTGCTCGCCGGTCTCCCTGGCCAGCTCGACCAGGGCCGGCTCGATCTCCGGATGGCCGCACAGGCCGGGGCCCGGCGCGTCCGCGCCGAACGTGTCGCAGACGTGGTCGGCCAACCGGCGGGCGACCCCGACCAGCGGGCCGCCGCCCGACCTGGCCTGGGCCACCCCGGCCTGGATCAGGTGGCCCGCGCAGTACAGCTCGTGCCCCCACTCCAGGTCGCTGTAGCGCGGGGCCTGTCCCGCGCGGCCGAAGGCCGTGCCCAGATAGCCGTCCGGCTCCTGGGCGGCGGCCACCAGCGCCGCCACCCCGGCGGCGTCCGCCGGCGGGACGCCGCCCGGGCGGGCCCGCTCCCAGGCGGCGGCCTCCAGCAGCTTGTACGCCTCGGAGTCGGCGAACTCACGGCCCCGCCGGTCCCGGGCGATCCGGCCGCCGGCCGCCGCCCGGAAGTTGTCGAGCCAGCCCTCCCGCCCCATCCACCGCAGGCAGTGCCCGAGCGTCGCCCGCGCGTTGACGTCCTGCCCACGGCCCCAGAAACCGCCGGTGATCCGGACGTCGGCGAGCGACAGCGGGCGCAGCCGGCCCGTGGTGGGCAGCACCGGTGCACTCACGGTCATCGGGTCGGTCATCGGGTCGGTCATCGGGTCCGTCATCGGGTCCGTCATCCCTTCAGGGCCCCGGACATGAACCCCCGCAGGTAGTGGCGTTGCAGCAGCAGGAACAGCACCAGGCAGGGCAGCGCGAGCACCACCACCCCGGCCTCCGTGACCCCGTAGTCGACGGCGCCCATGCTCTGCTGCCGCAGGTTCGCCACCGCCAGCGGCAGCGGGGCCTTGTCGCCGTCGCTGATCAGGATCAGCGGGGCGATGAAGTCGTTCCAGGCGGCCAGGAACGCGAACAGGCCCACCGTGATCAGGCCGGGCACCACCGCCGGCAGCAGGATCCGCCGCAGCGCCCCGAAGGTGCCGCAGCCGTCCATCAGCGCCGACTCCTCAAGCTCCCGCGGCACCGCCTCGAAGCTGATCCGCATCATGAAGGTGGCGAACGGCAGTTGGTACATCGCCAGCACCAGGCTCAGCCCGATGAACGAGTTCTGCAGGCCGAGGTCGCCGAGCAGCACGTACAGCGGGATCAGCAGCGTGGCGTAGGGCACCATCAGGATGGCCAGGGTGAGCAGGAACAGCAGGTTCTTGCCGGGGAAGTCGAAGCGGGCGAAGGCGTAGCCGCCGAGCAGCGACACCCCGAGCGTCAGCGCCACGGTGAGCAACGAGACGACGGTGCTGTTCGCCAGGTAGCGCCACAGGCCCGCGTCGTACTCCAGCAGCCGGCGGTAGTTGCCGAGGCCGAAGCCGGCCTCCTGCGCGGTGCCGGGCTGGCCGGCCACCGAGGCCCACGCCGTCCACACCATCGGGAAGAGGAAGATGATCGCCAGACCACCGGCGAGCACGTAGTAGGGGGTCCGCCCCCAGGCGCGGCCGAGTGTCATCGGTTGCCTCCGAGGAGACCCCCGCCTTCAGGCGGGGGAGGAATCGGACTCCTGCGGAGCAGCGCAGGGAGCTGCGATGCGCGGCCAGGACGGATCGCGGTGCCGTGACCCGCAGGTTCGATCTTCACCTGTTGCGGCGATGGTTTGTGATGGTGGCCTTGAAGTGTGTGAGGCGGGCGTTCAAGTACCGCTTCTATCCGGGCGATGCGCAGGCGGCTGAGTTGTCGCGCACGTTCGGGTGCGTCCGCAAGGTCTACAACCTGGCGCTCGCGGCTCGTACGGAGGCGTGGGCGCGGCAGGAGCGGGTCAACTACAACCAGACCTCGGCCGTGTTGACCGCGTGGAGGAGGACGGAGGAGTTGGCCTACCTCAACGAGGTGTCCTCGGTGCCGCTCCGACAGACACTTCGGCACCTGCAGACGGCGTTCGCGAACTTCTTCGGCAAGCGGGCGAGGTATCCCCGCTTCAAGTCGATGCTGTGCGAGCACCCCACCGTGAAGCCGCTCCCCGCGACCGATGGCGTGGTCGGTATCGACGTGGGCCTGGATCACCTGTTGACCCTCTCGACGGGTGAGAAGATCGCCAACCCCCGGCACGAACGTAAGGATCGTGCCCGTCTCGCCCTCGCACAGCGTCACTTGGCGAAGAAGGCCAGGGGGGACGGGGCGAACCGGGTCAAGGCCCGGCGCGTGGTCGCCAGGATCCATGCCCGTATCACCGACCGCAGGCGGGACCACCCGCACAAGCTGACCACTCGACTCGTGCGTGAGAACCAAACGCTCGTGATCGAGGACCTGACCGTGCGCAACATGGCCAAGAACCTCAAGGCCGCCGGGCTGGCGGTGACAGTCTGTGGAGCCGGTGTAAGACCTCAACGGAGTCCTCCGGGCGGGCAGTCGGCGACGAAGCAGAAAACCCCACGGCGCGAGCCGTAGGAATCCCCCTCGATCACGAGGGAGAGGAAGTCAACCCTCGCCTCACATCTCGTCGGGGCGGCGCAGGCCGCGGAACTGGAGGGCGTTCAGCACCAGCAGGACCACCAGCACCAGCATCGAGAGCGCCGCGGCCGTGCCGAGGTCGAGCCGCTGGAACGCCTCCCGGTAGACGAGCTGGACCACGGTGACGGTGCTGTTGTCCGGGCCGCCCTTGGTGAGGATGAAGAACTGGTCGAAGGCGAGCAGCGAGCCGGTGACGCACAGGATCAGCGTCAGCGCCAGCGAGGGGCGCAGCAGCGGCAGCGTGACGGAGCGGAAGATCTGGCCGCGCCCCGCACCGTCGATCCGCGCCGCCTCGTAGACCTCCGCCGGGATCCGTTGCAGGCCGACCAGCAGGATCAGCATGTAGAAGCCGGCGAACTTCCACACCACCAGGAACACGGTGGAGGCCAACGCCGAGTCGGAACCGCCGAGGAACGACACCGGCCCGTCCACCAGCCCCAGCCGCTCCAGCAGCGGGCCGATCGGGCCGATCGACGGGCTGTACAGCCCCCAGAACAGCAGCGAGGCCGAGGCGAGCCCGAGCACGCTCGGCAGGAAGTAGGCGGTGCGCAGGAAACCGACGCCCGGGCGCGCCTCCTGCACCAGCAGCGCCAGCAGCAGCGCCAGCCCGAGCAGCGCCACCGTGACGATCGCCGTGTACAGCAGCGTGAACCTGACGGCCGGCCAGAACAGTTGGTTGTCCGCCACGTCCGTGTAGTTGTCGGGCAGGTTGAGGCCGCGGTCGCCGGCGAGCAGCGGCCACTCGCTGGCCGACATCCGGCCCACGAGCAGCAGCGGCAGCACGAAGAAGACGGCGACGAAGACGGCGGTGGGCGCGGCGTAGGCGACGCCCTGGGCGGCACGGGACCGCCACCAGGGCGCGCGGGCGCGGACCCCGGACACGGTGACCTCGGTGGCTCTCCTCATCGTTCGCCGGGCCTCAGTCGCTCAGCGAGTCGCTGACGGCCTGGTTGTCCGACTCCAGCGACCCGCCGTCGCCGAACACGGCGTCCCGCATCAGCGCCAGCCAGGGGCCGTTGGGGTCGTTGAAGGTCTGGCCGAAACGCAGCGAGTACGGCGTGCGTCCCTCGGCCACCAGCTCGTTGATCGTGACCATCCGGGGATCGGCCGCGGAGTGCTCGTTGGCGGCCAGGTCGGTGCGGGCGACGACGTCGCCGCCGGCCGCCACGACGTCGAGCTGCGCCTCGTCGCCCAGCGACCAGCGCAGGAAGTGCCAGGCCTGGTCGGGGGAGTCGCTGGTGGCGGCGACGCCGATCGCGTCACCGCCGACGAAGGTGCTGGCGCCGCCGTCCGGCCCCGGGATGGGCGCGACGCCGAAGTCGAGGTCGTCCGGCATCAGGCCGAGGGTGGTGGAGGGCATCGGCATGACGCCGATCCGGCCCTCGGGGAATACCCCGGTCCAGGTGGTGCCGGTCTCGTCCCTGGCCCCCGCCGCGGCGATGTCGTCGGCGGCCCAGCCGCGGTAGGTGTCGTAGACCCGGCGGGCGACGTCGGAGTCGAGGTCGGCCTCGGTGCCGTCCTCGTTCATCACCTCGGCGCCGGCGGCCCAGATCGACGGCCACCAGGTGAAGACGCCGCAGCCGCCGCAGTTGCCGCCGAAGAAGGTGCCGTCGACGTCGCCGCCCAACGCGTCGACCGCCCTGGCCTGTTCGTCCCACTCGGCCAGGGTGGTCGGCGGCCGGTCGGGGTCGAGCCCGGCCTGCCGGTAGAGCTCGCGGTTGTAGAACAGCACGGACAGGTCGAGGGTGTGCGGCACCACGTACCGGGCGCCCTCCCAGGTGCCGGCGTCGAGGTGCGAACCGGCCAGGTCGTCGGCGTAGGGCAGTGCCTCGATCCGCTCGGTGAGGTCGGCGTACAGGCCGCTCGACGTGTAGTTGGGCACGAACACCACGTCGGAGGCGAACAGGTCGGGGAGTTCGCCGGAGCCGGCGGCGGCCCCGACCTTGGCCTGGTAGTCGTCGGTCGGCACCACGGTCAGCTCGATGGTGTTCTCGTGGGTGGCGTTGTACGCCTCGACCAGCGCCTCGCTCTGCGGTCCGGTGGCCGCCCGGGTCCACATCGTCAGCGTGGCGCCGTCGTCCACCCCCTCCGGGTCCCCGGTGCCGGCGGCACCGCTCCCGCCGCCGCCCCCGCACGCGGTGAGCAGGCCGGCGACGACGAGCGCCGCGGCGATGCCGGACACAGCCTTTCCCATGGTCTGACTCCTCTGTGCGCAACCTTCCGACTGTGCCGCTCTCTTCCGAAAGCGCTTTCGGGCGCAAGGTAGAGGCGGATCGACGGCCCGTCAATCCGTCCTGCCAAGACCGGATTTGGGTGGCCGAGACGCCGGAGGTCACGGGACCGAAACAGCTTTCGGTATGCCGTTCCGACGCTCGGCTACACTCACCCCGGGGCACGGCGCGCGGCCGCCGTGACAGGCGGGAGGGAACCAGGCAATGGCACAGCCACCGGACCGCCCGTCGCCGCCCGCGCGGCCACCGGTCGCCAAGCTCAGCGACGTCGCCCGGCTCGCCGGCGTCTCGCTGGCCACCGCCTCCAAGGCGCTCAACGGGCGCAGCCAGGTGCGGGCCGAGACCAGGGCCCGGGTCATCGAGGCCGCCGAGCGGCTCGCCTTCCACCCCAACCCGCTGGCCCGCGGCCTCCCGGCCGGCCGCACCGGCACCGTCGGCCTGCTCACCGGCGACCTGGAGGGGCGGTTCAGCATCCCGATCCTGATGGGCGCCGAGGACGCCTTCGGCGTCGGCCGGGTCGCGGTCTTCCTCTGCGACGCCAGGGGCGACGCGCTCCGGGAACAGCACCACGTCCAGGCGCTGCTCGGCCGTCGCGTCGACGGCCTCATCGTGGTCGGCAGCCGCACCGACCCCAGGCCGTCACTCGGCCCCGACCTGCCGGTGCCCGTCGTCTACGCCTACGCGCCCTCGCTCGACCCGGCCGACCTCTCGATCGTGCCGGACAGCGTCGGCGCCGGCCGGCTGGCCGTCGCGCACCTGCTGGCCTGCGGCCGGTCCCGGGTCGCCCATGTCTCGGGCGACCCCGGATACGCGGCGGCCAGGGAGCGCGCCGACGGCGCGGCCGCCGCCCTGGCGGACGCCGGCCTGCCGCCGGTCGGCGAGGTCCTGTTCGGCAGCTGGTCGGAGGGCTGGGGGCGGGCCGCCGCCGGCATGCTCCTCGACCGGCACCCCGCGCTGGACGCCATCGTGTGCGGCAGCGACCAGATCGCCCGCGGCGTCGTCGAGACCGCCCGCGAACGCGGCCGGCGGGTCCCTGAGGACGTCGCCGTCCTCGGCTTCGACAACTGGGAGATCCTCACCCAGGGCTCCCGCCCCCCGCTGACCAGCGTCGACCTCAACCTCGAACAGGTCGGCCGCACCGCCGCGCAGGCCCTCTTCGCCGCCATCGAGGGCCAGCCGCGCTCCGGTGTCGAGACGGTCCCCAGCCGCCTGGTGATCCGGGAGTCCACGGCGCCGCTCTCCTGACCCGGGCACCGCCGGCGGGTGAACCGAACGCCGTTCGCCGCCGTCTGATCGGCATGAGACCAGAGACGCGCGTCGCCGCGGCCCTGTTGGCCGGCGCCCTCCTGACGGCCTGCGGCGGCGGGGGCGACGAGGTCACCCGGGTCGAGGGGGACGGCTGGCACGGCGTGCTGCTGGCGACGGAGCCGATGCCGCTGCGGGACGGCACGGCGGCGGAGTCCAGCCTGCCGGAGGCGTCCGACGTCGAGCGGTTCGAGGAAGTGCTGCCGCCGACGGCGGAGTTCCCAGGGGCGAGCGGACCGGAGAGCATCGCCGTCGACGAGGGCTACCAGCGCCAGTACACCCTGCTGACCGGGGAGGACGGCCGCCGCGAGCTCCTGGTGAACGGGATCTGCGACGAGTGGTGGCAGTCCGAATGGGAGCGCGACTGGTCTCACGCGGTCGCGAGCGACTTCGGCACGTGCGTCTGGCAGGCGTCGATGGACCTGGCGACCGATCGGATCACCAGCCTGGAGTTCTCCGGCATCGGTTGACCCGCGGTCACCGCAGGCCGGCCGACTCCGCCGCCGCGGTCAGCACCTCGCGGACCATCGCCGGGGTCAGCCGGCCGGTGAAGGTGTTCTGCTGGCTCACGTGGTAGCAGCCGAACACCTCCAACGGGCCCGCGACGTCCGGCACGGCCGGCAGCGTGACCCGGACGCCGTGACCGAACCTCGGGCGCGGCCTGGGCGCCGGGCGGCCGGTGGCCGCCAGGGCGGGCCAGGCCGCCTGCCAGCCGAAGCCGCCGAGCACCACCACCGAGCGCAGCGTGGGACGCAACAGCCGCAGCTCGTTCGTCAACCAGGCGCGGCAGGTGTCGCGTTCGGTCACCGTCGGCCGGTTGGCCGGCGGGGCGCAGTGCACCGGGGCCGTCATCCGCACCCCGCGCAGCGTCATGCCGTCGCCCCGGTGCGTCGAGGTCGGTTGGTTCGCGAGACCCACGTCGTACAGCGCCCGGAACAGCACGTCGCCCGCCCGGTCCCCGGTGAACATCCGGCCCGTGCGGTTGCCGCCGTGCGCCGCGGGCGCCAGGCCGACCAGCAGCATCGCCGCGTCCGCCGGCCCGAACCCGGGCACCGGCCGGCCCCAGTACTCCCAGTCACGGAACGCCGGCCGCCGCACCCGGGCCGTCTCCTCCCGCCACGCCACCAGCCGCGGGCAGGCCCGGCACCCGACGATCCGCTCGTCCAACTCCGCCACCGACCGCATCCCGGCGGCCACCCGTTCCGGCTCCCACACCACCACAGGGCTCCTCTCGTCCGCCGCCCATCATGGCCCGGCAGCCGTTCGACACGGTGGACCGGCCAGCGGGCGTCCGAGACGCGGGCCCTACCCGAGTCGTCCGAGACGGCGGGCATTCCTGATCTCGTGGAACCTGGCAGCCGTCATCGGGGTCCACTCCCTCCTCTGTTCAGCGGCACGAAGGGCTTCCCCGACCTCGCTGAGCTTCGCGGAGGACAACACGCCCACCCGCTCGATCAGGTCGTCCCGGGCCACGGTGGTCAGCCAGGTGCAAGGAGCAAAGCCCGGACGCGGGAACGCGAACCGCAGCACGCCTTCGAAGGGCAGTCCCTCCAGGGCGTCCAGCGCCACTTCAACGCCCAGGCCGCTCATGTCGACGCCCGCTGGCGCAACGACCTGCATCGCCTGGAACTCGGATGACTCCTCGTCCGACAGCAGCACGACCGGGCGTCGCTCGTCGAAGTCGACCCACCAGACTTCGCCGCGTTGCATGTGTCCTCCTGGCACGAGACGGCGGGCGAACGCCGCGTGTCCCGAGCGGGATACGCAAGGGATACGGCCCCGTCGTCGCACGTCGTGACCGCGAGGTGGTGAAGACGGGTACGGCCACCCGTGATCACCGATGCGTGAAGACCGAAGATCATGCGGCGGCCGCAGGTCACAGCGTAGACCCTGATGTCCCGAACAGCAGGCCGGTTCGCACGGGTTGAACCCCGGCGCCGGGTCAGGTACCTGGTGCCGGGGCTGCTTTCGGACCTGCCGCGCGAGAACTGCTGGAGCATCGCCGAGTGGGCCGGGGAGGAAAGCCGCGGGCGGCGCTGGAAGAGCGCCAGGTCGGCTACGTGCTCGCCACGCTGGCGCGGGTCGGCGGGTCGAGTTGGCGGGTGGAGGAGCTCGGGTGTCCGATTCAGGGCGCTACTCGCCGAACGGCAACTCCACATGGGGCACGTGGAAGCCGCCTGCGCGTCCTGGGGGCGCGTGCTCGACGACTGTCCGTCGCTGCGGTCCGGCCGCGTGAATCCGCCCACGACGCGACGCACCGGCGCCTCGCCCCCTTCAGCCGGCGTCCGAGACGTGGGCCCGGATGGCCACCACCGCCGCGCCGCGCGCCCAGTCGTGGAAGTCGTGGGGCCGCACCGTCATCTCGACACCCGCGGTGTCCCGGCGGCGGGCCGCCAGGCCGGCGTCGACGTCGGCGCGCCAGCCGCGGGCCACGTCCGCCCCCTCGCCGGCGAGGAACACCCGCTTCACGGTGGTGCCGTTGACCACGTTGGCGATCACCGCGCCCAGCCCCCACGCCGCCTGCCGCACCGCCTCCCGACACACCGGGTCGCCGTCCGACGCCAGCCGCAGCACCTCCCGGTAGGTGGGGAAGCGCCGCATGCCCTGGGCCGCGGTCATCAGGATCGAGCGGGTCGTCACGTACGAGGAGGCGCAGCCGCGGTGCCCGGCCGGGCACATCGGGCCGCCCGGGTCCAGGATCTGGTGCCCGAACTCGCCGACGTCGGCCTCCGTCATCCGCATCGCCCGACCGTGGACGAACAGCGCGTACCCCACGCCGTCCCCGGCCGTGACCACCGCGAAGTCCTCGACGCCACGCGCCTCGCCGAACCAGTGGTAGGAGTGGGCCAGCGCCGCCACGTCGTTCTTCACGAAGCACGGGACGCCGAGCCGGTCCGCCATCAGCCGGCGGATCGGCACCCGCTGCCAGCCGAGGATGCCGGAGTCGACCAGCTCGCTCTCCTCGACCAGCGCCGGAACCGTCCCGTCGCCCCCGAAGGTGACCCCCGCCGCGACCGCGGGGCCGCCGGCCGCCGTCAGCAGGTCGGCGAGCCGGCCCGCCACCGCCACCACCTCCTCCGGGCTCGGCGCCGTCAGCGGGGCGCTCTCCCGCGCCACCACCTCGGCCCGCAGCGTGGTGAGCGTGGCGTGGACCCGGTCCGGGGTCAGCTTCAGCCCGAGGAACAGCAGCCGGTCCGCGACCACTTCGAGCGGGCGGGTCGGGCGGCCGTTGACCGGGTCGTGCCGGACGTCGCGCTCGACGACCAGCCCCGACTCCACCAGCGGCTTGGTCAGCCGGGTCAGGCTCCCCGAGGAGAGTCCGAGCCGGCGGGCCAGGTCGGTGCGGGACTGCGGCCCGTGGATCACCAGCTCGCGCAGCACCGGGCGCGCGGGCCGCGGCGCCGCCCGCCAGGCGTCGATGGCCGACGTCGGCCCCCGCCCGTCTCCGTGTTGACCGCCGCTCACCCGTTGAAGACCGCTCACCAGACGAAGGATAGGAGCGTCCGCCCGCCGGTCTCACACGAGTATCCGCTCATCCCTTCAACCCTCCACTGATCATGTCGAGCCGCCAGAACCGTTGGAGGAAGAGCAGCAGCGCGATCAGCGGCAGGACGGAGACGGCGGTGCCCACGATCGCCAGGCTGTAGAGGGACGGTTCACCCGACCCCTTGGACAGCAGCGTGTACAGGCCGACGTTGATCGGGAACCTGCTCTCGTCCGAGAGCATCACGTACGGCAGCAGGAAGTTGTTCCAGGCCCCGACGAACTGGAGCATGAAGATCGTGACCATCCCCGGCAGCATCATCGGCAGCGCGATGGTCCCGAAGATCCGGTACTCGCTCGCGCCGTCCATCCGCGCCGACTCGATCGTCGACACCGGCACCGCCGCGTCGGCGTAGACCCGGGCGAGGTAGATCGCGAACGGCGAGATCAGCCCGGGCAGCAGGACCGACCAGTAGCTGCCGACCATGCCGATCTTGGTCATGATGATGTACTGCGGGATCGCCAGCAGCATCCCGGGCAGCAGCACCCCGGCGAGGATCAGGTAGAAGAGCGCCGTGCGGCCGGGGAACTCGTAGCGCGAGAAGGCGTATCCGGCCACCGCCGAGATCAGCGTGCACAGCAGCGAGCCGAGCCCCGCGTACAGCAGGCTGTTGAGCGCCCACCGCCCGAACGCCCCGTCCTGGTAGGTGAACAGCTCGCGCAGGTTGTCGAGCAGCCCGGTGCCGGGGGTGAAGGTGAAGGTCGAGAACAGCTCGGTGTTCGACTTGGTGGCCGCGACGACGATCCACGCCAGCGGCACCAGGCAGTAGAACGCCCCGATCAGCAGCACCACGGTCGGCAGCAGCCGGGCCCGCTGGTGCGGAAGGAGCCCGGGACGTCGCGCCCCGGTGGTCGACGCGCTCACTGTGCCCCTCCGAAGGTGCGACGCTGGGTGACCCGCAGCAGGGCGAGCGACAGCACCAGCGTGCCGATGGCCAGGACCACAGAGCCGGCCGCCGCCATCGGCAGGTCGTCCCTGATGAACCCGTCCCGGTAGATGTACATCAAAGGCACCCATGTCTGGTCGATCTCGACGGTCATCGGCCGCAGCATCGTCGGCTCGCCGTACACCTGGAGCGTGCCGATCAGCGAGAACAGGCCGGTCAGCACGAGGGCCGGGGCGACCAGCGGCACCTTGATCCGCAACGCGAGCCGCCACTCGGAACAGCCGTCGATCCGCGCCGCGTCGGCCAACTCCGGCGGGATGCCGCGCAGCGCCGTGTAGATGATGATCATGTTGAAGCCGATGCCGCCCCAGACGGCGATGTTGGCCAGCGAGGGGAAGATCCACCCGCCGTCCAGGAACGGGATCCCGCCGAGCCCCAACTCCTCCGTGACATGGCTGAACGGGCTGGTCGACGGCAGGTACATGAAGCCCCAGAGCAGCGAGGCGATGACGCCGGGCACCGCGTAGGGGAGGAAGATCGCGGCTCGCGAGAACCGGCGGGCCCGCGCGCCACCGTAGTCGAGCAGCAGCGCGAACAGCAGGGCCGCGCCCAGGGTGAGCGGCACCCCGATCACCCCGTAGAGCGCCATCCGCCCGAACCCGGCCCAGAACGTGGAGTCGGTGAGGATGTCGGCGTAGTTGGCGAACCCAACGAACACCTCGCTCCGGGTGCCGAACACGCCCTCGTCGACGATCCGCAGCCCCTGGACGCTGAGGTACAGCGCGTAGCCCACGGGGATCGCGAGGAAGGCGACGAAGAGCGCGAGCGCCGGCGTGAGGAACACGTAGGGCGCGAGGAACCCGCCGAGGCCGCGCCGGCCGCCGCCGGCCCGCGGTGGCGGGGCGCCGCGGGCGCCGTTCCCTGATCCGGAGTCGGGCGCGGGAGCCGACACGGCCGCCGGCGCGGCGCCTGCCGCGAGGTCCGTGGCCGGGCCCGACGCGGGGCCTGAGGTGGTTTCTGACATGCGGGTGGTGCCCTCCGGGCTGCTGACGGAACGGTGGTGGTGGATGCCGGGGCGCCGCCCGTCCGGGCGGCGCGCGGCGGGCCTCAGCCCGTGACGGGGAAGCCGACGCGTTCCATCTCCGCGACGACCTCCCGCTGGGTGCGGGCGAGCGCGTCGGTCAGCGGCGTCCTGTCGCGGATCGCGGCGGAGAAGGCGTCGGCGTAGGCGTCGTTCGCGGTGGTGACGTTCGGCCCCCACTGGATGTGCGGCACGGTGTTCCTGGCGGCCGCCGTCGCCACGTCCCAGTAGTCGTCCTGTCCCGCGGTCAGCGTGGGCGGATCGCTGAGGACCGCGGCCTCCTGGCCGCTCAGCGAGGCCGGGTACTGCCCGCCGGAGATCTGGACGTCGGTCGACTCGGCGGCCGTCTCCATCCAGCTGACGAACTCGACGGCCGCCTCCACGTTCTCGGCGTCGTTGGTGACGCTGAGCGCCGAACCGCCCTGGAACGCCACCGCGTCGGACTCGCCCTCCCAGTGCGGCAGCGGCGCGATCGCCCAGTCGCCGGCCTGCCCCTCCGCGATCCCGTAGATCACCGAGGGCGACCACAGGCCCGCCGGCCAGGTCAGCACCTCGCCGCGGTTGACCCGGTTGTTCCACTCGGGCGTCAGCAGCGGCTCGGCGTTCACCAGGTCCCGGTCGATCAGGTCCTGCCAGTAGCCGGCGACGCGCTGGGACGCCTCGTCGTCGATGCCGACCGTCCACCGGCGGTCGTCGACCTCCCACCAGGTGGCGCCGCCCTGCTGCGCGAGCCCCGCGAAGTTGCCGAACTCGGTGGGCGAGAAGGTGGCGACATAGGTGTCGGGGTCGCGCTCCCTGGCCTCCGCCGCGACCTCGGCGAACTCCTCCCAGGTGGCCGGCACCGCGAGACCCAGTTCCTCGAACCTGGCGCGGTTGTAGAGCAGCACCATCGGCCCGACGTCGTCGGGGACGCCGTAGACCTGCCCCTCGAAGCTGGTGAGTTGCCAGGTCTCGTCGGTGAACTCGTCGGCGAGGCCGCCGACGTGGTCGGCGATGTCCGCCAGCACGTCCGACACCACGAGCGCCGGGATCGTCTGGTACTCGACGCAGGTGACGTCCGGGGCGTTGCCGGCCCGGCTGGCGGTCAACAGTTTCGTCGCGGAGTCGTTTCCGCCGCCCGCGTCGGTGCGACGCACCTGGATGTCCGGGTGGGCGGCGTTGAACGCGTCGACCCGCGCCGTCTGCAGATCCCCCCAGCACCAGAAGTCCAGGGTGACGACATCGTCGTCACCGCCGGCGAGGCCACAGGAGCTCAGCAGCGCCGTGACCGCCGCGAGCGCGGCGAGTCGACGCGGAATCCGTACGCGCATGGAGTGTCTTCCGTCCCGATCGATCGTTCTCAGCCAGCGCCCATCTGCGGTGATCCGGGCCGGCGTTGGCTTCGGCGCAGAACCTAACCCCGCTCTTCGCGTCGTGTCCATACATGTGACGTCGCCAGTTCGCGGGGAATATGGCCAGCTCATCGGGTGGAGGGTTTCGTGGCAAAAGTCAGTCAAGGGTCGGCGTGGCGGCTCCGCGGGTCTTGACGGCGCGGGGAAACGGTGTATCCGTGTGACCTGGGAGCGCTCCCATCCAACCGGGTTCCATCGTGCTCGACCGACACCTCTCGGGAGCCGCAGTGAGATCGAGAACCAGAACGAGGGCCGCGCGGGCGCGGGCCAGGTCCCTCGTCGCCCTACTGGCCGCGCTGGTCACCCTGTTCGGCCTGGGCCAGAGCGTCCAGGCCGCGCCGTCCGCCCCGGCCGAGTCGCCGGGCACGGAGGCCGTCGGCCTGCACATCAGCGACGGCCGTCTGGTGGAGGGCAACGGCAACGACTTCGTGATGCGTGGCGTCAACCACGCCCACACCTGGTACACGAACCAGACCGGGTCGTTCGCCGACATCAAGGCGTACGGCTCCAACACCGTGCGCGTCGTGCTCTCCAACGGGCACCGCTGGACCCGCAACGACGCCGCCGACGTCACCAACGTCATCGACCTCTGCAAGCGGAACCGCATGATCTGCGTGCTCGAGGTGCACGACACCACCGGCTACGGCGAGGAGGGCGCGGCGGCCACCCTCGACAGCGCGGCGGACTACTGGATCGGCCTCCGGGACGTGCTGGTCGGCCAGGAGGACTACGTCATCATCAACATCGGCAACGAGCCGTGGGGCAACACCAACCCGGCGGGGTGGACGGCCCCGACCATCGCGGCCGTGCAGAAGCTGCGCACCGCCGGGTTCCAGCACACGATCATGGTGGACGCGCCCAACTGGGGCCAGGACTGGCAGAACGTCATGCGGACCAACGCCCAGTCCGTGTACGACGCCGACCCGACCGGCAACCTGCTGTTCTCCATCCACATGTACAGCGTCTACAGCACCGCCCAGTCGATCACCGACTACCTGAACACCTTCGTCAACGCCGGACTCCCCATCGTCGTCGGCGAGTTCGGCGGTCCCCCCGACCAGTACGGCGACCCGGACGAGGACACCATCCTGGCCACCGCCCAGCGACTCGGGCTCGGCTACCTGGCCTGGTCCTGGAGCGGCAACACCGACCCGATCCTCGACCTGTCCATCGGCTTCGACCCCGACCAGCTCAGCTCCTGGGGCCAGCGCATCTTCAACGGCGTCAACGGCATCACCCAGACGTCCAGGGAGGCCACCGTCTTCGGCGGTGGCGGCGGCCCCGGGGACACCCAGGCACCCACCGCGCCGGGCACGCCGACCGCCTCCGGGGTGACGTCGTCGGCGGTCACCCTCGGCTGGACGGCCTCGACGGACAACGTCGGGGTCACCGCCTACGACGTCGTCCGGGTGAGCGGCGGCGCCGAGACCCAGGTCGCCACCTCCACCACCAACCGGGTCACGGTCACCGGGCTGACCGCGAGCACCGCCTACACCTTCGCGGTGTACGCGCGCGACGCGGCCGGCAACCGGTCGGCCCGCTCGGCGACGGTCGCCGTCACCACCTCCGGGGGCGGCACGCCCGGCGCGAGCTGCGCCGTCGCCTACCGGGTGGTGGGCGACTGGGGCGGTGGCTTCCAGGGCGAGATCACCATCCGCAACACCGGCACCGCCGCCATCAACGGCTGGACCCTCGCCTTCGCGTTCGCCAACGGGCAGACCGTCACCAACATGTGGGGCGGCACGCCCACCCAGAGCGGCGCCAACGTGAGCGTGACCCCGGCCGCGTACACGAACAGCATCCCGGCGGCCGGTTCCGTCACCCTCGGCTTCCTCGCCAACCGGGGCGGCACCAACGCGGTTCCGACCGCGTTCACCCTCAGCGGCAGCGCCTGCGCCACGGCCTGACCGCGGCTCGACCCCGCCGTCCGCTCGCCGCCGGGCCCGCAGGGCGCGGTGGCGAGCGCGGCGGTCCGGCCACGGTCGGGCGACGGGCCGGCCTCAGGCCGGGCCGTCGGCCAGCCACCGCGCCAGCACGGCCGCCTGGCTGTGGTCGAGGTCGCGGGTGGCGGTCAGCAGGGTCACCCGGTCGTGCTCGGCCAGCTCGCGCAGCCGGCCGGCCGCCGGCTGGTGTTCGGCGTCGCGCAGCTCGGCGAGGTAGCGGCGCCTGAACTCGTCGAACCTCGCCGGTTCGTGGCCGTACCAGCGGCGCAGGCCGGTGGAGGGCGCCACGTCCCGCAGCCACTCGTCGAGCCGCGCGGCCTCCTTGCTCAGGCCGCGTGGCCAGACCCGGTCGACGAGCACCCGCTGCCCGTCGTCGGTCGAGACGTCCTCGTAGACCCTGCGACAGGTGATCCGCTTCGTCATGCCACACCTCTCCTCGACTCGTCGGCGAGCTGCCGGCCGGCGGAACGTGCCGCGCCCACCCGGTCACCCACTGTAGCCAGTGCGTGTCGCCGACTCCCGGGCCCGCGCCACCGCCGTCCGCACGTCGGTCCGCAGCGCCGGCCCGTGGCCGGGCAGCAGCAGCTCGGCGGGCAGCGTCTCGAGCGCGGTGAGGGAGCGGAGTGCCCGGGCGCGGTCCGCGTGGAACATGGCGGGCAGCAGTTGCGGGCCGGCGACCCGGGAGGTGGGGTGCGCGGTGACCAGCGCGTCGCCGCCGACCAGGACGCCGCGGTCCGGCAGCAGGTAGCAGCAGTGGCCGCGCGTGTGGCCCGGGGTGTGGACCGGCAGCGGCGCCCCCGGCAGGTCCAGGCGGCCGGGAGCCGGGAACGGCCGGGGCTCGGCGACCGCCACGTCCGCCGTCGCCCCGGCGCGGAGCGCGCGCACCGCCCACGACGCCACCCCGGGGCGCCACGCCCGGGCGGCGACCTGTCCGAGCGACACCTGGTCGAGGAAGTCCCGCCTGGCGTGCGGCACCTCCTCCGGGTGGGCCAGCACTGGCGTGCCGTACCGGGTGCGCAGCGACTGGGCCGCGCCGAGGTGGTCGGCGTGGGCGTGCGTCAACAGCAGTGCGGCGACCGCCTCGGGCGCCACCGCGACGGCGGCCAGTGAGGCCAGCACCGCGTCGCGGTCCGCGGGGTAGCCGCTGTCGATCAACGTGGCGGTGTCGCCGTCCCGAACGATGACCCAGTTGGTGTCACTGCCGGAGACGAGGAACGTGTCCGACGCGACCTGCCGCACGCGGGGGCGCATGCTCCAAGCCTCCCACGCGCGGGCCCGCGTGACAGGAGCGCAATCGTTGGCGTGACCAATGGATCGGCGGTATCGTCGGTCGAAAGAACGTTGGAGTGGCCAACGAAAGGATGGGTTCATGTCGGAAACCACCGACCGGGCCGAGATCGCCGGCCTGTTCGCGCGGCTCTCCCGCGTCCTCGACGAGGCGCGGTACGGCGACGCCCACACCGTCTACGCCGACCACGTGACGGTGCGGTCGCCCACCGGCGGCCGGCTGAGCGGGATCGACGAGGTGACCGACCACCTGCGCCGGTCCCGCCCCGAGGGCGAGCGCACCCTGCATCTGCACGGTGACGTCGAGGTGGCCGTCGACGGCGACCGGGGGTCCGCCTCGGCGACCCAGCTCGTGTACTTCTACCGGGAGGGGCGGCCGCCGCACCGGGAGGCCGGCGTCCGGGTGGTCTGCGCCGCCGCCCGCACACCGGCCGGCTGGCGCTTCGACGCGGCGGACATCGCGCTCGTCTTCGCGCGTCCCGCGGCCTGACCGCCCCGGGCGCCCCGGACGTGGCCGGGCGGCGCGGGACACCGCCGGGTTCCCGCGTCTTCCGGCCCGTCGACATCACGATTAGTCTCGTGGGACAACACATGTGAGAGGTCGTCACCGGGGGCTGGGCCGCGAAGTCACTCCGAGAGAACGGGACTCCGATGACCGACTCCACGAAACCCGTCGTGCCCCCGGCCGGAAGGCGAAGAGTCGCCAGGCGTTTCGACGGGCGGGGCCTCTGGGCGGACACCCGCGCCGCGGTGCCCGACGCCAGCCTGGCCCTGGTGATCACCGGCCTCGTCTTCTGGTGGTTGTGGGTCCGGGTCGAGAACGGCACCTCGGGCACCACCGAGGTGATGCCCTTCCTCGCCGACGCGCCCCGGTACTGGCTGTACTGGCTGTGCCAGGCGTTCGGCTGGTCCGGCCTGCTGTGGGCCTACGTCACCATCGTCTTCGGCCTGCTCAGGTCCGGTAGCCGTCCACCGTGGCGCTGGATGACGGCGGCCCGCGTCGAGAAGTGGCACCGCACCACCAGCCTGACGACCATCGGGCTGATGTTCATGCACGCGGTCACCTTCTTCGGCGCCGAGATCCAGGCGAACTTCGACGGGCAGGCCGCGGGCGACCTGGTGCGGACCGCGTTCCTTGAGGCGTTCGTGCCAGGCGGATACCCGTCGGGCACCGGCCGGATCGCGATCCTGCTGGGGCTGATCGCCTTCTACCTCGGCATCGTGCTGGGGCTCGCCTACTACGTGCGTCAGCGGACGGGCGCGCGCATGTGGCGGGCGTTGCACCGCTTCATCATCGTCGTCTACGTGCTCAGCGTGTGGCACACCCTGCTGTACGGCACGAACGTCTGGTACGACGGCTCCTTCCGGACGCTGGTCTGGGCGTTGCAGATGCCGCTCGCCGGGCTGCTGTTGCTCCGGCTGCTGGCGCCCGCCAGGCCCAGCGAACGGCTGCGGCTGCGCGGACCCGGCCGGGAACCGCGGCCGCTGCCGCTGACCGCCCGCGTCGCCGGCCGCCTCGCGGTCGTCGCCACCATCGTCGGCCTGGCCGCCGTCATCGTCTCCGGAACCGACGGCGGCCGCACGCCGGACGGCGCCTCCTCGGGGCTCTGGCCCGAGCAGTGGGTCATCTGGACGGGGCTGTTGGCGCTGACCCTCGTCCTGGTGGCCGTCGCCCACCGCCTCCGCCCCTCGGGGCCGGCCACCGCGCGGTCCCGGGAGCGGGAGGGCGGCGACCGCGAGGACGACGACCGCCAGGCCGACCTGCCGCAACCCACCGGCTGACGCCCGCGGGCCGCCGGTCCGCGCGGGCGCGGACCGGCGGCCACCGGTGACGTGACGTAACGGTCGGTGCCGGGCGTTCGGTGAACCACCGGTAACAGCGGTAACAATGGTGATATGCGGCCTCAATCGGGCGGTCACGAACGGGTGATGAAGTCACGCCGAGTCACTCCTCGCCCAGCACCACGGAGGATGCGTTGAGCCAACCCCCGCCGCCCACCTCGGAACAGGTGGACGCCTACATACGAACGAGACTCGCACTGGCCGGCTTCGACCTGGACCGGCTGCCCGAGCAGCCGGACCCCGAGACCGGCGTGCCCACGCGCGATCAGGCGCTGCGCTCCCTGCGGTCGTTCGTCACGTCGTCGCCCGTCGCGATCGCGGGCTGGACGCCCCCGGTCGAGGGGCGGCCAGCGGCCGCCTACGCGCAGCAGGCCGCACCGCCACTGCTCTACCCGTCGATCACCGACGCCTGGACCGGAGGGGCGGACGCCCGATGAGTCGAGCCCTCAACCGCCGGACCTTCCTGGCGAGTTCCGCCGCGGCCACCGGGGCCGTGGCCGGCGGCGCGGCCTTCGCCGCCCCCGCCGCCGCGAGCACCCCCGCCGCCGTGACACCGTCGCGCACGGCGAGTGGCGGCCGGGCCGAGCCCCGGCTGCCCGACATCGACGTCCGGGACGAGGCGCGCCGCGACCCCACCGAGGCCACCCTGGCCGAGGCCGCCGTGCTGATCAAGCGCCGCAAGCTGACCTCGTCCACCCTGGTCGAGGCGTACCTGGACCGCGTCACCGCGTTCGACTCCGTCTACCAGGCGTACGCCGAGGTGACGGCCGACGCCGCCCGGGCCGCGGCGCGGGCGGCAGACCGGGGCAGCGGCCCGCGGGGTGTGCTGTCCGGGATACCGCTCTGCATCAAGGACAACTTCTTCACCAAGGACGTCCCGACCCGCTGCAACTCCTACGTCTTCGAGGACTTCGTCCCCGACTACGACGCCACCGTGGTCGCCCGGCTCACCGGCGCGGGCGGCATCGTGCTGGGCAAGGGGCAGATGGGGCCGCTGGCCACCACCAGGGCGACCAGGCCCAACGGCGAGATCACCACCGTCAACGCCTGGACCCCCGACAACCCGGCCACCGATCCCGGCGGTTCCTCGACGGGCCCCGCCTGCGCCGTCGCCGGCAGGCTCGCCTCGTCCTCCATCGGCACCCAGACCGGCGGATCGATCGTGCTGCCCGCCAACCGGCAGAACCTCACCGGCCTGAAGCCCACCATGGGCCGGGCCTCCGTCCACGGGGTGATCCCGCTCTCCTACACCCGCGACCACGTCGGACCGCTGGCCAGGGACGCGATGGACGCCGCCCTGATGCTCGCGGTGATGGCCGGCCCCGACCGCGACGATCCGCGCACCCTCGGCCTGCCGTCCGTCCCCGACCTGGTGAAGGCCGCCACGCCGGTCTCCTCGCGCGGCCGGGTCCGGCTGCGCCGGGCCACCAGGATCGGGGTGCCGGCCGACTTCCTGAACTCCGCGACCGACGTGCGCCGGGCGCTCCTCGACCAGTTGGACGCCATCCCCGGCGTCACCCTGGTCGACGTCGCCTACCCCGACGACTGGTCCCTGCTGACCGGCGCGTTCAACAGCGCGCGGCTCGCGGAACGCACCGAGCCGTTCCGGCACTGGCTGCGCGACGACCCGCGCAAGTTCGGCGTCTCGCTGCTGTCCTGGCTCCAGGGGCTGATGCTGTCGGGCGACGAGTGGATCACCGCCCAGCGGGCCAAGAACCACCTGCTGCGGGAGGTCTTCGAGAGCGTGCTCGGCGAGTGCGACGTGGTGTTCCAGACCGACGTCGTCCCGTTCGACATCCTGGGCCTGCCGGAGATCGGCTTCCCCGCCGGCTTCGTGAACGGCGTGCCGTCCGGTGTGATCCTCGGCGGCCAGCCCTACGAGGAGGACCGGCTGCTCGAGGTGGTCGCCGCCTACCAGGCGGTCACCGACTGGCACACGCGCCGCCCGGCCGACCCGACGACGGCCACGTCCAGGGCGCGCGCCATGGCGACCGCGGCGCCGCGCCTGACCGCCGAGGAGGCGGCGGCCACGTCCGCCTGAGCCGGAGGCGAACACGGGTATCCGGCCCACCGATCGGTGGGCCGGATACCCGTGTTCACTTCAAGGCCCGCTATTGGTCGGGTGTCTTGACGAAACCTCTCCGGGATGTGGGGATCAAACAGCGGAAGCCACCGCAGTCTTGACGGTGATTCATCGGATGTCTAGGGTGCGCCGTGACGTAGATCCCGTAGAGGGAGTGTGTCTGTGGCTCGACTGATCGGCATGCATACGCACGATGTACGTTTCCCCACCTCGCGGACGTTGGACGGTTCGGATGCGATGAATCCGGATCCGGACTACTCGGCCGCGTATCTCCGTTTGGTGACCGATGCGGGTGATGGTCTGGAGGGTCACGGTTTCGTCTTCACGATCGGTCGTGGCAACGACGTCCAGGTCGCGGCGCTGCGGGCGTTGGAGGGGTTTGTGGTCGGTCGGGAGGTGGAGGCGACGCTGGCCGACCTGGGTGGGGTGTGGCGGGAGTTGGTGCATGACTCGCAGTTGCGGTGGCTGGGGCCCGAGAAGGGTGTCATGCATATGGCCGTTGGTGCGGTGGTGAACGCGTTGTGGGATCTGCGGGCGAAGCGGGCGGGTCAGCCGTTGTGGCGGCTGTTGGCCTCGTTGAGTCCGGAGGAGATCGTCGGCCTGGTCGACTTCCGTTATCTCAGTGACGCGTTGACCAGGGAGGAGGCTCTGGAGATCCTGCGGCGGGCGGAGCCCGGGCGTGCCGAGCGCGAGGGTCGGCTGTTGGCCGAGGGGTATCCCGCGTATACGACCACTCCCGGTTGGCTTGGTTATGACGATGAGAAGCTCGCGCGGTTGTGTCGGGAGGCGGTGGTCGAGGGGTTCAGCCAGATCAAGCTGAAGGTGGGGGGTGATCTGGTCGACGACACGCGTCGGTTGGGGATCGCTCGGGAGGCGGTGGGTCCTGGGGTGCGGATCGCGGTGGATGCCAACCAGCGGTGGGATGTGGCCGAGGCGATCCGGTGGATCGAGGCGTTGCGGCCGTTCGACCTCGCCTGGGTGGAGGAGCCGACCAGTCCGGACGATGTGTTGGGGCATGCGGCGATCGCCCGGGCGGTCGCGCCTGTTCCGGTGGCCACGGGTGAGCATGCGGCGAACCGGGTGGTGTTCAAGCAGTTCCTGCAGGCGGAGGCGTTGTCGGTGGTGCAGTTGGACGCGACGCGGGTGGCGGGGGTCAACGAGAACGTGGCGATCCTGTTGTTGGCGGCGAAGTTCGGGGTGCGGGTGTGTCCGCATGCCGGTGGCGTGGGTCTGTGTGAGGCCGTCCAGCATCTGGCGATGTTCGACTTCCTCGCGGTTTCCGGTTCCGTCGAGGAGCGGATGATCGAGTTCGTCGACCATCTCCACGAACACTTCGTGACCCCGGTCGACGTCCGCCACGGGCGCTACCACCCGCCCCTGGCCCCCGGCGCCGGCACCGAGATGCACCCACAGTCCATCGAGGAGTACACCCAGACACCCGACCAATGTGCGGCCGGCTGAACGCCTCCCGAGGACCCAGATGCGACGAACGGAATAATCGCGGTTTGCTCCAACGCCTTGACGTCGAAGACATCGGATGTTTTCATCGCCGCACCATCGACTCAGCCGGCTGACACGAGACCCCGCACGCACCACACCAAGCACCAGGCAACGCCGCCAAACGCAACGAAGTGGAACATGCCATGAGACGACGACTCACCCTGGGCGTCATATCGGTCGCCACCATCACGGGGCTCATGCTGACCGGATGCTCCTCCGGAACCGACGCCGCCAGCCAGACCGAGGACAGCCTCGTGTGGTCGATGTGGATCTCCGGCAGCGAGGACCAGGCCGCCTGGCAGGAGGTCGCCGACGCCGTCAGCGCGGAGGGCGGCCCCGAGGTCACCATCCAGGGCTCGCCGTTCACCGACTACTGGACGAAGCTCCGCACCCAGCTCAGCGCCGGCGACGCGCCCTGCATCGTCAGCATCCAGAGCCTGCGCGCCGCCAACTTCACCGACGTCCTGATGCCGATCGACTCCCTCGCGGAGGAGGCCGGCGTCGACCTCTCCGAGTTCGACGAGACCGCCCTGGACGGCATGCGGGTCGACGGGGACCTGTACGCGCTGCCCTACGACACGGGGCCCGTGGTGATGTTCTACAACCAGGACCTCTTCGAGGAGGTCGGCGCCGAGCCACCGCGCCCCGGCTGGACCCTGGACGACTTCGAGGCGGCCGCCGCCCGCTTCGCGGAGGCCGGCACGCCGATCCTCGCCTCCTCCGTCGAGGACCTGTTCGTCGAGTCGCTGATCCTCGGCTACAACGGCGGCCGCGTGATCGCCGAGGACGGCGGCCTCGACGCCACCGACCCGGGGTTCGCCGAGGGGCTCGACTGGATGTCGTCGCTGGTGGACGCCGGCCAGGCCACCCAGGCCAGCTCCGAGGCCAGCGCGGACGACAACGCCTACGTCAACGGCCAGGCCGGCATGTACATCGACGGCCCCTGGTCGCTGCTGACACAGAAGTCCCGCGTCGACTTCACCCTCGGCGTGACCACCATCCCCGCCGGCACCACCGGCCCCTCCACCTTCTCCGCCGGCTCCGGCTTCGGCGTCTCCAAGGAGTGCGCCCACCCGGACCGGGCGTTCGAGGCCATCCGCACGATGACCAGCGAGCAGGTGCTGACGTCGCTCGCCGAGCAGGGCCGGGCCTTCCCGTCCAGGACCGCGGCGCAGCAGACCTGGTACGACAGCGCGGACATCGAGGGCGCCCAGGAGGTGCTGACCGCGGCGCAGCAGGCGTCCACCCCGCTGCCCGGCAACCGGCAGAGCGACCAACTGGCGCAGCTCCTCACGCAGTACGCCGTGCAGGCCGTCAACGGGCAGCGGTCGGGCGCCGAGACGATGGAATCCATCGCCGGCCAGCTCGGATAACCGGCGGAGGTGAGCACGTGACGAGTGTGATGCCCCTACGCCCCCCGCGGGGACCGGAGCACCGACCAGGGCGGAAGCCCGCCGCCGCCGACCGGGCGGCGGGTGCCCGCCGGGGCTCGGGAGGCCCGGAACCCGGCCGCCGCTCGTGGTGGGGCGCGGTCTTCGCCGGCCCCCACTCGGTCGGCCTCGCGATCTTCACCCTGCTGCCGATCGTCGCCTCCCTGGTCGTCAGCTTCATGAGCTGGCCGATGGTCGGCGAACGCTCCTGGGTCGGCCTCGGGAACTACTCCGACCTCTTCTCCGACCCGGTCTTCAGGACCGTCATCCTCAACACCGTCGGGTTCGTGGTCCTCTACGTGCCGCTGAACCTGATGATCTCGCTCGGCCTCGCGGCCTGGCTCACCCCCAGGATCCGCCACCGGCACGTGTTCCGGGTGCTGTTCTTCATCCCCACCGTGACGCCGATCGTCGCGAACGTCGTGGTCTGGCGGATGCTGTACGAGCCGGGCGGGCTGATCGACGCGACGCTCGACTCGACCGTCGGCGTCCAGGCGCCCAACTTCCTGGTCGACGAGAACTGGGCGATGCTCGCCATCGTCGCGATGAGCGTCTGGCAGGGCTTCGGCTACAACATGCTGCTGTTCTCCGCCGCCCTCGACGCCGTCCCGGAGAACCTGGTCGAGGCCGCCCAACTGGACGGTGCCAACGCCTGGCAGACGTTCTGGCGCGTCAAGTTCCCGGCCATCTCCCCGACGATCTTCTTCGGGACCATGATGACGCTCATCACCTCGTTCCAGGTCTTCGCGCAACCGTTCCTGCTGACCAAGGGAGGTCCCGGCACCTCCACGGAGACCCTGGTCCAGTACATCTACAACACGGGGTTCCAGGTGCAGCAACTCGGCCTCGCCTCGGCCGGCGCGTGGGTGCTCTTCGTCATCATCCTCGGCGTCACGGCGGTCCAGTTCCTCGGCCAGAAGCGGTGGGTGCACTATGAGTAGCCTCCAGACCACCTCGCGGCCCCGGCAGGCCGTCGGCTACGCGCTGCTCGTCGCCATCGCGCTGGTCTTCCTCGCACCCCTCGTCTACATGGTGGCCACCAGCCTCAAGCCCGCCGCCGAGACGTTCTCCAGCCCGCCCACGCTGTGGGGCTCGGAGATCCGCTGGCAGAACTACGCGGACGTCTTCAGCTACCTGCCGTTCCAACGCTTCGTCCTCAACGGCGTGCTGGTCGCCGTCGTCGGCACGCTCATCAACGTCACCGTCGCCGTGCTCAGCGGCTACGCCTTCTCCCGGCTGCGGTGGCGCGGCCGGAACCTGGTCTTCGCGCTGTTCCTGGCCACCCTGATGATCCCGCAGGACGTCCTCGTCATCCCGATGTACGTGATGATGCAGGAGTTCGGCTGGGTCGACTCGTTCCAGGCGCTGATCATCCCCTGGGCGTTCACCGCCTTCGGCGCGTTCCTCTGCCGGCAGTTCTTCCTCACCGTGCCGCGTGAACTCGACGACGCCGCCCGGATGGACGGCGCCGGCGTCGTCCGCACCTTCCTCGGCGTCATGCTGCCGCTGGCCAGGCCCACCCTCGCCGTGCTGGCCGTCTTCACCTTCATCGCCTACTGGAACTCGTTCCTGTGGCCGCTGATCGTCGTCAACGACGTCAACGCCCACGCCACCGTGCCCCTCGGGCTCCAACAGTTCTTCGGCCAGCAGGGCAGCCAGTGGCACCTCGTCATGGCCGCCTCCGTCATCTCCATGCTGCCGACCGTCGTCATCCTGCTCCTGCTCCAACGACACCTGGTCCGCGGCATCGTCACCAGCGGCCTCGGCGGCCGCTGACCGCCGCGCACGACCCCACCACACGCACCCCCCATCACGAAGGGAACGCCCCACCCCATGTCCGTACCCGCCTGGTTCACGCACGACCGCTTCGGGATGTTCGTCCACTGGGGCCTGTACTCGCTGCCCGCCCGCCACGAGTGGGTCATGAACCGCGAGCGCCGGACCGTGGAGGACTACGAGCGCTACCTCCACCGCTTCGAGCCCGACCTCTACGACCCGCGGGCCTGGGCCAGGGCCGCGAAGGAGGCCGGCATGCGGTACGTGGTGCTCACCACCAAGCACCACGAGGGCTTCTGCCTCTGGGACTCCAAACTCACCGACTACACGTCGACGCACACGCCGATCGGCCGGGACCTGGTCGCCGAGTTCGTCGAGGCCGTCCGCGCCGAGGGCCTGAAGGTCGGCTTCTACCACTCGCTCATCGACTGGCACCACCCCGACTTCACCGTCGACGGCCACCACCCGCGCCGCGACGAGCCGCGCGAGGTGGTCGAGAAGCTGAACGAGGGGCGCGACATGGCGCGTTACCGCGCCTACCTGCACGGTCAGGTCGAGGAGCTGCTGACCGGCTACGGCAAGATCGACTACCTCTTCTACGACTTCTCCTACCGGCAGGACGACCACCACGACGTCTGGGGCGGCAAGGGCGCCGACGACTGGGGCTCGGAGGAACTGCTCGCGCTCACCCGCCGCCTCCAGCCCGGCATCGTCGTCAACGACCGGCTCGACATCCCGGGCGACTTCGTCACCCCCGAGCAGTACCAGCCCGACCGGCCGATGGAGGTCGACGGTGTGCCCGTGCCGTGGGAGGCGTGCCAGACGCTCAACGGCAGCTGGGGATACGACCGCGACAACCACCACGTCAAGAGCGTCGACCTGCTGGTGCGGATGCTGATCGACGGCGTCTCGAAGAACGGCAACATGCTGCTCAACGTCGGCCCGACCGGGCGCGGCGAGCTCGACCCCACGGCGCTCGCCACCCTGGAGGGCATCGGCGCCTGGATGCGCCGGCACGAGCGGTCCATCCGCGGCGCGGGCCCGGCCACCTTCACCGCCCCGCCCGACGCCCGCTACACCCGGCGCGGCGACCGCCTCTACCTGCACCTCTTCACCTGGCCCTTCGAGCACCTGCACCTGCCGGGGCTCGCCGGCAAGGTCGCCTACGCGCAGTTCCTGCACGACGCGTCCGAGCTCGCCCACCGCGAGATCGCCCCGGACATCAAGGCCGTCACCACCGGCATCGGCGGCCAGCCGGCCGGTACCCTGACGCTCACCCTGCCGGTGGTCAGGCCCGACGTGGCGGTCCCGGTGGTCGAGCTGTTCCTGACCGAGGAGGCCGCGGCGGAGGAGGAGGGCGCGTGACCCAGCGCATCGCCGTCCACACCCGCCTCAAGCCGGGGCGGGAGGCGGAGTACGACCGCGTGCACGCCACCATCCCGCCGGAGCTGGCCGAGCGGCTGCGGGCCGCCGGCGTCGTCGACTGGCGGATCTGGCGCAGCGGCCGGGACCTCTTCCACGACATCGAGGTCGTCGACTACCGGGCGATGCGCCTGGCCCTCGCCGACGACCCGGTCAACCTCGCCTGGCAGGCCAGGATGGCCGAGCTGCTGGAGGTCGAGGACGACTACTCGGGCGAGGACGAAGGACTGCCCCTCGTGTGGAGCCTCGCGTGACGGGGAGCGGCGGCCCGCCGGTCACCGGCGCGGGACCCTGGTGGTTCGGCGGCGCCGGGATCGGCAACCTGGGACGGGAGATCACCGACGCGGCGGCCCGGGCCACGGTCGACGCCGCCTGGGCGGCGGGCGTCCGCGGCTTCGACACCGCGCCGCACTACGGGCTCGGGCTCGCCGAGCGGCGGCTCGGCGCGGCGCTGGCCGGCCGGCCCCGCGCCGAGTTCCAGGTGTCGACCAAGGTCGGCCGGCTGATCGTGCCGGCCGCCCCGCGCCCCGAACCGGTGGGCGACGACCTCGCCAACGGCTTCGCGGTGCCCGGCACCCACCGGCGGGTGTGGGACGTGTCGCGGGCCGGCGTCGAACGGTCGCTGGCCGACAGCCTCGACCGGCTCGGCCTCGACCACGTCGACGTCCTCTACCTGCACGACCCCGACGAGTACGACCCGGCCGCCGCGGTCGGCGACGACCCGCCGGCCGGGCCCGAGGCGGCGCTGGCCACCGGGCTCGCGGCGCTCGCCGCGCTGCGGGACGCCGGCGTCGTGCGGGCCGTCGGCGTCGGCTCCAAGTCGGTGCCGACCCTGACCGCCGCGGTGCGCACCGGCCTGGTCGACGTCGTCATGGTCGCCGGCCGGTACACGCTGCTCGAACAGCCGGCCGCCGCCCTGCTCGCCGAGTGCGCCGACGGGGACGTCGCCGTGGTCGCGGCCGGCGTCTTCAACTCCGGCGCGCTCAGCCACCCGACGCCCGACCCGTCGCTGCCCTACGAGTACGGGCCGATGCCGGCCGCGGTGTTCGAGCGGATCACCGCGATCCGGGCGGTCTGCGCGCGCCACGGCGTGGACCTGCCGACCGCCGCGCTCGCCTTCCCGCGCCGGGCGCCGGCCGTGGCCGCCGTCGCCGTCGGCGCCCAGGCACCGGAACAGGTCCGCGAGAACGCGGCCCGCGCCACCGTGCCGGTGCCCGACGCACTCTGGGACGACCTGGCCGCGGCCGGCCTGCTCCGCGAGCCCGGTTAGCCGGCGGGTCACGAAGGCGCCCCCGCCGGCGGCCGGCCTTCCATGGCCGGGCCGGCGGGGTGCCTGGGCGCCGGCGCGCGCCGCCGCGCTCCGGCGGCGGCCGACGGTGGCAAGCCCGACGAGGAGGAGCTGACCGCCTCATCCTCTTCCTCTTCACCGCCGGCTTCGCGGCCACCACCAACGTGATCGCGACCGGTGTCCTCGCCCTCCTCGACCACCCCGACGAGCCGAGTCTCTGGTGCGAGGACAAGAGCGTCACAGCCACGGCGGTCGACGAGCTGCCGCGCCACACCACCCACACCACGGCGGCGAGCCGGGTCACCACGCGGCGGCCTCGCCCGCATCGAAGGCACGGGGGAGGTCTGGGGGCGGGCCCTTCAGTCGGCCGCGTCGACCGGCTCGGCCCGCTCCGTCCGCGGCACCGGCGTCTCGCCGGTGGGGATACGGACGTGACGCATCAGGATGACGGCGCCGATCGCACCCGCCAGCATCACGGCGCCTCCTGCCACGGCGGCCAGGTTCATGCCGTCGGTGAACGCCTCGCCGGCGGCGGTCAGCAGCGGCTCGCCGACCTCGGGCGGCAGCTGGTTCGCGACCTCGTTGGCCCCGCCGAGCGAGCCCTCGGCGGCCTCCGCCGCGGCGGGGGGCAGTCCGCCCGTCGCGTCGTCGATCTCGTTGGTGTAGACGGCGGCTCCGACGCTGCCGAGGACGGCCACGCCGAACGCCCCGCCCAACTGGTTGCTGGTCTCCGGCAGTGCGGACACCGCGCCCACCCGTTCGGGCGGAGCCGCTGAGACGATCATGTCCGCGGTCAGCGGGATCGCCATGCCGACACCCGCCGACAGCACCGTCGCCCCGACCACCACCATGGCCAGGCCGGAGTCGGCCGCCAGTTGCGTCATGATGCCGAACCCGACGGTGGCGACGACCATGCCGATGCCGATGATGAAGCCGGGCCGGACCGACTTGGCCAGCTGGGCGGCCACCGAGGTCGCGATCGCCACCGCCACCGGCGCCGGCAGAGTCCACAGCGCTGCCTCCAACGGGTCGAGCCCGTAAACCAGTTGGATCCACTGGGTGGAGAACAGCAGGAAGCCGACCATCGCGAAGAGCGCCACCAGGTTGACGCCGATGGACGCGCTGAACCCCCGGTCACGGAACAGGCTCAGGTCGATGAGCGGGTTGGCGGCGGTGCGTTGACGGAGGAAGAACAGCACGGCGATGACGATCCCGGCGGCCGTGACGGCCGCGTGCGACCACCTGAAGCCGTCCTCGGCCAGTTCCTTGATGCCGTAGATGGAGGGCAGCACGGCGCCCAGCGACAGCACGGCGCCGAGGACGTCGAAGCGGCCGGGGTCGGGGGAGCGCGACTCCGGCAGCAGCATCGGGCCCAGGATCAGGAGCAGCACCATCACGGGGATGTTGATGAGGAAGACCGAGCCCCACCAGAAGTGTTCGAGCAGGAGTCCGGAGACGATCGGGCCCAGTGCGGCGCCGCCGGACAGGCCGGCGGTCCACACCGCGATGGCGGTGCGGCGCTGGCCGGGGTCGTGGAAGATGTTGCGGATCAGGGAGAGGGTGGACGGCGCCAGCACGGCACCCGCCAGGCCGAGGACGGCGCGGGCCGCGATCAGTAACTCCGCGCTGCCGGCGTGGGCGGCGGCGAACGAGGCGACACCGAAAGCCGCCCCACCCATCATCAGGAGCCTCCGGCGGCCGATGTGGTCACCGACGGTTCCCATCGTGATCAGGAGCCCGGCCAGCATGAACGCGTAGATGTCCACGATCCACAACTGCTGTGTGGCGCTGGGTTCCAGAGAGGCGCTCAGGAAGGGCACCGCGAAGTACAACACCGTCATGTCCATGGACAACAGAAGGACCGGGAGGACGAGGACGGCGAGGGCGGCCCACTCCTTACGGGTGGCACGTTGGTAACTCATGGCGAGCACCATAGATCTGTATGAGTAATCTGTCTATGACGAAATCTGTCTACCACGTTCGTGCTAAACAGATCTCTGAACCTGTGATTAGACTGTCTCGCATGGGACACCGAGAGGATCTGCTCGTCGGAGCGAAGCGCTGTCTCTACCAGAAGGGTTACGCCCGCACCACCGCTCGGGACATCGTCGAGGCGTCCGGGGCCAACCTGGCGTCGATCGGCTACCACTACGGCACCAAGGAGGCCCTCCTCAACGCCGCGATCATGGAGGCGCTCGACGAGTGGGCGACCGAGCTGCGGACCGCCCTGAGCGATGCCGGGGACCTCCCGCAGGACCCGATCGGCCGCTTCGAGCAGGCGTGGACCCAGGTGATCGAGCTGTTCGACCGTCACCGACCGATCTGGGCAGCCCAGTTCGACGCGGTCTCGCAGATCGGCCACGTGCCCGAGGTGCGCCGCTTCTTCGTCGAGGCGCAGCTCCAGGCCCAGGAGAGCCTGGTGGGGCTGCTGTTGGGCAACATCGATCTGCCGCCCAACGTCCACGTCGCCGTCGGGCAGTTCTACCACGCCCTGCTCAGCGGCGTGATGATGCAGTGGGTCGTCGACCCCGAGCACGCCCCCACGGGTGCCGCGCTCGCCGAGGCGCTCCAGGCCGTCGTGGAGGACGTGCGGCGGGCTGATTCAAAGACTCCCGCCTGAGCCGCCGGCCGCCTCCTGGGCCAGTGCCTTCCGGTCCACCTCGCGGTTGGAGTTCAACGGAACTCGGCCACATGGCGGTAGACCTTCGGCACCGCCGCCTCCGGCAGATGGGACGTCAGCTCGCGGCGCGGCGTCACCCCCCGGTACGCGCTCACCCGTGTAGTGCAGGACGAGTTCCGACCCGCTCGTCGTGCCGGGCGCGGAGCAACGGCACCGCCACGGCCTGCGGCAGCGCCGCACGGGTCAGCGCGGTGAGCACCGCGTCGGGGTCGAACTCCGGATAGGTGGTGACGCCCTGCGCCCGCAGGCTCCTGAGGCCGTCGAGCGCCTGGGGAAGGTCGCCGCCGAGCTCAACAGCCGCCCACGCAAGACGCTCGGCTGGGAAACCCCAGCCGAGCGCCTGGCTAACCTCCTGGCAACAGCCAGTTGATCAGCCGTGTTGCGACGGCCCTTGGAATCCGCACACACGGGAGGGGGCCGGCTTCGCCGTGTCGCGGATCAGGCGCCGCCTGTCGCTCCACGGCATCCGTCGGTCATCGGCCGGCGCGTTCTGTCGCTACAGCGACCGGATGCGGATGTCGCGGAAGGAGATCACGTCCGAGGTGCCGTGGGTCTGCAACCCGATGTACCCCGTGTCGTGCTGCCGCCCGTCCGTGCCCGGGTCGTCGGCGCGCGGCGGGGAGAACAGCTGCCCCGGCGCGTTCTCGAACTCGTTGATCAGGAAGCCGTTCCGGTAGATCCAGTAGTGCTGGTCGATCACCCGGATCTCGTAGTCGTTCCAGACCCCGCCCGGCACCGGCATGCCCTCGCCCCGGTTCACCAGGTCGTAGCCGTAGACGGAACCGGTCTTGTACTGGTCGCCGTTCCGGCCGTCGAAGATCTGGATCTCGTGGCCGTACTTGATGGCCACCCACTCGGGACGCGACTCCTCCGGGTGGTTGAACACCCGGGGAAAGCGGACGAAGACCCCGCTGTTCGCGGAACCGCCGGCGTCGTCACGGAATTTGAGGCGCAGCGAGAAGTCGCCGTACTGCGCCTCGGGGAACCACAGCATGCCCATCCCGGGGACGGAGGTGCTGCTGGTGATGGAGCCGTCGTCGTTGAGGCCGAAGGCCCCGCCGCCGACGTGCGTCCACCGGTCGAGGGACTGCTCGGTGCCCGTGAGGATCCGCTCGTAGCCCGCCCGGTTGCCGGGCTCGCCGACGTCCGAGCGTTCTGCGGCCTCCTCGATCTCGGCCTGGCCCGCCTCGTCGACCAGCCCGGCGATGTACAGCCGGTCCGTCACCGTGCGGACGTGGCTGAGGAACGAGCCCTTGGACGACCAGCCGCGCTCGTCCTCGATGACCTCGTTGATGGTGCAGCCGTCCGGCGCGGTCCTGTTGGGCACGCCGGTCACCTCCTCGCCGACCACGACCAGCGGCCGGTCGTCGGACTCGGGGCACTCCACCGGCGGTTCGCCGGGTTCACCGGGCTCGCCCGGGTCCTCCGGCGTGACGACGGTGAAGGCGACGGTGCCCGGCTCCGAGGAGTTCCCGGCGTTGTCGGTCGCCCGGTAGGCGACCGTGTGGTCGCCGACGCTGTGCACCATCACCGGCTGCGTGTACCGGGTGAACGCGCCGCCGTTGACCGAGTACTCGACGGCGGCCACGCCGGAGTCGTCGTCCGTGGCGGTGAGGGTGACCGTGGCCATGGCGAGGAAGTCGCCGTCGGCGTTCCGCTCGCCGTCCACGGTGGCCGTCACCTCGGGCGGGGTGGTGTCGTCGCCGGACGGCTCGACGACCCGGACGGTGACCGTCTGGTCGTCGGAGACGTTGCCGGCCTTGTCGGTCGCCCGGTAGGTCACGGTGTGCTCGCCGATCGTGTTGAGCACGACCGGCGCCTCGTACGCGGTGAAGTCGTCGCCGTCGACCGCGTAGTCGATCCGGTCGACGCCCGAGCCGGTGTCGGTGGCGGACAGGCTGACGGTGGCGCTGCCGACGTAGTCGCCGTCGGCG
This sequence comes from Streptomyces hainanensis, assembly GCF_004348415.1. Lineage (GTDB taxonomy): Bacteria > Actinomycetota > Actinomycetes > Streptomycetales > Streptomycetaceae > Streptomyces > Streptomyces hainanensis. Next base: position 40,948 of record NZ_SMKI01000004.1, read on the forward strand.
TTCCGGTCGCCGTCCACCTCGGCCGTGACCTCGGGCGGGGTGGTGTCCTCGCCGCTGCCGCCGTCGGTGACGACGAGGGTGCCCTGCATCTGGCCGTGCCCCGGGATGGAGCAGAAGTACCGGTAGGTGCCGGGGGTGAGGTTGACGTCGACCTCGTACCGGCCCCCGTTGGCGTCGTTGGGGTTGGCGAGGATGTTCACCGACACGTCGTTGTTGTACGCCGGGTTGGAGCTGTCGAACGTCAACGTGTGCGGCATGCCGGTGGTGTTGCCGGTGGCCGCGCTGTTCTCGAAGACGAGCGTCGCCTCGCCGGCGACCGCCGTGGTGGGCGCGGACAGGTAGCGGGTGATGTCGTTGTCCGCCGTCCAGGTCAGCACCTGCTCGGCGGCCGGTGCCGGTTCGCCGCCGCGCGGCTGGTCGGCCCGGGCGCCGGACAGCGGTCCGAGCGCGAGCGCCGCCAGGCACAGGGCCAACAGCACCGCGAGCCGGCGGTGCGTGGTCGCCGCGTGGGCGGCGGCACGCGCGCGGGATCTGCCGTGCGTCATCACTCGTCCTCCTTTCTGCCTCGGGGGCGGGTCAGGGTCGGATCAGGTCGGCGG
>NZ_SMKI01000500.1 GCF_004348415.1 Streptomyces hainanensis
GGGCGGTGCCGGGCCCCACGCGGGGGAGTGCCCGGCTCAGGGGATGACGATCACCGGGCGGCGGGCCCGGCGGGCGAGCCGGCCGGAGACCGAGCCGAAGATCCGGCCGAGCACGCCGTGCGTCGTGCCGACCACGATCGCGTCGGCCGCGTACTCCTGGCCGACCTCCTCCAGCTCGTGGCAGATGTCCCCGCCGCGCTCCAGCAGCACCCAGGGCACCTCGGACAGGTGCTCCGCGCACGCCAACTCAAGGCCCAGCACCTCGGTGCGGTGGTCCGGGACGTCGACCAGGGCCGGCGGCTCGCAGCCCGCCCAGACCGTGGTCGGCAGCCGGTTGGCGACGTGCACGATGATCAGCCCGCAGTTGGACCGGTTCGCCATGCCCACCGCGTAGGCCAGGGCCCGCTCGCTCGAGGTCGAGCCGTCGAAGCCGACCACCACACCATGCTGGAACGCCGGGTCGTGCGATGTGTGCGTCTCGTCCACCAGATCGGGCGTGGACGAGGGATCGACGACGCGCCTGCGATCCGCTGGTTCGGGGAACTCGTATCCAGCCATCGGAGCCTCAGCGGTGGGTCAGTGAGGAAACCTCGGGGTCTTGCCGGGGATGGAGGGGGAGGAACGTTGGTAGTGACGTCACAGGTTCCTCCTCCAGAGTACGGCGTTAGGTACCTAGTGCCCAGGGGCGCTGCTTACAACCCCTGAAACCAGGCACGGAACCGTGACCGAGCAGCATGCCCTACGGGCGGCCCCGGACGCAATGCTTTCGGACACATTGCGGTACCTCCGCTGCCGCTGCGTGACCGCATGCCGGACCCGGCGCCTTCTCTTCTTGACATGTCCGCCCTACCTGCAACGATGCGCCCGGCGCGCGCCCCCGGGGCAAGGTTGCGCGGCCGGTGGTGCCCAGCGTGTGGCCGGTGCGACATTCTTGCTGACGACTTTTATTTTCAGCCAACTTCCCCTTGGATGAACCACGTTGCGCACGCGTCACACCAACCTCGTGGGTATACCTTCAGGGAGAGCCGTGCCGGGCCGTCAGCCCCATCCGTGACATGTCACAGGGGGAAGGCGCACTTCCCCCAACTGCTCCTACGTGTAACGCTTCCTGATCGAATGCTTCGCGCCACGTTGTCATGTCGATTTAGCGCCGAGTGATGAACTTGTCCCGCCGACCTCACCTGACACAGTAGATTCGATCTTGGCAATCACGTCGGGGGAAACGTGCAGGACCGAGAGGATGCGACGACCGAGGGAACTGAGGAGCATGAGCCAGGACCCAACGCACGGCCCCGAGCCCGCAGTAAAGCTCGCCGCCCGACGCCGCCGCGAAGTCGTCGCGGTGTTGCTGTTCAGCGGCAGTCCCATGTTCGAGAGTTCCATCCCGCTGTCCGTCTTCGGCGTCGACCGCCAGGATGCCGGGGTGCCGCGATACCGGCTGCTTGCCTGCGCCGGCGAGGAGGGACCGCTGCGCACCACCGGCGGCCTCGAACTACGCGCGCCCTACGGGCTGGGCGCCGTGGCCAGGGCGGGCACGGTGATCGTGCCGGCCTGGCGGTCCATCACCGGGCCGCCACCCGCCGCGGCGCTGGCCGCGCTGCGGCGCGCGCACAGCGAGGGAGCGAGGATCGTCGGGCTGTGCACGGGCGCCTTCGCGCTCGGGGCGGCCGGCCTGCTCGACGGCAGACCGGCGACCACGCACTGGATGTACGCCCCCACGCTCGCCAAGCGCTACCCGTCGGTCCATGTGGACCCCAGGGAGCTCTTCGTCGACGACGGCGACATCCTGACGTCGGCCGGCACCGCCGCGGGCATCGACCTGTGCCTGCACATCGTCCGCCAGGACCACGGGCCGGAGGCCGCCGCGGCCCTGGCCCGCCGGCTGGTGCTCCCGCCACGGCGGGGGAACGGGGTGGAGACCGGGCAGCAGCGACATCTGGACAGGTCTTTACCAGAGGACATAGGAGCCGACCCGCTGGCGGAGGTGGTGGCCTGGGCGCTCGAACATCTTCACGAGCAGTTCGACGTGGAGACGCTCGCGGCCCGCGCCTACATGAGCCGTCGCACCTTCGACCGGCGCTTCCGTGCCCTTACTGGGAGCGCTCCCCTGCAGTGGTTGATCACCCAGCGGGTGCTCCAGGCACAGCGGCTGCTCGAGGTCTCCGACTACTCGGTGGACGAGGTCGCGGGCCGCTGCGGCTTCCGCTCGCCGGTGGCGCTGCGGGGCCATTTCAGGCGGCAGCTCGGCGCCTCGCCGGCGGCCTACCGGGCCGCCTACCGGGCGCGCCAGCAGGACGGCTCGGCCGGGCGTGCCAAGCCCGTCGGCGACGGCTTCTCGCCCCGCCTGCCGGGGCAGCGGGGGCGCCCGACGTCCTGAGGGGGCGGAGTGAAGGAAGTGCGGCCAGGGGCGCGGGAGGGGAGTTGCAGTGAGTTGGTCGCGCTGAGCGACGTAAGGTTGTTCGCATGAACGATCGCATGGTGTGGATCGACTGCGAGATGACCGGGCTCTCGCTGGCCGACGACGCGCTCATCGAGGTGGCCGCGCTGGTCACCGACTCGGAGCTGAACGTGCTCGGCGAGGGGGTGGACATCGTGATCCGCCCCCCGGCCGCGGCGCTCGAATCGATGCCCGAGGTGGTGCGCACGATGCACACCGCCTCCGGGCTGCTCGACGAGCTGGACGCGGGCACCACCCTGGAGGACGCCGAGCGGCAGGTCCTCGACTACGTGCGCGAGCACGCCCCGGAGGCCGGCAAGACGCCGCTCTGCGGCAACTCGATCGGCACCGACCGCGGCTTCCTGGCCCGCGACATGCCACGGCTCGAGTCGCACCTGCACTACCGGGTGATCGACGTGTCGTCGGTCAAGGAGCTGGCCCGCCGCTGGTACCCGAGGGTGTACTTCAACAGCCCGGAGAAGAGCGGCAACCACCGGGCGCTCGCCGACATCAGGGAGTCGATCGCGGAGCTGCGCTACTACCGCGAGGCCGTCTTCGTCCCGCAGCCAGGCCCGGACTCCGAGTCGGCCCGCCGGATCGCCGCCCAGCACGTGGTCTCCTGAGGGTGCGGGGATAACCGGCGGAACCACCCCCGGCGACCCTGTACACTTTTGAGCGGTCGCCCCGGCGGCACATGGTGGGTGTAGCTCAGTTGGTAGAGCACCTGGTTGTGGTCCAGGTGGTCGCGGGTTCAAGTCCCGTCACTCACCCCAAAGACACTCAAGGCCCCTCCCTGGACACCAGGTGGGGGCCTTTCGTCGTTCCCCGGCGCCGTCGGGAGCCGGGAGCCCCGTGGTCCGGAGTGAGGTGTGTCACACCGCCTCGGCCTGGCCCGCGGTCCCGGGCATCCGCTGCCGGGGCAGCGCGTGGCGCGGCGGACTGATCAGGGTGATCTGCCGGACGATCTGTTGGAAGGCCACGAGCGCCGAGATGGGGGGCAGACCTGCCACGGCCACGTCGGTCACGTGGGGCGGCGCGTGGGCCACGCAGAGGGCGACGGCGAGTCCGGAGAAGAGGACGACCACCGCCCAGGAGTGCCGGGCGTGACGCTGGTGGAGGGCGGCGCGGAGGATGGAGAGCGACGCGACCAGCCAGGGGCCGTAGATCAACATCGGCCAGCAGGCGGTGAGCGCGGTCGACGAGCCGGGGCTCGCGACCTGGCGCAGCGGCCCGTAGGAGATCAGCCCGCCGAGCACGCTGAGCATCGCCACCAGGGTGGCGGCCGTGGCGGCCAGCAGCAGGCTGGACCAGCGCACCCAGCGCACCCTGACCGGCTGGTCCGCCCACTGCGGGCGGCGCCGGCGGCCGCGGTGCCTGGGCAGCGAGGTGGCGCGCGGCGGGTGCTGGATCGGAGGGCCGAACATCCCGGCGAGCCCCGTGAGCGGGGTGGTGTCGTCGGACAGCTCCCACGCCTGGTGGGAGGCGGTCCTGGGCTCCGACAGGGCCGGATGGCCGGCCTCGTCGGAGGGGTACCAGGGTGCGTCGCGGTGCTCAGGCATCGTCATCGGCTCGGGTTCCTCGGCTAGTTGGCGTCATTCCAGCAACGATGCGCGGGATGTGTGGATGTGAGGCATTGGGGTGAAGCGGCCCCGAGCCGGGGCCTGCCCGATGTCTTGACCAAATCGAGCGCACGATCTTGGGTGTTGGCATGCGTCATCGGCGATTCCGATCGCACATCTGTCAGCGGGGGGTCTGATGACCGAGACGGGGGACGAGGCGCCATCGGACGAGGCGCTTCTCTCGCGGGTGAGGCGGGGCGACGACACGGCGTACGGCGAGCTCTACCGGCGGCACGTCGCCGGTGTCCGGCGGTACGCCCGGCTGTGCTGCCACGACCCGCACCTCGCCGAGGACCTGACGGCCGAGGTGTTCGCCAGGACGCTGCGCCTGGTGCGGGCCGGGGCGGGGCCGAACGCCTCGGTGCGGGCCTACCTGCTGACCATCCTGCGCCGGGTGGCCGCGCAGTGGGGCGCCGAGGGGCGGATGGAGCAACCGGTCGCGGAGACCGACCAGTTGGCGACCGGCGTCCGCACCGCGAGCTCGCCGTCCGAGGTGCTGGCGATGTCCAGGGCCGACCGGTCGATGGCCGCCCGCGCCTTCCGCAGCCTGCCGGAGCGCTGGCGGGCGGTGCTGTGGCACACGACGGTCGAGAACGAGCCGGTCAGCCGGGTGGCGCCGCTGCTCGGCCTGACCCCCAACGCGACGGCCGTGCTGGCGTTCCGGGCCCGGGAGGGGCTGCGGACCGCCTACCTCCAGGCCCACGTGTCGTCGTCGCTGACCAGCCAGGAGGAGTGCCGCGAGTACGCGGGGCGGCTCGGCGCCTACGCCCGGCGGCCGTCGCGGCGCCGCGGGTTCCGCGAGCTGCGCCGGCACCTGGACGGCTGCGCGCGCTGCCGGTCCGCCTACCTGGAGCTGGTGGACCTCAACGCGACGTTACGCGGGCTGGCACCGGTGGGGCCGCTGGCGTGGCTGGCGGCCACCAGGATCGCCGGCAAGTCGGCCGGCCTCGCGGCCGAGTGGGGCCCGCACGGCGCGGCCGGGGCCGGCGGGATGCTGGGCCTGGGCAAGGTGGCCGTCTCCGCGTCCTTCGCGCTGGCGACCGGGGTGATGGCGGTCGGCCCGGTGCCGACGCACCACGCCCCGCCGCTCGCCTCCCCCGAGGCCGGCTCGACGGAGGAGCCGGCGGGCGGGCGGCCGCCGCTGGGCGCGCTCGGCGTCCCCGACCCCGTCACGAGCGCCCCGTCCGCCACGGTGCCGTCGCAACGGCGGGCGCCGGAGTCGGAGACGGACCGTGCCGAGGCGGACGGGCGGGCCGGGACGGACGACGGGTCGGCGGGCGAGCCGGCGGGGGCCGCGTCGGTGGCGGACGACCAGGGCGA
>NZ_SMKI01000501.1 GCF_004348415.1 Streptomyces hainanensis
CCCCGAACCCCTGCCCGTCCCACCTGGAGAAGCCGCGGACTTCTGTCACGCACTTACCCTCACCCGCGCCATGGAGGTGGTCCTGCTCCACGACGGCGTTCTGGGCATGACCCTGCGCGACGAGAACATGAGCATCCACGGCCTGGTCCACCCGCTCACCGAATCCTGGGCGCGCATCATCCCCGACGGCACCGGCTCCCGCGTGCAGGTCACCACCGCCGGCCCCCGGGACCTGTGGGCCGAACGCGTCGAACTCCTCGCTCCCTGGTTCCAGGCCGGCCGACCCGGCCCCGGCTCCTACGGCCTGACCGTGGACGCCCACGGTGAACACACGCTGTGGAGGTACGAGCCCGACCGCCTCTCATGGAACCTATGAAGCGCGCCCTCGGGGCCATGTCCCCGCCAGGGGAATCCGTCACTCGACCGGGGCGAGCCAGCCCTCCAGGACGACGGCGCCCTCGCCGAAGCGGTCGGCGAGGGCCGCCGCCATCTCCGGGGTGGCGACCGGCACATCGGCCCTGACCACGTTGTGGGTGTCGTCGACGTAGGAGCCCTGGGTCTCGGGGAACTCCGTCATCAGTTCGGCCTGGATGTCGAGGAGTTCGGCGTAGTCACGCTCGGCCGTGGTCAGGCAGAGCGGGCCGTCCCACAGCTCGCGCAGCCGCTCCTCGTAGGCGGCCGGGTCGTCCGTGAAGCGGACGGTGACGATGGCGGTGTCGTCCCGCTGGTCGATCCAGCCGCCGGCGTAGGTGTCGAAGATCGAGGCGCCGGCGATCGCCTCGCCCGCCGTGCCGTCCTCCACCAGGGTCCGGTCCACCGGCTCCCAGCCGCCCTCCGGCTCCGGGCACGGCGTCTCGAACCCCTCGTCGGAGGCCGGATCCGGCGCCGGGCCGGCGTCGGCGGGCGGTTCGGTGAGCGTGAGCCGCTCGCCGTCCCAGGAGCCGACCAGGTCGTAGCTGCCCCAGGTGGTGCCGGTCGCCGACTCGGCGGTCAGGCCCTCCCAGCTCCAGCCCACCACCGCCACGCCGCCGGAACACTGCGGCGGATACGACTCCATCAGCGCCCAGCACATCAGCGGGCCGTCCTCGCCGCTCTCCAACACCGTGACGTCGGTTCCCTCGTAGACCACCGGCTCGCTCGGCGGCGCCCCGACCGCGTCGGCCGGCGGCGTCTCGCTGCCGCAACCGGTCAACGCGAGCAGCGAGACGACGACCAGCGAGCCCGATACCTTCAGCGCACCCCTCATGCCGATCTGATGCGGGCATCGGCGGATCGGTTCCCGTCAGGAACCGAGCATCGGCAACTCGTCGCCGCCCTCCAGGCGGGCGGTCAGCTCGGTGCTCGCGCCCTCCTCGGCCGGCAGGGCCAGGGTGCGGCCCGCGCCGTGGCCGCCGACCGCGCCCTCGGCGGTGATCTCCGTGACGCCCTCGCTCGCGGCCGCCAGCAGATACCAGTCCTCCGCCGGGGACATCCACAACGCCCCGCTGAGCACGGCGGGCCGCCGCTCCCCGCAGGAGGCGCTGTCCTCCGCGCTGGCCGTGACCGCGCCCGGCTCGGTGGCCCGCTCCGCCGGCGGCAGGAAGACCGCCAGGGACCGGCTGCCGCCGCCCCGCCAGGTGTCGCCCCGCAGGCACACCCAGCGGGCGGTGCCGGCGCCGTCCGGCAGCGGCTGCTCCGCGAAGCCCCAGGCGTTGAGCGTGCGCATCCCGGCCCCGCTCACCAGCGGCAACTGGCAGGCCATCCGCGCCCACTGGGCCCGCTCCTCGGCCGAGCCGATCCAGTTGCGCGGCTCCGCCGGGGTGCCGCCGGTCAGCACCGCGGGCGCCAACTCGCCCAGATCCGCGAGCAGATAGGGCTCGGCGGCGCCCTGCGGGGTGACCGCGAGTGCGGCGAACGAGGCGCACTCGCCCGGACGTTCCCCCGGCTCGCCGGCGGCGGTGCGCAGCGGGTCGGTGACGCCGTGGTCGTCCACGGCCAGCCCGGCGGTGGACGCGGTGGGGTCGAGCAGTTGGAGGGTGCCGGCCTCGGCGACCCAGGGGGCCAGCAGATAGCGGGTGTTGCCGTCGCCGCGGCTGACCACCGCGGCGGCCGAGGAGACCAGGTCGGCGCCGTCCACCCGGGCGAAGTCCAGCGCCACCCGACCGCCGTCGGCGCCGGCCTGCTCGGCGTACCTGACGAGCCGCAGCCCGTCGTGGAGCAGCACCACCGACGTGCCGCCGGACTCGCCGGCGTAGAGCAGCTGGGCGGGCCCCGGCGCGGGACCCGTCTGGGTGCCGGGGGTCGCCGAGACCGCCACGCTCTCGCCCGGCCTGGCCCACACCGCCAGGGCCCGGCGCAGCAGCCCGGTGTCGTCGACCGCGTCGCCGCGGGCCGGCCAGACCGAGAAGTCGAGCCGGGCCGAGCGCTTCCAGGTGTCGGCCGGGACGCGCCGCAGCCCGCTCGGGTCGAGCGCGGCCTCGGCGGCCTCGTTCCGGCTGTAGCTGGGGGCGGCGGCGCCGTCCGGGCCCCAGCCGTCCGGCAGCAGGGCGAGACCGCCGGCGACCACGAGCGTGAGCGCCGCGGCCCCGAACAGCGCGCCCCTGGCGTACTGGCGGCGGCGCAGCAGGTCGGTGGGCCTGGCCTGGAGCGAGCAGGGGTCGGCGAGATCGGGCGCGGCGCTCAGCCCGGCGGCGGCCGCCACGGCGTCCGCCGCGTCCTCGGCGGGCACGCCGGCGGCGGCGAGCAGCCGGCGGACGGCCGGCTCGTCGAGCCCGTCGACGCGGCGCAGCGCGTAGGCGGCGCGGCCGGCCGGGGCGAGCTCGGCGAGCCGCTGGTCGAGGGCGAGTTCGTCGGGCTCGCCGGCGCGCGGGAACAGCCGCAGACCCACCACCTGGGGCAGCGACCACGGCGGGCGCGGCACCCGGCGCCTGGCCCTGGCCGCGTCGAGCGCGGCCCGCAGCACCCGGTGCCGCAGGTAGGCGTAGCCGGCGTCGGCGTCCTCCCGCCGCGGAGGCGGGGCGGTCGGCTCGTCCTGGGCGGATCTGCCACGGGGGAGGGCGCGTTGGGCGAGCGCGTGCGCGGTGAGCACCCGCCGCTGGCGGCCGAGCGAGTGGGGGAGGACGAGGTAGCCGAGCCGCACCAGACGCGGGTAGTGCTCGACCAGCGCCGCCTCGGCCCGGTCGAGGCCGACGGGCTCGTGGGTGGTGTCGGTGGGGGCGTCGGGGGAGGTCACATCGCTGGCAGCCACACCGGCAGAACGAGCGGCCCCCGCCGCCGGTTACGCGGCGCCGCCGGGCGGCGCGGCGAGGTGCGCGGTGCGGTGCGGTGCGCGGTGCGCGCGGTCAGCGCTCGAGGTACGCCAACACCGCGAGCACCCGCCGGTTGTCGTCGTCGGACGGCGGAAGCCCCAGCTTGGCGAAGATGTTGGAGGTGTGCTTCGCCACGGCCCGCTCGGTGACGACCAGCCGCTCCGCGATCGCCGCGTTCGAACGGCCCTGCGCCATCAGCTCCATCACCTCGAGCTCACGCGGAGTCAGCTTCTCCAGCGGCGAGTTCTGGGTGCGGCGGGCCAGCAGCTGCTGGATCACCTGCGGGTCCATCGCGGTGCCGCCGCCGGCGACCCGGCGGACGGCGTCCACGAACTGGTCGGCGTCGAAGACCCGGTCCTTGAGCAGGTAGCCGACGCCGCCGTTGCCGTCCGCGAGCAGTTCGCGGGCGTAGAGCTGCTCGACGTGCTGGGAGAGCACCAGGACCGGCAGCCCCGGCTGTTCGCGGCGGGCCGTCAGGGCGCACTGCAGGCCCTCGTCGGTGAAGGAGGGCGGCAGTCTGACGTCCACCACGGCGACGTCGGGCCGCAGTTCGGACAGGGCGCGGGTGAGCTCGGGCCCGTTGTCGACGGCGGCGGCGATCTCGAACTCGTGCGCCTCCAGGAGCCGGACCAGACCGTCCCGCAACAGGAACAGGTCTTCGGCGAGGACTACGCGCACGGGGTTCTCCGGACTGGCTCGCGGACGGGGCGTTCCCACCCTATCGGCGACGCCCGGGCGCCGTGCGACGCCCGGGCGGTGCCGGTGGCGGCCGGTCAGCCGCGGGGGAGCACGGTGCCGAGCACGGCCGGCAGCGAGTGCCAGTCGGAGCTGACGACGCTGGCGCCGGCGGCCGCCAACTCGGCGGTGCGGGCGGCGGCCTGGGCCTCGGTCGGGTTGGTCGCGCTGATGGCGGGCGGCACGTTGTGGGCGTCGGTCATCACGACCAGGTAGCCGCGGTCGGCGTACCAGTCGAGGTCGACGCCGGTGGTGTAGGCGGTGGCGTCACCGTCGAAGACCACGAACCAGGGGCGCAGCGTGGCGTCCGCGTAGCGGGTGACGCGCGGGTCGCCCGCCTCGGCGCCGTGCACGGCGGGGAAGGCGGTGGTGGTGCCCAGGGTGCCGGCGGCGGCCGAGTCGCGGAGGTGGCGGCCGTACTCGACGTCCGTCCAGAGCGAGTCGAACGGGTTGCCCTCCTCGACGGTGCCGGGGATCAGGTGGATCAGGAACTTCCCGGCCAGCTCGTCCCGGCTCGGCCAACCGCCCGCCCGAACGGCCTCGTCGAGGGTCGCGTGGTCGCCGGTCAGGTCGCCCGGGCCGAAGACGGCGTCGCCCAGGGCGCCGTTGACCAGCGCGTCGAACTGCGCCGGGCCGCGGCCCAGGTTGGCGGCGAAGCCGTCCTTCATCTCGATCTTCAGCAGGATCGGCCGGTGCCCCGGATTGGCGTCGTGCCAGGCGCGGAGGTCGTTCAGGCAGCCGGCGAACGACTGGTTCCTGGCGCGGGTCCCGAACTGGTCGGCCGACGAGGCGTTCTCGCAGTTGTTGGCGTTGCCGAACGGGTTGTCGTGCGCCACGCGCCAGCCGCTTCCGAAGAAGTTGGTCCAGACGTCGAGCTCCAGCATCCCGGCGCCGGAGTCGAGGGCGTCGGCGAAGTAGGGGAAGGTCTCCTGGAGGTAGGCGTTGTGCACGCCGACCGAGGTGGTCGCGGAGTACCCGGTGGCACTCGGCGCCGGGTCGGCGGCCTGGGCCGAGAGGGGGGCGGTCAGGGCCAGCGCGGCGCCGAGCAGGATCGCCGCGCGGGCCAGCAACCGTATTCTTCGCATGCGTCGCCGCCTTCGCATCGGTGGGGGCCGTCAGTTCAACGCGCCGCCAGCGTATGCGAGTTGGCGTTCGAGAGGGTGATGCGTGAGCGAACGGCGGGCCAACGGACCCGCCGAGGCCAGGCCGTGTCGCCCGGACAGGACCTAGACGAGTAGTTCCGAATGAGGGGTTTTCTGACGTGGGGGAGGGTGTCCAACATCGGGTTGTGACGACCGAGTTAGACACCCTCTTGACGGCACTGTACGTCCACGTCGATGACCGGTTGAAGAC
>NZ_SMKI01000502.1 GCF_004348415.1 Streptomyces hainanensis
TACCGGGTCTCCCGCTTCGTCTCGGTCACGCCGACCGAGGAGCGCTTCGCGCGGGACGAGTCCTTCGACCTCCCCACCTTCTGGACGGCCCAGGCCGCCGCCTTCGCCCGCTCCCTCCTCCGCGCCGAGGTCCGCCTCCGCCTCACCCCGGCGGGCGCCCGCGCCCTCCCCCGCGTCACCGACCGCGAGGCCGCGACCGAGGCCCTGGCCACGGCCTCCCCACCCGACGCGGCCGGCTGGATCACGACGACCCTGGCGGTGGAGTCGGAGGAGGTCGCATACTCGCAGCTGCTGTCCCTCGGCCCCGAGACGGTCGTCCTCACGCCGCCCTCCCTCCGGGACGCGTTGGCCGCGGCGGCGCGGCGAATGGTGACGCACTACGACTCGTGACCGCGGAGTTCGCCCGCGTCCCGGGTCAGGCACCCGGCATCCGCCGTCCACTCCCAGCCGCCGCCGTCCACCGGCCGCAGATGCGCCTCGGCCCGCACGACCAGGCCCGTCCGGTCAGCCACGTACTCCAGCACGGCCGCCAGGCGGCCCACGCGTCCAGCCTGATCGGTGACACGCTCGCCCATGAGCTCGTGCGTTCCCCAGCGAAGGGTGACGCCGTTCCGGTCAGCGCACACGGACGCCCCCGCTCCGCCGAGGCCGCGGTTCCGCCATCAGACACTCCAGCAGGGCTCCCCCATGCGTGGTCGGGGTCCGGTCCAGTTGCAGCCGGGTGAGCCAGTGGCGCCCGCACCGGGCCCGACGCCCGTCCGCCACGGTCAGGTCGGGCGCCGGCAGTTTGCTGTTCCCACCGTCACCGACACAGAAGAAACCACGTGTCCTCCGGAGATCCGTCGGCCAAGTGGTTGACGTGCCGGGCGGAACCAGGAACTCGACCGTGTTCCGTGCCGGCACCTCCAGCACCGGTCCGATCGCCGCGACGTGGTGGGGGAGTTGGGAGAGAACCGCCAGACCGACCGGACGAGGGACCCGGACCGTGTCCCACGCACGCCCCGCAGGCACGGGCACCGCACGACGCCACGGCCAGGACGCCAGCACGTCCTCTCTCCGGGCCCCGGCCGCCACCACCCACGCCACGGCCGCCGCCAGTTCGGCACCGACCGGAACGGCCGGCGGACAGCCGTCACAGACTCGCACCGCCCAACCCAGGCATCCACTGCGGGTGAGCGTGTAGGCGTGGCCCCCCGGACGCAGTCCGTCCGTGGCTCCGCAGCGCGCGCACTCGTCACCATCGAGCCGCCGCGTTATCCCGGCCGTGACATCGCCGAGCCGCAGGAAGCAGGACAACAGATCGGGCGTGCTCGTCGCGGTGTTCAGGAAGGGCACGGGCGCGGGAAGAGAAGGCTCAGCCACGGGAGGCCCCCGTCCGGCTCGGCAACACCAACACTCGGTGGCCGGGTCCGAAGAGCCGCTTCTCGAGTACAGCTCCGATACCTCGGTTGCTGAGCGGATTCCAAGCGGGGAGCGGTGTGATCGCCATGCGTATCTCCCGATTGACAGCGGGTAGTCCGCTGAGGCAACCGCAGTTCGTCTCGGCCCAGCCAGCGACCACCCCGGCGCCGCATACGGATATGCGGCCAGCGCATATCCATGGCCGGAATCCGGACAACGCGTTGTACCAATGCATGGAGGCGGTGACGTATGAACTGGTCTACGCGGTCGATCCGCGAGGCATCCAGGAACGGTGACTATGGACGAGTTGTGCGCTTGGCCCGCACCGATGCCCGCTTGTCTCAACGGCAACTCGGCGATGCCAGCGGGCTCAGCCAGTCGGCCATCTCCCGGCTGGAGAGTCGCGGGGCCGCGTCGTACGACATGGCGGTGCTGGCCAGGGTGGCCAGCCATCTCCGCATCCCTCTGGGGATTGTCGGCCTAGCAGAGCGAGTACAGGTGTCCGGTCCCATGGAACGGCGGAACTTCCTCACCGCGGCCGCCGCAACCGCGGCCGCCCCGGTCATCTCCTCCATCGCACCCGACCGGCACACAGACGACAGCCAGACCGCCCCTGTCCGTATGGCCACGACGGCCTACCGGCGCCTCGACGGAGTTACACCCGCGCGACAGCTGATCGAACCCGTTCGGGCACACCTACAGTTGGTACAGAATCTCGCACAGGGAGAAGAAGACGACCGACAGCGTGCACGGCTCGCAGCAGCCGGCAGTGAGGCCGCAAGCCTCGCCGGGTGGTTGTCCTGGGACATGGGCGACCTCGGGTCGGCACGCACCTGGTACGGCACATCGATCACCGCCGCCCGGCGCGCTGGCGATCACCTGCTGACGGCCTACCAGATCGGTAGCATGGCCCAGCTTGAGGCGCACACCGGAAACGGTGCTCAGGCATTGGCCCTCGTCACCACTGCGCGTCGGCAGCTCGACTCTCCCATGGCCGTGGCCGACGCCTGGCTTCTCACGATCGAAGCCCTGGCTCATGCCGCCATTGGTGCTGCGGCCGCCGCCGACCGCGCCCTCAACGCGGCCGGAGACGCCACGGATCACCTCGCCGATGAGGCCCCACCTCCTTGGCCATGGGTGTTCCCGTTCAACCAGGCCAAGGTCGCCGCCGCCCGCCTGTCGTGCGGCGTCCGACTCGGCCTTACCGAATGGATTTCCACAGCACAGGACGCCACCGATCCGGTGCTCACCTCGGGACACGAGAAACAACGTGCCCTTCTCCTGCTCGACATCGCCCACGGCCATCTCGCGGCTGGCCGACTCGATGGCGCGTTCGCAATGGCCCGCACGGCCCTGGAGACCGGGCTCCGTTACCGTTCCGGACGCACCGTCGAACGTGCCCGCACTCTACGCCGTGCCTACAAGTCACGAACTCCACCGCGCGTCGTGCGTGAGTTCGACGAGCTGCTGCACGACGCCCATCTGTAAGGAGAAACATGCGTCTAGGCATCACCGGGCACCGTGGCCTGGCCGACAAGCTGGGGAATCAGGTTCGCGAGGCGATCCGCGCTGAACTCTTCCGGTATTCCCAGGGCGAGTTGGTGGGTGTCTCGTGCATCGCGGACGGCCCGGACGCATGGTTCGCGCGTGCCGTGCTCGACCTCGGCGGTCGGATAGAAGTGGTGATCCCCGCCGACGCTTATCGTGCTGGCCTGCCGGAATGGCATCACGCCGAGTACGACGCCCTCTTGACCGCGGCGGCCAAGGTCCACCGCACGGGACTTGCGGAATCCGACTCTCAGGCACATATGGCAGGTAGTGAAATCCTCGTCGGGCTCGTCGACCGCCTCGTCGCGGTCTGGGACGGCCAACCGGCCCGAGGGTACGGCGGAACGGCCGACGTGGTCGCATACGCCCACCGCACCGGCGTCCCGGTGCGCGTGCTCTGGCCCGAAGGCGCTACCCGAGACACCTGACCTGTTCCCAACGGGATTACTCGGCCCTGTCGGGCCGTCTCCAGGAGGTGGCCGTGAAGACAATCGATAGGACTGCCACACGTTTCCTCTGGCTGGACCTGACGCGAAAGTGCCAGCTGAGCTGCGTGCACTGCTACAACGCCTCAGGTCCGGACGGCGACCATGGCGCCATGAGCCGCGAGGACTGGGGCAACCTGCTTGACCAAGCCGCCGGCTGCGGTGTCAGACACGTCCAACTCATCGGCGGAGAACCGACCATGCACCCGCACGCGGCCGAACTGGTGGACCGCGCACTGACCATCGGCCTGGCGGTCGAGGTGTACAGCAACCTGGTGCACGTCGCCGACGCGTGGTGGCGCCTGCTCCGGCGGCCGGGTGTCGCGCTCGCGACCTCGTACTACTCCGACCAGGCCGCCGAGCACAACGCGATGACCCGCCGGCCGAGCCACGCGCGGACCCGGGCGAACATCGAGAAGGCGGTCCGCCTGGGAATCCCGTTGCGGGTCGGCATCGTCGCGGCCGACGAGGGCCAGCGAGTGGGCGATGCACGAGCAGAGCTGCGGAGCCTCGGGGTAAGAACGATCGGCGTGGATCACGTCCGCCCCTTCGGACGCGGAGCCGGGGAACGGGTGTCTGACCCGAGCGAACTTTGCGGTCGGTGCGGGGACGGCAGGGCCGCCATCGGGCCGGACGGCGCTGTCGCGCCCTGCGTCTTCGCCGACTGGCTGGCTGTCGGCAACGTCCGCGAGACCCCTTTGGCCACCATCCTCGACAGTGGCGCCATGGCTGCGGCGAATGCGACCATCCGCAGGGCCGTTCTTGCTGGACACTCCCCTCCGGTGCGGGATTGCGGTCCGGACAACTGCGGTCCGAAGCAGAGGTGCTATCCCGATCAAACCCCCTGTTACCCTGCTCAGACCCCGTGTTACCCAAAGGGTGACTTCCCCCCGGCGTGCCATCCCGATGATCAGGAGTGCAAACCGGGGACTCCGCTGTCCGTCTGTGATCCAAGAAGGTGAGGAATTCATGCCAGTTGATCTCACCCCGGAGATCGAGGCATTGATTCAACCGTATACGGGGAAGTCGAAGACCATCCGCCCTACCAGCTCACGCGGTTACAGTTCGGATATCACGACTCTGATCGAGGGCGAGGCAGGGTCGTTCTTCATCAAGGCCATGCGCAATCAGCCCGGTGGGGGGCGCGACTCCCTCATGCGGGAGAAGGCAATCAACCCTTTCGTACGCTCCGTATCTCCGCCACTGCTGTGGACGGCCGAGAACGGTGAATGGATCATTCTGGGCTTCCAAACCCTGGACTGTCGATCGTCTAGCTTCGCCCCCGGTTCGTCAGACCTGCCGACAGTGGTGGATCTCCTCAACCGCGTGGCAGGCCTGAGCCTCCCTGAGGTCGCCCGAGGATGGGTGGAGACCCGGTGGGATCGGTTCGCCCCTGAAGAGGAAGGGAAGCTGTTCCGGGGGGACGTCCTGCTCCACACGGACATCAACGGGAACAATCTCGTGCTCGGGAAACAGGGCTCGTGGATCGTGGACTGGGCGTGGCCCAGCAGAGGGGCAGCATTCATCGATCCGGCGACTCTCGTCGTGCAGTTGGTGGCGGCGGGGCACAGCCCGGAGGCCGCCGAGTCCTGGGCGACCGGCTGCAAGGCGTGGGTGAACGCGGATCCACAGGCGATCGACGCCTTCGCCGCCGCACAGGTGCGGATGTACTGGCAGTTCGCGTTCCGCCGGCCCGAGGAGACATGGCTCAGGGCGGTGGCCGAGGCGGCGGAGGCCTGGGCCAATCACCGGGGAGTCACCGTGATGCCGATCCGGTAGGGACTTCCGCTGCGGCGGTCGCGGTGCTCCGTCATCGCGTGTCGCGCAGCCGCCGGAGGTAGGTCGCGGTGAGCGCGACGGCGGGGTCGGCGTCCGCCGACAGGTCGGCGAGGGCGTGGGAGGTCGTGGGGCCCGGGATGTCGGCGAGGGCCTGGGT
>NZ_SMKI01000503.1 GCF_004348415.1 Streptomyces hainanensis
GGGGAAAACCCCCGGCCGCCGCCCCCGGCGTCAGCGCTCGTCGTCCGGCGGACCCGCCAGCATGTTGCTGAGGCGGCGCCCGACGCCGTCCCACCGCTCGTCGTGTCGCCGCGCCCGCCGCTCCGCCCGGGCGCGCAACCGCGGGCGGCTCCGGTAGAAGAGGCGGGCCCACAGCGAGTCCGGCCGGGCCAGCCGGAGCGCGCCGACCAGCGCGACGGGCGGGATCAGCACGCCGACGACGCCCAGCACGTACTTCCCCTTCCCCAGCGACACGACCACGAACAGCAGGTTGGCCAGCACGGTCGTGATCAGGTTGAGCCTGACCAGTTGTTCCTCGGGTCCCGAGTGGTTGACGCCGAACGGTGAGAAGCCGGTCAGCAGCATCCCGGCCAGGGCCGCCGTCAGGACGACGGCCTCGACGCTGCGGCGGCCCTGCTCGGTCCAGTAGACGTCGTGCAGGTACAGGATCAGCGCGAACTCGTCGAGTACCAGGCCGGCGCCGATGCCGAAGACGCCGGCCGTGACGGCGGCGGCCCAGCTCTCGGTGCCGGCGGCCACCGCGCCGAAGCCTCCGATCACCATCAGCACGACGCCCGGCACCACGTGGTGCACGTGTTGGCCGCCCGCGGAGATGTCGCGGAACGGGCCGCGGCCGGCCCGGATCAGCCGGGTGATGCAGCGGGTCACCATGAAGGTGGTCACGAAGGACACGAGCGCGAGCAGCAGCGGCAGTTTCCCCGGTTCGAGGATGTTGCGAACCCACCAGTCGCCCATGGCCTCCCAGCGTCCGGCGCTACGCTGCGATCCGATGAACGCCACGCCGCCCGAACCCCCAACGGACGCAACGCCGGCCTCGTCCCTCGACGGCCTGCGCTTCGCGCTGGGCACCCTGACCGTGTTGCCGGTCCGCGTCGCGCGGTGGGATCGGGCCGCGGCCCGGGTCGGGATGGCGTGCGCGCCGGTGGCCGGTCTGGTGGTCGGGGGCGCGGCGGCGGTCGTCGCCTGGTTTCTCGGGGTGCTGGGCGTGGGCCCGTTGTTGGCGGCCGTGCTCGTCGTCGCCGTGCCGGTGGTGCTCAGTCGTGGGCTGCATCTGGACGGTCTGGCGGACGTGGCGGACGCGTTGGGCAGCGGGCGGCCGGCGGACGAGGCGCTGCGGATCATGAAGCGTTCCGACATCGGTCCCTTCGGCGTGGTGACGCTGCTGTTCGCGCTGGGCGCGCAGGTCGCGGCGCTGGCGGAGACGGGCGGGGGCGCGCCGGCCGCGGCGCTGGTCGCGGGGCTCGTCTCGCGTGCCGCGCTGACGTGGGCGTGCCGGGTGTCGGGGCCGCCGTCGGCCCGGCCGACCGGTCTCGGCGCCGGGGTGGCGCGGGTGGTGCCGGTGCCGGCCGTCGTCGCCGCGTTGGGCGGCACGGTGGTGGTGGTCGCCGCCGCCGGCGCGCTGTCCGGCGGGGTGGCGGGCGCGCTCGCGGCGTGCTGCGCCGTCGGGTTGGGGCTGAGCGCGGCCGAGGGGCTGTTGTGGCACTGCCGGCGGCGGTTCGGCGGGGTGACGGGCGACGTGCTGGGCGCGGCGGCCGAGGTCGCGGGTACGACGGCGTTGGTGACCCTGGCCGTAGCGAGGGGTTGACGGGGGCCGGGCGTAGTCTTCTCGCGGATGTCCCCGGCCGGGTTTCGGGCCGTCGCGGGCATCCGGCATCCGGCCGAGCGGCGCGCGCTCCGCGCGGAGAGTCGGAAAGTGAAACGACGACGAGGAACAACATCACAGTGACTGAACTCACCCTCAGCAATCTCGCGGCGACCGCGGTGCCGGCCGACGCCGTGGTCATCGGCCTCGCCAAGGGCGAGTCCGGGCCGGTCATCGCTCCGGGCTCGCCGGCGGCGGCTGCCGTCGACGCCGCCTTCGACGGCGGCCTGGCCGCCACCCTGAGCACGCTCGGCGCCAAGGGCGACGAGGAGGAGATCACCAAGGTGCCGGCGCCCGACGGGCTGCCGGTGCCGCTGGTGGTCGCCGTGGGCCTGGGCGCGGCGCCCGAGTCGGGCGCCGACTTCCGTCCCGAGACGCTGCGCCGGGCGGCGGGCGTGGCGGCCCGGGCCCTGTCGGGCTCGGAGCACGCGGCGTTCGCGCTGCCGGTGGGCGGCGCCGAGGGGATCGCGCCGGTGGCGGAGGGCGCGCTGCTCGGCGCGTACGCGTTCACCGCGTTCCGTGGCCGGAGCTTCAACGGCGCGGACAGCGGGCCGCTGGCCAGGGTCACGCTGCTCGACGCGGACGCCGGCGACGCGGCGCACGCGGCGGCCGCGGAGCGCGCGCTGGTGTTGGCCGAGGAGGTCGGGCGGACCCGCGACCTGGTCAACACCCCGCCGAACGCGCTGACGCCGGCGGGTTTCGCCTCGCTGGTCGCGGCGGCGGCCGCCGAGTACGGCGTCGAGGTCTCGGTGCTCGACGAGGAGGAGCTGACGGCCGGCGGCTACGGCGGGCTGATGGGCGTGGGCCAGGGTTCGGCCGCGCCGCCCCGGCTGGTGCGGATCGGCTACGCGCCCGACCCGGGCGGCGCCCCGACGCTGGCGCTGGTGGGCAAGGGCATCACGTACGACTCGGGCGGCATCTCGCTCAAGCCGGCCGGCCACAACGAGACGATGAAGTGCGACATGAGCGGCGCGGCCGCCGTCCTCGGCACGGTGCTGGCCGCGGCCAGGCTCGGCCTGCCGGTGAACGTCACGGGTTGGTTGGCGCTCGCCGAGAACATGCCGTCGGGTTCGGCGGTGCGCCCGGGCGACGTGCTGACGATGTACAGCGGCAAGACGGTCGAGGTGCTGAACACGGACGCCGAGGGCCGGCTGGTGATGGCCGACGCGCTGACCAGGGCCTGCGAGGAGGCGCCCGACGCGCTGGTGGACGTGGCGACGCTGACCGGCGCGATGGTGCTGGCGCTCGGCAAGCGCACCTTCGGCGTGCTGGGCAACGACGACGCGTTCCGCGACCTGGTGCACGAGACGGCCGGGCAGGCGGGCGAGCAGTCCTGGCCGATGCCGATGCCGGTGGAGCTGGCGGACGGGCTGAAGTCGTCGGTGGCCGACCTGTCGAACATGGGCGAGCGGATGGGCGGTGGCCTGACGGCCGGCCTGTTCCTGAAGGAGTTCGTCGCCGACGGGGTGCGGTGGGCTCACCTGGACATCGCGGGCCCGGCGTTCAACGAGGGCGGACCGTTCGGCTACACCCCCAAGGGCGGCACCGGGTCCGCGGTGCGCACGCTGGTGCGTCTCGCGGAGCGGGCCGGCGCCGGCGAGCTGGCGGGCTGAGCCGGCCGAGTCGGCTGAGGCTGAGCTGGCCGAGCTGGCCGAGCTGGCCGGCCGCGATCGTGTCGAGGCCCTGTCCCGGTGGCCGGGACAGGGCCTCGGGCCCGCCCGTCACCGCAGCGTGCAAAGATGGTGTCCCGGCAGGACAGGGCCGCGGCTCACCCACAGGAGAGCCACACCACAGCCGCTACGGCGGCACCGGAACCCGCCGGCCGGTCACCGTCGACCGGCCACGGGCGAAAAACCCCATCTTGGAGGAACGTGACGTGGCGAACGACGCCAGCACCGTTTACGACCTAGTGATCCTCGGTGGCGGCAGCGGTGGCTACGCCGCGGCCCTGCGGGCGTCCCAGCTGGGCCTGGACGTCGCACTCATCGAGAAGAACAAGCTGGGCGGCACCTGTCTGCACAACGGCTGCATCCCCACCAAGGCCCTGCTGCACGCGGGCGAGATCGCCGACGCGGCCCGCGAGGGCTCCGAGTTCGGTGTGAAGAGCACGTTCGACGGCATCGACATCGCCGGCGTCCACAAGTACAAGGACGGCGTGATCTCCGGCCTGTACAAGGGCCTGCAGGGCCTGGTCGCCTCGCGCAAGATCACCTACGTGGAGGGCGAGGGCCGGCTGTCCTCCCCCACGAGCGTCGACGTCAACGGGCAGCGGTACACCGGCCGGCACGTCGTGCTGGCCACCGGCTCCGTGCCGAGGTCCCTGCCCGGCCTCACGATAGACGGCGACCGGATCATCTCCTCCGACCACGCGCTGGTCCTCGACCGCGTGCCCAAGTCCGCGATCGTGCTGGGCGGCGGCGTCATCGGCGTCGAGTTCGCCTCGGTGTGGAAGTCCTTCGGGGCGGACGTGACGATCGTCGAGGGCCTGCCGCACCTCGTCCCCGTCGAGGACGAGAACAGCTCCAAGCTGCTGGAGCGCGCCTTCCGCAAGCGCGGCATCGCCTTCTCCCTCGGCTCGTTCTTCCAGGGCGCCGAGTACACGGCCGACGGGGTGCGGGTCACCCTGGCCAACGGCAAGACGTTCGAGGCCGAGGTGCTGCTGGTGGCCATCGGCCGCGGGCCGGTCTCGCAGGGCCTCGGCTACGAGGAGGCCGGGGTCGCGACCGACCGCGGCTTCGTGCTGGTGGACGAGTTCTGCCAGACGAACGTGCCGACCGTCTCGGCCGTGGGCGACCTCATCCCGACCCTCCAGCTGGCGCACGTCGGCTTCGCCGAGGGCATCCTGGTGGCGGAGCGCCTGGCCGGCCTGAAGCCGGTGCCGATCGACTACGACGGCGTGCCGCGCGTCACCTACTGCCACCCGGAGGTGGCGTCCGTCGGCATCACCGAGGCCCGGGCGAAGGAGCTGTACGGCGCCGACCAGGTGGTCACGCTCAAGTACAACCTCGCGGGGAACGGCAAGAGCAAGATCCTGAAGACGGCGGGCGAGATCAAGCTCGTGCGCGTCAGGGACGGCGCCGTCGTCGGCATCCACATGGTCGGCGACCGGGTCGGCGAGCAGGTCGGCGAGGCCCAGCTGATCTACAACTGGGAGGCGCTGCCCGCCGAGGTGGCCCAGTTGATCCACGCGCATCCGACGCAGAACGAGGCGCTCGGCGAGGCCCATCTGGCCCTGGCCGGCAAGCCGCTGCACTCTCACGACTGACCTGGCCGCGTTATCCCAGAGCGCGCATGACCATTTGCCACTTTTCGTAAGGAGCAACAGAAACCATGGCGGTTTCCGTAACCCTTCCGGCGCTCGGCGAGTCCGTCACCGAGGGCACCGTCACCCGCTGGCTGAAGGCGGTCGGCGAGTCGGTCGAGGTCGACGAGCCGCTGCTCGAGGTCTCCACCGACAAGGTCGACACCGAGATCCCCGCGCCCGTGGCCGGCACCCTGCTGGAGATCACGGTCGGCGAGGACGAGACGGCCGAGGTCGGCGCCAAGCTGGGCGTCATCGGCGCCGCCGGGGCCGCCCCGGCCGCCGCTCCGGCGCCGGCGGCGCCCGCCCCGGCTCCCGCGCCCGAGCCCACTCCGGCGCCCGCCCCGGCGCCCGCCGCGCAGGCTCCGGCACCCACGC
>NZ_SMKI01000504.1 GCF_004348415.1 Streptomyces hainanensis
AGGACGGCTGGCGCTTCGCCGCCGTCGGCCAGGGCTTCGACGGCGGCCTGGCCGCGTTGCTGACGCACTTCGGCGGCGAGGTCGAGGACGACGAACCGCCCGCCACGGCGCCGCCGGCCGGGCCGGCACGTGGCGCTGGAGGAACTCCGCATCGCCTGCGGCGTCTCCCGCGACGGCTCCCGGGCCAGCAACCTCCTGAAGGCGGCCCGCCGCCACGGCCTGACCGCCAAGGGCATGCAGATGGACGTGGCCGCCCTCGCCGAGGTGCGGCCGCCCGCCATCCTCTTCTGGGAGTTCAACCACTACGTCGTCCTGGAGGGAATCGGCCGCCGCCTCGGCCCCCTCGGCCCGCGCGGCGCCCGGATCAACGACCCGGCGCACGGCCGCAGGTTCGTGCCGCTCGACGAGTTCGACGCCGCGTTCACCGGCGTCGTCCTCGTCCTCGAACCGGGCCCCGACTTCCGGCGCGGCGGCCGCCGACCCGGCGTGCTGCGCGCCATGCCGGCCCGGCTGCGCGGCATGTCGGGCACCATGCTCGCCGTGGTGCTCGCCAGCCTGCTGCTGGTGGTCGCCGGCGCCACCGTGCCGGCGCTCAGCCGCACCTACGTCGACCTGTTCCTGATCGGCGGCCAGACGTCGGGACTCGACGTGCTGTTCACGGCCATGGCCACCACCCTCGCCGTCACCGCCACCCTCACCGCCGTCCAACAGGCCAACCTGCTGCGCGGCCGCGTCATCTCCGCCACCCTCGGCAGCGCCCGCTTCCTGCGCCACCTGCTCAGACTCCCCGTCTCCTTCTACTCCCAGCGCAACGCCGCCGACCTGGTGCAGCGCCTCCAGTCCAACGACACGGTCGCCGACGTCCTCGCCCGCGACCTGGCCGCCGCCGGCGTCGACGCCGTCGTCGTCCTGCTGTACGCGCTGCTGCTGTGGAGCTACGACCCGGGGCTCACCGTCCTCGGCGTGCTGGTCGCGCTGCTCAACGTCGTCGCCATGCGGATCGTGCTCGGCCTGCGCGCCACCGGCACCCAGAAGCTGCGCGCGGACAGCGCCCGGCTCACCAACACCTCCTACAGCGGGCTCACCCTCATCGAGTCGATGAAGGCCACCGGCGGCGAGGACGGCTTCTTCCGCCGCTGGGCGGGGCAGCACGCCACCACCCTGGACACCCAGCAGCGGCTCGGCGTGCCCAGCGCCTGGCTGGCCGTCGTCGCGCCCACCCTCGCCGCCCTCAACAGCGCGCTGATCCTGACCGTCGGCGGGCTGCGGGCCGTCGAGGGCCATCTGACAGTCGGCCTGCTCGTCGCCTTCCAGGCCCTGGTGACCAGCTTCACCGCGCCGATCACCCGCCTCAACGGGGTGGCCGGCCGGCTCCAGGACTTCGCCGCCGACGTCGCGCGCCTCAAGGACGTCGAGAACTTCCCCGTCGACCCCGTCTACGCCCGCCGCGAGCCGGCGCCCAGCACCCGCCGCCTCACCGGCCTCGTCGAACTCGACCGCGTCACCTTCGGCTACAGCCCCCTCGACCCGCCGCTGCTGCGGGACTTCTCGCTCACCGTGGGCCCGGGCCAGCGGGTCGCGCTGGTCGGCGGCTCGGGCAGCGGCAAGTCCACCGTCTCGCGGCTGCTCGCCGGCCTCTACTCGCCGTGGGAGGGCACCATCCGGGTCGACGGCACGCCGCTCGGCGAGATCCCGCGCGGCGCGCTCGCGGCCTCCGTCTCCTTCGTCGACCAGGACGTGTTCCTGTTCGCCGGCACGGTCAGGGACAACGTCGCGCTGTGGGACCCGTCCATCCCCGACGACGCCGTCATCGAGGCACTGCGCGACGCCGCCGTCTACGACGACGTGGTGGCCCGCCGCCCCGGCGGAATCCACAGCCGCGTCGAGCAGGACGGCCGCAACTTCTCCGGCGGCCAGCGGCAACGCCTCGAACTGGCCCGGGCGTTGGTGCGGCGCCCCAGCGTCCTCGTCCTCGACGAGGTGACCAGCGCCCTGGACGCCGCCACCGAGCAGACCATCATCGACAACCTGCGGCGCCGCGGCTGCGCCTGCGTCGTCATCGCCCACCGGCTGAGCACCGTGCGGGACAGCGACGAGATCCTGGTGCTGCACCGCGGCACCGTCGTCGAACGCGGCCGCCACGAACGCCTGTCGGCCGCCGGCGGCGCCTACGCGGCGCTGGTGCGGGAGCGTTGAACGTGAACGTGAGCGCGGGCGCGGGCGCGGGCGCGGGCGCGCCGTCCGATCCGGTGCTGGCGGCGCTCGGTGCGCTCGGAAGGCCCGTCGACCTCACCGGCACCCGCGAGGCGCCCCTCGAAGGCCCCCTGGTGTTGTGGCTGGTGGCGGCCGGCGCCCTCGACCTGTTCGCCGTCGACGCCGCCCGGCAGGGCCACCGCCACTTCCTCGGCCGGCTGCCCGCCGGCACCCTGCTGCTCGGCCCCGCGCCGGGCCCCTCCCACACGCTGGTCACCCGGCCGCTGCCCGGCAGCCGACTGCACCGCGTCGAGCTGCGCGAACTGCACCCGGCGGCGTACGAGGCGGCCTACCACGCGGGCGGCGGCTGGCCGAGCCCCGTCGAGGAGGCGTTCGCCCAGGGCATCGGGCGCGGGCTGCGGGTGCTGTACCAGGCGCCGCTCGGCGGCGGCGAGGACGACATCCTGTGGCCGTCGATCCCGCCCGGCAGCGTCCAGTACGGCGGCGACGGCACCCTGCTGATGGCCCCGGGCGTCTGGCGCGGCATGGTCGACCAGCAACGCCGGCTGCTGCACGCCCTCGACGGCTGGATCGGCGAGCTGGAACGCGCCCACGAGGACCGCACCGCCGCCGGTATCAAGGCCGGCGAGGCCGCCCGCACCGAGGCGAACCAGGCCCTGCTCGCCGCCATCGGCCGCACCTCGCGGACCCGCGGTGCCGGGGCGGACGTCGACGCCACCCTCGCCGCCTGCCGCCTGGTCGCCGCCGACGCCGGCATCGCCCTCACCGACCGGCCACCCGCGCCGTCGGACGACGCCTCCACTGGCCCCTCCGCCGGCCCCTCCGCCGGCACCTCCGCCGGCACCGACCCGATCGAGGCGATCGCCGTCGCCTCCCACGTCCGCACCCGCCGGGTCCGGCTCACCGGCCACTGGTGGCGGGAGAACGGCGGCCCCCTGGTCGGCCGACGCGCCGCCGACGGCGCCCCGGTCGCCCTGCTCTGGCACCGCGGCCGCTACGTCGCCGCCGACCCCGCCACCGACGAACGCCAGCCCGTCGACCGCGCCACGGCCGCCGACCTCGAACCGGACGCCGTGCTGCTCTACCGCCCGCTCCCCGACCGTCCTCTGGACCTGCCCAGGCTGATCCGCTTCAGCCTGCGCGGCACCCGCCGCGAACTGCGCGACCTCGCCGTCGGCGGCCTCGTCGCCGCCGGCCTCGGCGCCCTGGTGCCGATCGCCACCGGCCAGGTGCTCGGCGAGTTCGTGCCCCGCGGCGAGACCGGCCTCATCGTGCAGGCCGGCGTGGCGGTCGTCGCCATCGCCGTCGTCGCGGCCGTCTTCATGCTGCTCCAGAACACCGCCGTCCTCCGGATGGCGGGACGCGTCGAGGCCACTCTCCAACCCGCCGTCTGGGACCGGCTGTTGCGGCTGCCCGCCACCTTCTTCAGCGGCCGCTCCACCGGGGAACTCGCCAGCGCCGCGATGGGCGTCAGCGCCATCCGCCGCGTGCTGGCCGGCATCGGCTCCACCTGCCTCCAGGCCACCACCATCGGCGCCGCCAACCTGGTGCTGCTCCTCGTCTACAGCGTGCCGCTGGCGCTCGTCGCCCTCGCCATGCTGGCCACCGTCGCGACCCTCTTCCTCACCCTCGGCCTGTGGCAGCTCCGCTACCAGCGGCGCCTGGTGATCATCGGCAACCGCCTCAACAACCAGGCGTTCCAGACCCTGCGCGCCCTTCCCAAGCTGCGCGTCGCCGCCGCCGAGAGCTTCGCCTACGCCGCCTGGGCCCGCGAGTTCGCCCGCACCCGCGACCTCCAACAGCGCGCCGGCCGGATCGCCAACACCATCACCGTGCTCAACGCCGTCTGCCTGCCGGTCTGCACCCTGGTGATGTTCATGCTGCTCGCCGGCCCGGCCCGCGGGTCCCTGTCGGCCGCCGAGTTCCTGACCTTCCACACCGCCGCCACCATGCTGCTGTCCGCCGCCACCCAACTGACCGGCGCGCTGCTGTCGGCCGCCGCCGTACTACCGATGTTCGAGCAGGTCAGGCCGATCCTCCAGGCCGTCCCCGAGGTGACCACCGGCGCCGACACCCAACCCGCGCCGCTCACCGGCCACCTGGAGGCCCGTGCCGTCTCCTACCGCTACGCCGAGGGCGCCCCACTCGTCCTCGACGACGTCGACTTCGAGGCGCGCCCCGGCGAGTTCGTCGCCGTCGTCGGCCCCAGCGGCTGCGGCAAGTCCACCCTGCTGCGGCTGCTCATCGGCTTCGACGACCCGCTCACCGGCAGCGTCCGCTACGACGGCCAGGAACTGGCCGCCCTCGACCGGGCCGCCGTCCGCCGCCAGTGCGGCGTGGTCCTCCAGAACGCGGCGCCCCTCACCGGCTCCCTCCTCGACTGCATCCGCGGCACCGGCTCGTACACGCTGGAGGAGGCGTGGCAGGCCGCGGCGCTCGCCGGCCTGGCCGAGGACATCAAGGCCATGCCGATGGGCATGCACACCATCCTCTCGGACGGCGGCTCCACCGTCTCCGGCGGCCAGCGACAACGCCTCATGATCGCCCAGGCGTTGATCCGCAGGCCGCGCATCCTGTTCTTCGACGAGGCGACCAGCGCGCTGGACAACGAGGCCCAGCGCGTCGTCACCGCCGCCACCAGGGCGCTGCGCGCCACCCGGATCGTGATCGCCCACCGGCTCTCCACCGTCATGGACGCGGACCGGGTGCTCGTCATGTCCGAGGGCCGGATCGTCCAACAGGGCCCGCCAGCGGCACTGTTGGCCGACCACACCGGGCTCTTCCACGAGCTGGTGCGCCGGCAGATGGCGTGATGGTCCCGATGACTGAGCCGGCCGAAACCGGAGAGACGAGCCCCATGCAAGACCAGCCCCACCCCGTGAACGACACGGCCCTGTTGGCCCGGGCCCGCGACGGCGACAGCGCCGCCTTCGCCGAGCTGTACCGCCGACACCGGCGCACGGTGTGGCTGCACGCCAGGGGCGGTGGCCTCACCGACCAGGCCGCCGACGACCTGACCGGCGAGGCGTTCACCCGCACCCTGGCCGCCGTCCGCGCGGGCGGCGGCCCCCGCACCTCCGTCCGCGACTACCTGCTGGCCATGGTCCGCCGGATGGCCGCCGGCCGCCGCGCCACCGTCCCC
>NZ_SMKI01000505.1 GCF_004348415.1 Streptomyces hainanensis
CCGCCCACCCGCCACGTCGGACTCACCCGGTCGGGTGAAGTGGCAGGCCGTGGAATACGGCGTCCGGGCGGCGCGCGCGTCGCCGGGTGCGTTTCGCGTCGCCGCTGGGCAGGACCTCCCCCTGACTCGGCAGGACCGGCAACAGGGGAGGCGCGGCGATGGCGGTGGACTCGGTGGCGACCGCGGATCCGGCGGGCGCGCTGGTGCGCGTCGGCGACCTGGCGGGCCGCCCGCGCGGCGTCGCGTTCCGCGCCGATACCGACGGCACCCTGGTCACCAGTCACGAGGCGGTCGACGGGCTCGCCCGCCTCGTCCTCGGCGAGCCCGGCGGCGCGAGCCGCGTCGTCGACGCGGCCACCGTCACCGAGCTTCCGCACTGGGACCTGGCCCTGATCCGGGCCCCCGAACCGCCGTGCCCCGTGGAGCCGCTGGTCATCGCCCCGGACCGGGCCGGGCCCGCCCGGCTGCGGCTGGCCGACGCCTGGACGGACGCCACGCTGTACGCGCCGGGACGTCCCGCCGTGTACACCGCCACGGACCGCTTCCACCGGATCGACGAGGCGCTGGAGCTCCAGCTGCCCCCGGGTGCCGCGGTCGGGCTCCGCCTCGACGCCGCGCACACCGGAAGCCCCGTCGTCGACCCGGCCACCGGTGCCGTGCTCGCCGTCCTCACCACGGCGCTGCACGCCCCGGGACGCTCCGCCGGCTTCGCCGTGCCCCTGCACACCGCCGCCACCCTGGAGGGCACCGGGCCGCTGGCCGCCCTGCTGCGCCGCAACGGCGCGACCGTGCCCGGCTTCGGCGCCGCCCTCAATCCCGCCGGGGTCGGCGCCCTGGCGGCCGACTCGCTCGCCAGGGCCGGCATCCGCCCCACCCGCCACGACCGGCCGGAACTGGGCGGAGAACTCGTCGAGTTCGAGCGGGGGAGCGCCACCGTGGCCGCCCTGGTCGGCCTGCCGGGCACCGGCCGCACCACCCTGCTGGCCGCCCACGCCACCGACCGACCGGGCACCGTCTGGCTGCGCGGAGCCGACCTGCTCCCCGGCGACGGCGGGCTGCGCGACGCCGTGGGACGCGCCCTGGCCCGCACCGACCCCGACGTCGCCGCGCGGACGGCCAGGGACGGCGGGCGGCCGCTGCTCGTGGTGCTCGACGGCCCCGAGGAGATGCCCGAGGAACTCGCCGCCCGACTCGCCGCCTGGGTGCCGACCACCGTCGGCTGGCTGCGCGCCGTCGGCGCCCGGCTCGTGCTGGCCTGCCGGCCGGAGCACTGGGAGCGGGCCGGGCGGCTGTTCCCGCCCGGCACCCTGCACGGCCGGCCCGCCGGCCGGCTCCCCGCCCACCTGCCGATCGGCGACCTCGCACCCGAGCCGGCCGGCCGGGTCAGGGCGGCCGCCGGCCTCGACCCGGCGGGCCTCGCCCCGGGCGAGGCGGCGCACCCGCTGTCGCTGCGGATGCTGGCCGACATCCGTGCCGCCCAGCCGGCCGACGCCGGCGGCGCGCCAGACCGGTCGGGGATCTTCTCGGCCCACCTCGACCTGGTCGCGCTGCGCCTCGCCGAGACGCTGGCCGGCGGCGCGGCCGACCGCGCGGCGGCCGCCCGCACCGCCGCCCGCATCCACCAGGCGGCCCGGCGCTCCGCCGTGACCGGGGCCCTGCCGCGCCGGGCCTTCGACGCTCTCTTCCCCTGGTCGGGCGGCTGGGCACGGGCCGTGCTCGACCACGGTGTGCTGCGGCCGGCCGGCGCCGAGTACCGCTTCGCCGACGAGGAGTTCGCCGACTGGCTGCACGGCCGCCACCTCGACCTGGACGCCGCCCTCCCGGCCGCGGCCCGCGGTGACCTGCCCAGGCACCGGGCGGGCGCCGTCGGGCACGCCCTGCTGCACCGGTGCGCGCGCCAGGGCCCCGACGCCCTGCGCGGTCTGCTGCCGCTGCCGGTGGCCGACACCCCGGTGGAGCGGTCCTGGTGGGCGGCCCGGCTGAGCCACCAGGTGCTGCCCGCGCTGCCCGACGCGCACGCGCTGCTGCCCGAACTCCGGGGGCTCGCCGACCGGATCGGGGCCGGCGCCGTCCCGGCCGAGCCCTTCACCCCGGACTTCTGGCGCGCGCTGGCGATCGACGCGCACCACCGGCTCGACCTCCTCCGCCGTCTGCTGCCCGCCGACCGGCCCCCGCACCCGGGCGGCGGACCGCGCTATCTCACCGCGGCGAGCGAACTGTTGGCCGCCGAGCCGACGACGCTGCCGCTCCTCCGCCACTGGTTCGACGACGACCGGCCGCTGCGCGCGGCACCCGACCTCGTGCCGCCCCGCGACCTGACGGTGGCCTCGGCCGCCCAGGCGCTGCTGCACACCCACCGCCGGCTCGCCCTCGACGAGATCACCGACACCCTGGCCGACGCCGAGCATCCGTGCGCGGACGAGGTGCTGGCCGACCTCGTCCACGACGAGCCGGCCGCGCTCTGCCGGGCGGTGGAGCGCTGGGCACAGGACCGCCGGCCCGAGCGGCGCGCGGACGCCGTCGCGTACGGGCTGCGCACCGCGGGCCGCTCGCCCCGCGCCCTCACCGACGCCGACCGGGCCCTGCTGCGCTACGCGGCCCGGGCGCTACTCGACCGGCCCGAGGACGTCACGCTGCACCCCAGCGCCTGCGCACTGCTCGTCCAGGCCTGGGCCCGGCCGCCGGACGGCACCCGGGGGAGCGGCGGCTCGGTCGTGGACGGCGGGTGCGCCGGCGGTCTTGGCAAGGCGGGCGTCTCCCGTCCGGAGGGGGCCCGGTACCGTGGACCGGCAGGCCCAGGTGGATAGCGGGAAAGCGCGAGGAGCGATAAACGGTGGAGCGCTGGCGTGACATGGCGGACATCCCCGGCGACTGGGGACGCAGCGTCGTCACCATCGGCTCGTACGACGGTGTGCACCGCGGGCACCAGCTGATCATCGGCCGGGCGGTGGCGCGGGCCAGGGAGCTCGGCGTCCCGGCCGTGGTCGTCACCTTCGACCCACACCCCAAGGAGGTCACCCGGCCCGGCAGCCATCCGCCGCTGCTCGCCCCGCACCCGCGGCGCGCCGAGCTGCTGGCCGGGCTGGGCGTCGACGCGGTGCTGGTGCTGCCGTTCACCAAGGAGTTCTCCAAGCTGGCGCCGGCCGAGTTCGTGGTGAAGGTGTTGGTGGAGAAGCTGCACGCGCGGACCGTGGTGGAGGGGCCCAACTTCCGCTTCGGGCACCGCGCGGCCGGCACCGTGGCCACGCTGCGGGAGCTCGGCGAGACCTACGGCTTCGAGGTGCAGGTGGTCGACCTGTTCGAGCGCGGTGACGCGGGCGACGAGCCGTTCTCGTCGTCGCTGGCCAGGCGGTTGATCGCGGAGGGCGACGTGGCCGCCGCGCACGAGGTGCTGGGCCGGCCGCACCGGGTGGAGGGCCCCGTGGTGCACGGGGCCGGCCGGGGGCGCGAGTTGGGCGTGCACACCGCCAACCTGGACGTGGTGCCGCACTCGGCGGTCCCGGCCGACGGCGTCTACGCGGGCTGGCTGGTCGTCGAGGGGGAGCGGATGCCGGCGGCCATCTCGGTCGGCACCAACCCGCAGTTCGACGGCACGGAGCGCACGGTCGAGGCACACGTGCTGGACCGCACCGACCTGGACCTCTACGACCGGTGGGTCGGCATCGACTTCCTGGCCAGGCTGCGCGACCAGCGGGTCTTCGACTCGGTGGACGGGCTCCTGGAGGCGATCGAGGACGACCGGCGCCGCGCGCGCGAGTTGACCGCCGGCGGCTGACCGGCCCCCGCGGGGGCCGGCCAGCCGCGGGGTGCTACCCCTGGGGCGGCTGGGCCGGCCAGGCGCCGGGCTGCTGCGGGAAGCCGTAGCCGAACCCGGGTTGCCCCGGCTGCTGTTGCGGGCCGGGGCCCGGCTGGCCCGGGTGTCCCTGCTGCGGATACTGCTGCGGGCCGGGCTGTGGGTACTGCTGCTGGGGCGGCGGCTGCTGGCCCTGCTGGCCCTGCTGGCCCTGCGGCGGGTAGCCGTAGGCCTGCGGAGACTGCTGCGCCTGGCCGGGCATCGGCGGCGCCACCTGGGGCGGCATCCCGCCGTCCGGCGTCCAGAGGCCCTGCTCCTGCTGCACCCGGACGAAGTCCTCCGCGACCAGCGCGGCCAACTCGAAGTAGGACTGCCGGGTCTTCGGCCGCATCAGGTCGAGCTCCACCTCGGCCCCGGCGGCCAGGTGCTCGTCGAACGGTGCCACGATCACCCCGCGGCAGCGGGTCTGGAAGTGGGCCACGATGTCCTCGACCTTGACCATCCGGCCCGTCTCCCGGACCCCCGAGATCACGGTGATGCTGCGCTGCACCAACTCGCCGTAGCCGTGCGCGCTCAGCCAGTCCAACGTGGTGCTCGCGCTGCTCGCCCCGTCCACCGAGGGGGTGGAGACGATGATCAGCTGGTGCGCGAGGTCGAGCACGCCGCGCATCGCGCTGTAGAGCAGACCGGTGCCGGAGTCGGTGAGGATGATCGGGTACTGCCTGGCCAGCACGTCGATGACACGCCGGTAGTCCTCGTCGTTGAACGCCGTGGAGACGGCCGGGTCCACGTCGTTGGCCAGGATCTCCAGGCCGGAGGCCGCCTGCGAGGTGAACCGGCGGATGTCCATGTAGCTGTGCAGGTACGGGATCGCGCCGACCAGGTCGCGGATGGTGGCGCCGGTCTCCCGGCGCACCCGGCGGCCGAGCGTGCCGGCGTCCGGGTTGGCGTCGATGGCGATCACCTTGTCCTGGCGCTCGCTGGCCAGCGTGGCGCCCAGGGCGGTGGTGGTCGTCGTCTTGCCCACGCCGCCCTTGAGGCTGATCACCGCGATCCGGTAGCCGGAGAGCACCGGGGTGCGGATGACGGCGAGCTTGCGCTGCCGCTCCTCCTCGGCGGCGCGGCCGCCGATACGGAAGCGGGAGGGGGGCTTGCTGACCGGCTGTGAGCGCGGCTTGTTGCGCCGTCTGTCGTTCAACAGGCGGTCGGACGACAGCTCGACCGAGGCCGTGTACCCCAGGGCACCGGGTTGCGGCTGGGCGTTGTACTGCTGGGGGTCGGGCCAGCCGGTGCCGGCCCTCGGGTCCTGCGGCGGCACGGGCGCGGCGGGGACGACCTGCCCCGGCTGCTGGCCGACGGGCGCGGGCAGCTGACCGGCGGCCGGCTGCGGGAACCCGGGCTGCGGCAGGGCCGGGGGTTGCGGCTGCTGTTGCTGTGGCAGCTGCGGTGGCTGTGGGTGGGCCGGTTGGGACGGCTGGGCTGGTTGGGCCGGCTGTGGCCAGTGCGGTGCCGCGGGTGCGACCGGCGCCGCCGGGGTGGCCGGCGT
>NZ_SMKI01000506.1 GCF_004348415.1 Streptomyces hainanensis
GGGGCGGGTTGCGCGGGTCGAGGCCGAGGACCGGCGCCACCGCCTCCAGTTCCCGCAGCAGGCCGTGGCTCGACCCGAGCGGCCCGCCGCCGGCCAGCAGCGTCTCGTTGACCAACGGGTGCGGGAAGTCGAGCGGCACGTAGCAGCCGGCGTGGTCGAAGTGCCAGACGAGATGGGCCTGTTGGGCCGTCGCCTCGAACATCTCCAGCAACTGCTGGTAGTCGCCGTCCCGTTGGTCCGCCGGTGTCACCGGCAGGCCGCTGATGTGCAGGAGGTAGGCGCGCCGCAGCAGGTGCAGCGCCGCGTAGTCGAAGCCGGCGATCGGGGCGACGTCGCCCGACGTGCCGGGGACGTAGCCGTGAACCGGCACCGGGGGCAGCCCGGCGTCGGCCAACGCCCGGTCGTATTCGGCGAGTTCTTCCGCGAAGGGATTGTCCGGGCTGTGGCACAGCACATCGACGAGGGGGACCAGCCACAGGTCACAGGCCACGTGTGGGCTCACTCTCGGTCCGGGTGACGCGGTACCGCAAGGGTAGTGAGTTCGACCGCCAACGTCAGCGCGTGGTCGCGAGAGTCGCCGAGCAGTCGCTCCGTCTCCTCGGTCTCGCCCCGCTCGACGGCGTCCGCCAGGTCCGGGTGGCCGGCCCACAGACGACCGGCGAGGGCGCGCTGACGGCGCAGGTGGGGGACGGTGAAGGCCCAGCAGCGGACCCGGAGTCGGTCGAGGAACTCGCCTATGTGGGGATTGCCGAGCAGCGCGTCGAGCTCGCGCCAGAAGCGGAGGTCGTAGGCGATCAGGATGTCGAGGTCGCCGGCGAGGGCGGACTGCCGGGCGGCGGTGGCCCGGCGGCGGATGGAGGTGAACGCCTCGGGCATGGCGTCCCACCGGTTTAAAGGGGGACGCCGCCGGAGTATGCCGTCGTGCACCAGGGCCTGGGCCTCGATCATGTGCCGGAAGTCGGCCAGGGAGAACTGCTTGATCCGGAAGCCCCGGTGCTGCTCCACCTCGAGCAGGCCCTGGGCCGAGAGATCGACCAGGGCCTCGCGCACCGGAGTCGCCGACACGCCGTAGTGCTCGGCGATCTCGCGCACGGTGAACTCGCCGTCCGGGCCGAGGCGTCCGGCCAGGATCTCCTCGCGCAGGGCGTCGGCGAGTTGTTCCCGCAAGGTGCTCCGTCGAATCACGGCAGCCCACCCTACCGTCACGTCAGACAATTGACAGCACACTGACATCATGACAGCTTGCTGTCATGACTGAACGACGTGGCGGGCCCCGTGTCCCCGGACCTGCGCCGGGCGCGCTGCTGTCCGACACCGCGAGCACCGTGTTCCGACTGAACGCGCAGTTCCTGGCCGTCGCCGACCGAATGGCCGCGCCGGCCGGGCTCACCGCGGCCCGGTCGCAGGTGCTGGGCACGGTGCTGACCGAGCCCCTGCCGGTGTCCGCCGTGGCCCGGATCGTGGGAATCACGAGGCAGAGCGTGCAGCGCGTCGCGGACCTGCTGGTCGACGACGGGCTGGCCGTCTACGAACCCAATCCGGCGCACCGGCGGGCCAAGCTGCTGGCCGCGACCGACGCCGGCCGGGTCGCGATCGCCGACATCGGCCCCGGGCACGCGGCGTTGGCCTCGCGGCTGCGCGACGCGCTCGGCGGCACCGAGGAGTTCGCGGCGGCGCTGGCCACGTTGACCAGGCTCTCCGAGGCCCTGGAAGCGCTGGGGGACGACGCGGCCGACGGGAGGGGCGAGGCCGAGGAGGGGAAGCCGCACCGGAACTCGCCGGGTACGGCGCGGAGAACCACGACGCGCCCCGCTCGCCCGCCGGTTGGGCGGCCACCGTCGGCCTGACGACGGCGACGCGTCCACGGTCCGCCCGACGACGACGCCGGCCGTCGTCCGCCGCCGTACCGTCCGGATACCGGCTCGCGTCGTTCCGGCGCCACCGGTTCGCGTCAGTGCGCGTGTGAGCGCCCATGGGCGCTGGGGGCTCGGCGCCTCTATCCTCGTGTGGGCAACCAGAGTCATCGTCGGGGGGATCGGCTCCACATGGATCGGCTGACGGCACAGGATCCGCATCGGATAGGTCAGTACCGGCTGCTCGGCCGGCTCGGCCAGGGGGGTATGGGGCAGGTGTACCTGGCCCGTTCGGAACGCGGCCGAACGGTCGCCGTCAAAACGATCAAACCCGACCTCGCCCAGGAACCCGACTTCCGGCGCCGCTTCGCGCTGGAGATCGCCGCGGCCAGACGGGTCGGCGGGCGGTGGTCCGCGCCGGTCCTCGACGCCGACCCCGAGGCCCAGACCCCCTGGGTGGCCACCGGCTACGTCGCCGGGCCCTCCCTGCACGAGGTGGTCTCGCGGGACTTCGGCAGGCTGCCCGAGCGGGGCGTCAGCCTGTTGGCCAACGGCCTGGCGCACGCTCTCACCGACATCCACGGCGCCGACCTGGTGCACCGCGACCTCAAGCCGTCCAACGTGCTGCTGACCATCGACGGCCCGCGCGTCATCGACTTCGGCATCGCCCGCGCCCTGGACGCCACCCACGGCGGGCTCACCCGCACCGGCGCCACCGTGGGCTCGCCCGGCTTCATGTCGCCCGAGCAGGTGCGCGGCCAGCACGTCACCCCGGCCAGCGACGTCTTCTGCCTCGGCTCGCTGCTCGCCTACGCCGCCACCGGCCAGACCCCGTTCGGCGCCCTCGACACCAGCGTGCACCTGCTGCTGTACCGCATCGCCGAGGAGGAGCCCGACCTCACGGGTCTCCCCGAGGGGCTGCGGCATCTCGTCTCGGGCTGCCTGCGGCAGGATCCGGAACAGCGGTTCACCCTGTCCGAGCTGCTCGACCTCACCACGCCCGACGGCTCCCGCGAACCCTGGCTTCCCGGGCCGTTGATCGCCCAGTTGGGCCGGCACGCCGTCGAACTGCTCGACTCCGAGGGCCCGGAGAGCCGCACCGACCGCCGCACCGTGGGCGGCCCGCCCGAGCCGGCCTCGGCCGTCGGCGTCGGCCAGGTGCCGACCCCCGCGCCCACCCCGGCGCCGCCGCCGGTCTGGCCGCCGGTGCACCCCTCGGCCCAGCAGCGCCCGGTCCCGCTGCCCTCCCCGTACTCGATGCCCAACACCGGCCACCACCCGCCGCCCACGCCCGCGCCGGTCCCCGCGCCGTCCATGCAGTCGCTCGGCGGCTTCGGGCCCGCGGGCGGCGGCTACGGCCCGGCGACGTCCCCCGGCACCCAGAAGAACCGGGCCCGCACCTGGGCGTTGGCGTCGCTCGGCGCCGCCGTCGTGGTGCTCGCCGTGGTGATCGGGCTGGTCCTGCGCGGCTCGAACGGCGACACCGCGCCGATCGCCGACGGGTACCTGGGCGCCTGGCAGGGCGAGTACGAGACGAGCGGCGGTCTCCCGAAGCTGCTGCGGTTCGAGATCGAGCAGGGCTCGGCCGGCGAGATCATCGGCACCGCGAGCACCATCACCGACGAGGTGCTCTGCACCTTCCAGGTGCGGCTCGAGTCCTTCGACGACCGACTGGAGTTCACCGAGCTGCACGACTGGAGCGTCCCGGAGAGCGAGGCGGACGAGTCCTGCCGGGACAACGCCACGGTGCAGACGCTGCGGCTCTCGGAGAGCGGCGACGAGCTGAACTGGACCTACAACGACCAGCAGGCCACGCTCCAGCCCGCCGCCGCCGCCTCGGCGGCCAACGTCCCGGAGGCGCTGGTCGGCACCTACCGTCACACGTGGGAGAACGACGACGACGGCAGCGGCGTCTCGGAGATCACCGTCACCCAGGGCGGGATCGGCGACGTCGTGATGACGTTCCACCAGACCACCGACAACTACGAGTGCACCTGGGAGAACCGGCTGGTCCAGGTGGACGAGGACCAGGTGGTGATGGGCCCGGACACCCTGGCCGGCGACGGCAACAGCGAGAGCTGCTGGACCGACGGCGGCTTCCGGATGTGGGTCAACGGCGTGGGCGGCGATCTCACCATCGCCTGGCTGGAGAACACCGACACCGATTCCCAGGGCAGGTACGAGCGCGCCGACTGACCGCCGGCACCCGCTCGTTGTGAGCTGCGTCACGCCACTCTGCGGCCCTCGTGCAGGTGTCCGAGGGGCGACCGGGTACGGTACACGCCCGGGCCCGTCACTGAACCGATCACACGAAAACAACGTGATAGTCACAGAGGGAACCGAGTGTGGCACCCACCCGGTCCCCCTTCACGAGTTCCGGGAGTAAGGCGTGCCAACCGCTCCGGTGTTCCACCGGGGTGCACGGGGGCGAAAGAGGAGTAGTTCGGATGAAGCCGCTCGGCCCGACGGACCCGCGACGGGTCGGCCAGTACCGGTTGCTGGGGAAGCTGGGCGCCGGCGGGATGGGCAGTGTCTATCTCGCGCGCTCGGACCGCGGTCGCACCGTGGCCGTCAAACTGGTCCAGCCGGAGCTGGCCGCGCAGCCGGAGTTCCGGCAGCGCTTCCAGCACGAGGTGGACGCCGCCCGTCGGGTCGGCGGCGACTGGACGGCGCCCGTGCTGGACGCCGACACGGAGGCCCAGACCCCGTGGGTGGCCACCGGCTACGTCGCCGGGCCCTCGCTCCACGACGTGATCACGAACTCCTACGGCCCGCTGCCGGAGCGCACCCTCTTCATCCTGGCCAACGGCCTGGTGAAGGCGCTGGGTGACATCCACGGCGCCGGCCTCGTGCACCGCGACCTCAAGCCGTCCAACGTGATGATCACGATCGACGGCCCGCGCGTCATCGACTTCGGCATCGCCCGCGCGCTGGAGAGCGGCGAGGGCCTCACCAGGACCGGCGCCGCCGTCGGCTCCCCCGGCTTCATGTCGCCCGAGCAGTGCCGCGGCGAGACCCTGACCGTCGCGAGCGACATCTTCTGCCTCGGCTCCGTCCTCACCTTCGCCGCCACCGGCCGCACCCCCTTCGGCGACGCGAACGCGCCGATGACCGCGCTGATGCTGGCCATCGTCCAGGGGCAGTACAGCCTGGACGGGGTGCCGGAGAGCCTCCACCCGCTGATCGAGAGCTGCCTGGCGCAGGACCCGGCCCAACGCCCCTCCCTCGACCAGCTCCACCAGTTCACCGACATACCCGACGACGGCCGCGAGCCCTGGCTGCCCGGCGCGCTCGTCGCCCAACTCGGCCGGCACGCCGTCGGGCTCCTCGACTCCGAGGAGCCGGTGCAGGCCACCGAGATCGGGCAGCCGACGCTCGGGCCGCCCGCCACGGCCCCGCCGTCCGGGTACGGCTACCCGCCGGTGCAGTCGCCGCCGCCCGGCGGCTACGGCTACCCGCACCCGGCCACCGGCCCCTACAC